>NZ_JBFUMN010000082.1:0-17201 GCF_054049335.1 Roseateles sp. P5_E1
TCCAAGGAAGAGGGCGGCCGCCACACCCCGTTCTTCAACAACTACCGTCCCCAGTTCTACTTCCGTACCACGGACGTGACCGGTGCGGTGGAGCTGCCCAAGGACAAGGAAATGGTCATGCCCGGCGACAACGTCGGCATCACCGTGAAGCTGATCGCGCCGATCGCGATGGAAACCGGCCTGCGCTTCGCCATCCGTGAAGGTGGTCGCACTGTCGGCTCGGGCGTCGTCGCCACGATCCTCGCGTAAGTTTTTCAAGGCCACAGGGGCATAGCTCAATTGGCAGAGCGTCGGTCTCCAAAACCGAAGGTTGGGGGTTCGAGACCCTCTGCCCCTGCCAACAGTCGCTGATCACGACGGTTGGTTTCCTGGCAACAAGCATCGGCCCGCGAGAGAGATCTCGGCGGGCCTTGCTGCTGATGGCGACAAACCTTGGCAGCGTCTGACAGCCGCTTCAAAGCGGCGCGTGAAAGTGAAGTGATGGCGAATCCTCCCCAAGTCGAGACCGTGACCAGCGGCGCCGACAAGGCCAAGCTGGCCGTTGCGGTACTGCTGCTGATTGGCGCGCTGGCGGCCTACTACGGCCTGTCCAAGCAAGGCCCGCTGGCGCAGTGGGCCTCGCTGCTCGTGTTGTTGGCCGCCGGCGTGGCGGCTTTCTTTACGTCTGAACACGGCAAAGCGCTGATCGCCTACGGCCGCGACTCGACGCGTGAAGTCAAGAAGGTGGTCTGGCCGACCCGCAAGGAAGCGACCCAGATGACGGGCTATGTGTTTGCCTTCGTCGTCGTCATGGCGCTCTTCCTGTGGATGACGGACAAGACGTTGGAATGGGTGCTGTACGACCTGATCCTGGGCTGGAAGCGCTGATCGCAAGGAATCTTGATGTCTGAAGAACAAGTCGTCACGACCGAAGCCCCGACGGGCCTGCCCAAGCGCTGGTATGTCGTCCATGCCTACTCGGGCATGGAAAAGGCTGTCGAACGCAACCTGCGCGAGCGCATTGACCGCGCCGGCATGCAGGACAAGTTCGGCCGCATCCTGGTGCCAACCGAAGAAGTCGTCGAGCTGAAGAACGGCAAGAAAGCCGTCACCGAGCGCCGCTTCTTCCCGGGCTATGTGCTGGTGGAAATGGCGATGGACGACGAGTCCTGGCATCTGGTCAAGCACACGTCCAAGGTGACGGGCTTTGTGGGCGGCGCAAAGAACCGCCCGGCCCCGATCTCGGAGGCCGAGGTCATGAAGATCGTCAACCAGATGCAGGAAGGCGTCGAGAAGCCACGGCCCAAGGTCGAGTGGACGGTCGGCGAGGTCGTGCGCGTCAAGGAAGGCCCCTTCACCGACTTCAACGGCTCGGTCGAAGAGGTCAACTACGACAAGTCCAAGGTGCGTGTGTCGGTCACGATCTTCGGCCGCGCGACGCCGGTGGAACTGGACTTCTCGCAGGTCGAAAAAGTTTGACGATGCGTCGTCAAACTTTTCGCCGCTGCCCGCAGGGCTAAGGCAAAAGGTCCGACGCGCACCTCTGACGTCCAAGTGAAGGGCTGCATAGCCTGAAATTTGAGCAGCAGAGTAGAATCCTGGGTTCGGCCGGCGTCCCCTAACGTCGACCCGTGATCAGTCTGCAACGAGAGGCGGACAAGAGGAGCAAAGGTAAGGACTTCGGTCCGAGTCCGATGCGCTAGCACTCAGGTGTTCAGGCTTGCCGCCCGGGCACTGGATTGGAGAAAACATGGCAAAGAAGATTGTCGGCTTCATCAAGCTGCAAATTCCGGCCGGCAAGGCCAACCCTTCGCCCCCGGTGGGTCCCGCGCTTGGTCAGCGTGGCCTGAACATCATGGAATTCTGCAAGGCGTTCAACGCCCAGACTTCGGCTGGTGGCTTCGAGCCCGGCATGAAGCTGCCGGTGGTCATCACCGCGTTCGCAGACAAGAGCTTCACCTTCGTCATCAAGTCGCCCCCGGCGACCGTGTTGATCAAGAAGGCCGCGAAGATCGAGAAGGGCTCGCAGCGCCCCCACCTGGATAAGGTCGGCAAGCTGACCCGCGCCCAGTTGGAAGAGATCGCAACGATCAAGACCAAGGACCTGACGGCCGCCAGCATGGACGCCGCAGTCAAGACCATCGCCGGCTCCGCCCGCTCGATGGGCATCATTGTGGAAGGGGTCTGACATGGCCAAGCTCACCAAGAAGCAAAAGGCGCTGGCTGGCAAGGTCGAGTCGACCAAGCTGTACGCGCTGACCGAAGCCCTGGACCTGGTCAAGAGCCTGGCCTCGGCCAAGTTCGATGAATCTATCGACGTCGCCGTTCAGCTCGGCATCGATGCCAAGAAGTCGGACCAGGTCGTTCGTGGCGCCGTCGTGCTGCCCAACGGCACCGGCAAGACCAAGCGCGTCGCCGTGTTCGCCCAAGGTGCCAAGGCTGATGAAGCCCGCGCCGCCGGCGCCGACGTCGTCGGCATGGAAGACCTGGCCGAGCGCGTCAAGGCGGGCGACATGCCCTTCGACGTGGTCATCGCCTCGCCCGACACGATGCGTGTCGTCGGTACTCTGGGTCAGATCCTGGGCCCGCGCGGCCTGATGCCTAACCCSAAGGTYGGCACCGTGACCCCGGACGTCGCCACTGCCGTCAAGAACGCCAAGGCTGGCCAGGTCCAGTTCCGCGTCGACAAGGCCGGCATCATCCACGGCACCCTCGGCCGTCGCTCGTTCGACACCGACAAGCTGGAAGGCAACCTCCGCGCGCYGATCGAAGCTCTGAACAAGAGCAAGCCGGCGTCGAGCAAGGGCATCTACCTGCGCAAGGTGGCCGTGTCTTCGACGATGGGCGTCGGCGCCCGAGTCGAAATCGCGTCGATCAACGCTCAGGCCAACGCGGCCTGATCAACACCAGGCCCTCGCGGTCTGGAGTGCTGAATCTGCTTGGGGCGAGTCTGGCCCTAGGCGACAAGATTGGTGGGGCGCTGCTCCGGTTCGCCGGGGCGGCGCGTCATCCAAGACCGTTGGTGGAGACCCCTTAAATCTCGGCGCAAGTTGAGAACCAACGCAGATGGCGGTCCCGCTGAAGGGTTTGCTGCTCCGAGCCATCGGGGTGGGTTTCCTGACAGATGGTCGCTGAATCCCTGGCGCTCCCAAAGCCGCAAGGCCGAGAGAGCAAATGTGAGGAGTAGACCTTGAGTCTCAATCGCAACGAGAAGGCAGTCGTTGTCTCCGACGTCGCAGCGCAAGCTGCCAAGTCGCAGACGCTGGCGCTGGCCGAGTACCGTGGCCTCACCGTTGAAGCCTTGAACAAGCTGCGCGTCACCGCGCGCGCCCAAGGTGTGTATCTTCACGTGCTGAAGAACACCCTGGCGCGTCGCGCTGTCGCCGGCACCCCGTTCGAGGCTGCTTCGGAGAGCATGGTCGGCCCGCTGATCTACGGCTTTTCGGAAGACGCTGTCGCGGCTGCCAAAGTCATCGCTGACTTTGCCAAGACCAACGACAAGCTCGTCATCAAGGGCGGTGCGTACGGTGGCAAGGCTCTGGACGTGAACGGCGTGAAGGCGCTGGCATCCGTCCCGAGCAAGGAAGTGCTGCTGTCGCAAATCGCAGGCCTGCTGCTGTCGCCGGTGCAACGCACCGCGGCCGTGCTGGCTGCCCTGGCTGCAAAGCGTGGCGAAGGCGCCGCTTCTACGGAAGCTGCTGCTGAAGAAGCCCCGGCTGCCGCCTGATCGACGAACTACGCGTTACACGCAATCAATCTGTTTTAAGGAAATTCATCATGGCATTCGATAAAGACGCTTTCCTGGCCTCGCTGGACAGCATGACCGTTCTGGAGCTGAACGATCTGGTCAAGGCAATTGAAGAGAAGTTCGGCGTGTCCGCCGCTTCGATGGCTGCTCCGGCCGCCGGTGGCGCCGGCGGCGGCGCCGCTGCTGCCGTTGAAGAGAAGACCGAGTTCAACGTCGTGCTGACCGAAGCCGGCGCGCAGAAGGTCTCCGTCATCAAGGCCGTCCGTGAAATCACGGGCCTGGGTCTGAAGGAAGCCAAGGACCTGGTCGACGGCGCTCCGAAGAACGTCAAGGAAGCCGTTTCCAAGGCCGACGGCGAAGCTGCAGTCAAGAAGCTGGTGGAAGCCGGCGCCAAGGCTGAGCTGAAGTAAGACTTTGGGGTGGGGCCTGTGCAGCAGGTCCGGCCCCACTGACTAGAAAAGGGGTTGCCTTTGGGCTTCCCCTTTTTTGTCTTTGCGGGTTAATCCTGCTTGAGAACAGGTGAAAGACCTCGCGCGGGTATGATGCGCGGTTCTTTCACGTGTTCTCTGATCCGACTGCAGAGAACCAGTTTGGTCGGACTTCGGTGCAATGCCGAAGTTGTCCGCCAGCGGTTGGTAGTGGCCAACCACCAAGCTAGGCAGCCGCCCGTTCTGGGTGAGTGAGCCAGCCAGTCGCCGACGCGGCTCGCCCCACGGCCAGGGGTGGGCTCGACACGGAGTGTTTATGGCGCAAGCAACCCCCTACAGCTATACCGAGCGCAAGCGGATCCGCAAGAGCTTCGGCAAGCGCGAGAGCGTTCTCAACGTTCCCTATCTGCTCACGATGCAGAAGGACAGCTACGTGGCCTTCCTGCAAAAGGACGTGCCCGCCGCCAAACGCAAGCCCGAAGGGCTGCAGGCGGCTTTCCTTTCGGCGTTCCCGATTGTTTCGCACAACGGTTTCGTCGAGATGAAGTTCCTCGAGTTCAACATCGCCAAGCCGCCGTTCGACACCCGTGAGTGCCAACAGCGTGGGTTGACCTATGCAGCCGCCGTGCGCGCGCGCCTGCAGATGATCATCTATGACCGTGAGAGCCCGCAGGCCAAGACGGTCAAGGAAATCAAGGAGCAAGAGGTCTACATGGGCGAAGTGCCCCTGATGACCGACTACGGCTCCTTCATCGTCAACGGTACCGAGCGCGTCATCGTGTCGCAGCTGCACCGTTCGCCGGGCGTGTTCTTCGAGCACGACAAGGGCAAGACCCACAGTTCGGGCAAGCTGCTGTTCAGCGCTCGCATCATTCCTTACCGCGGCTCCTGGCTGGACTTCGAGTTCGACCCGAAGGACATCCTGTACTTCCGCGTCGACCGCCGCCGCAAGATGCCGGTCACCATCCTGCTCAAGGCCATCGGCCTGAAGCCGGAACAGATCCTGGCCCACTTCTTCGTGTTCGACAACTTCCGCCTGATGGATGTTGGCGCGCAGCTCGAATTCGTTGCCGACCGCCTGAAGGGTGAAGTCGCCCGTTTCGACATCGTCGACAAGTCGGGTGCCGTCATCGTCGAGAAGGACAAGCGCATCACGGCCCGCCATGCGCGCCAGTTGGAGCAATCCGGCACGCAGCACATCTCGGTGCCCGAGGACTTCCTGGTCGGCCGCGTGCTGGCCAAGAACATGATCGACGCCGATACCGGCGAGATCATCGCCAAGGCCAATGACGAACTGACCGACGCGCTGCTGAAGAAGCTGCGCCAGGCCGGCGTCAAGGAAATCCAGTGCCTGTTCACGAACGAGCTGGACGAAGGCGCCTACATCTCGCAGACGCTGGCGTCTGACGAGACCGAAACGCAGCTGGCCGCCCGCGTCGCCATTTACCGCATGATGCGCCCCGGCGAACCGCCGACGGAAGACGCCGTCGAAGCGCTGTTCAATCGCCTGTTCTACAGCACCGACACCTACGACCTGAGCCGTGTCGGCCGCATGAAGTTCAACGCGCGTGTCGGCCGTGACACGCCCGAAGGCAACATGAACCTGTCCAACGAGGACATCCTTGACGTCGTCAAGATCCTCGTCGAGCTGCGCAATGGCCGCGGCGAAGTGGACGACATCGACCACTTGGGCAATCGTCGCGTGCGTTGCGTGGGCGAACTGGCCGAAAACCAGTACCGCTCGGGCCTCGCCCGCATCGAGAAGGCCGTCAAGGAGCGTCTGGGCCAGGCCGAGACCGAAGCCCTGATGCCGCACGACCTGATCAACTCCAAGCCGATTTCCGCGGCGCTGAAGGAGTTCTTCGGGGCGTCGCAGCTGTCGCAGTTCATGGACCAGACCAACCCGCTGTCGGAAATCACGCACAAGCGTCGTGTTTCCGCTCTTGGCCCGGGTGGTTTGACCCGCGAGCGCGCTGGCTTCGAAGTCCGCGACGTGCACCCGACCCACTACGGTCGCGTCTGCCCGATCGAAACGCCGGAAGGCCCGAACATCGGCCTGATCAACTCGCTGGCGCTGTTCGCTCAGCTCAACGAGTACGGCTTCCTGGAAACGCCGTATCGCCGCGTTGTTGACGGCCACGTCACCGACCAGATCGACTACCTGTCTGCCATCGAGGAAGGCAAGTACGTCATCGCCCAGGCGAATGCGACGCTGAACACCACTGGCGAGCTGACGGACGAGCTGGTCTCGGCCCGTGAGAACGGCGAGTCGGTGCTGACGTCGCCTGAGCGCATCCAGTACATGGACGTGGCGCCGACGCAGATCGTATCGGTGGCAGCCTCGCTCGTGCCCTTCCTCGAGCACGATGACGCGAACCGCGCACTGATGGGCGCCAACATGCAGCGCCAGGCCGTGCCGGTGCTGCGCCCTGAGAAGGCTTTCGTGGGTACGGGCGTCGAGCGCGTGGCTGCGAAGGACTCGGGTACGGTGGTCGCGGCTCGCCGCGGTGGCGTCGTCGACTATGTCGACACCAACCGCATCGTGATCCGCGTGAACGATGACGAGACCGTGGCCGGTGAGGTCGGTGTCGACATCTACAACCTGATCAAGTACCAGCGTTCCAACCAGAACACCAACATCCACCAGCGCCCGATCGTGCGCCGTGGCGACAAGGTGGCAGCCGAGGACATCATTGCCGACGGCGCGTCCACCGACATCGGTGAGCTGGCCCTGGGCCAGAACATGCTGGTCGCGTTCATGCCCTGGAACGGCTACAACTTCGAAGACTCGATCCTGATCTCCGAACGCGTCATTGCCGAAGACCGCTACACCTCGATCCATATCGAGGAACTGGTCGTCAACGCGCGTGACACCAAGCTGGGCGCCGAGGAAATCACCCGCGACATCCCGAATCTGTCGGAGCAACAACTCGGCCGTCTGGACGAGTCGGGCATCGTCTACGTCGGTGCCGAGGTGAACCCTGGCGACGTGCTGGTCGGCAAGGTCACGCCCAAGGGCGAGACGACGCTGACGCCGGAAGAGAAGCTGCTTCGCGCCATCTTCGGCGAGAAGGCTTCGGACGTGAAGGACACGTCGCTGCGTGTCGACCAAGGCACCAACGGCACCGTCATCGACGTGCAGGTCTTCACCCGTGAAGGCATCCAGCGCGACAAGCGCGCCCAGCAGATCATCGACGACGAGCTCAAGCGCTACCGCTTGGACCTGAACGACCAGCTGCGCATCGTCGAGAGCGACGCCTTCGACCGTATCGAGAAGCTGCTCGTCGGCAAGCTCGCCAACGGCGGCCCGCAGAAGATCGCCAAGGGCACGGCCATCGACAAGGAATACCTGGCCTCGGTCGAGAAGTTCCATTGGTTCGACATCCGTCCCGCCGAGGAAGACATCGCCAACCAGCTCGAGTCGATTAAGAACTCGCTCGACCAGACTCGCCACAGCTTCGACCTGGCTTTTGAAGAAAAGCGCAAGAAGCTGACGCAGGGCGACGAGCTGCCCGCTGGCGTGCTGAAGATGGTCAAGGTCTACCTGGCCGTCAAGCGCCGCCTGCAGCCTGGCGACAAGATGGCCGGCCGTCACGGCAACAAGGGTGTGGTGTCCAAGGTCACCCCGATCGAAGACATGCCCTACATGGCCGACGGCACGCCTGCCGACATCGTGCTGAATCCGCTGGGCGTGCCCTCGCGGATGAACGTGGGTCAGGTTCTCGAAGTGCATCTGGGCTGGGCCGGCAAGGGCATCGGCCAGCGCATCGGCGACATGCTGCAGCAGCACACCAAGGTTGCCGAGCTGCGCAAGCTGTTCGACCAGCTCTACAACCAGAGCGGTGGCAAGACGGAACGCATCGAAGACCTGACGGACGACGAAGTGCTGGAGATGGCCGCGAACCTCGCCAAGGGCGTGCCCTTCGCGACGCCGGTCTTCGATGGTGCCAAGGAAGAAGAAATCCGCGGCATGCTCAAGCTGGCGTACCCGGACGACATTGCCGCCAAGAAGGGCCTGACCGCTACGCGCACCCAGGCCTGGCTGTGCGACGGCCGCACCGGCGAGCAGTTCGAGCGCCCGGTCACCGTCGGCTACATGCACGTGCTGAAGCTGCACCACTTGGTGGACGACAAGATGCACGCCCGTTCGACTGGCCCGTACTCGCTCGTCACGCAGCAACCGCTGGGCGGCAAGGCGCAGTTCGGCGGCCAGCGTTTCGGCGAAATGGAAGTCTGGGCGCTGGAAGCCTATGGCGCCTCCTACATCCTGCAGGAAATGCTGACGGTCAAGTCCGATGACGTGAACGGGCGCACCAAGGTGTACGAGTCCATCGTCAAGGGCGAACACGCCATCGAAGCCGGCATGCCGGAATCCTTCAATGTTCTGGTCAAGGAAATCCGTTCCCTTGGCATCGACATTGAACTGGTCAAGAACTAAGGAGCAGATGCATGAAGGGACTACTCGACCTATTCAAGCAATTCACCCCCGATGAGCATTTCGATGCCATCCAGATCGGCCTGGCTTCTCCGGAGAAGATCCGCAGCTGGTCGTTCGGCGAGGTGAAGAAGCCCGAGACCATCAACTACCGCACCTTCAAGCCGGAACGCGACGGCCTGTTCTGCGCCAAGATCTTTGGCCCGATCAAGGACTACGAGTGCCTGTGCGGCAAGTACAAGCGCCTGAAGCACCGCGGCGTCATCTGCGAGAAGTGCGGCGTTGAAGTCACCCAGACCAAGGTCCGTCGTGACCGCATGGGCCACATCGACCTGGCCGCGCCCTGCGCGCACATCTGGTTCCTGAAGAGCCTGCCGTCGCGTCTGGGCCTGGTGCTCGACATGACGCTGCGCGACATCGAACGCGTGCTGTACTTCGAAGCGTATGTGGTCGTCGACCCGGGTATGACCCCGCTGAAGAAGTTCTCGATCATGAGCGAGGACGACTACGACGCCAAGCGCATCGAATTCGGCGACGAGTTCATCGCGCTGATGGGCGCCGAGGGCATCAAGAACCTGCTGCAGGAAATGGATCTCGACATCGAGATCGATCGCCTGCGCAACGACATGACCGGCTCCGAGCTCAAGGTCAAGAAGAACTCCAAGCGCCTGAAGGTCATGGAGGCCTTCAAGAAGTCCGGCATCAAGCCGAACTGGATGGTGCTGGACGTGCTGCCCGTGCTGCCGCCGGACCTGCGTCCGYTGGTGCCGCTGGACGGCGGCCGCTTCGCGACYTCSGACCTSAACGACCTTTACCGYCGCGTCATCAACCGCAACAACCGCCTGGCCCGCCTGCTCGAGCTGAAGGCCCCTGAGATCATCGTGCGCAACGAAAAGCGCATGCTGCAGGAAGCCGTCGACTCGCTGCTGGACAACGGCCGCCGCGGCAAGGCGATGACCGGCGCGAACAAGCGTGCCCTCAAGTCGCTGGCCGACATGATCAAGGGCAAGAGCGGTCGCTTCCGCCAGAACTTGCTGGGCAAGCGCGTCGACTACTCGGGCCGTTCGGTCATCGTGGTCGGCCCGACGCTCAAGCTGCACCAGTGCGGCCTGCCCAAGCTGATGGCGCTCGAACTCTTCAAGCCCTTCATCTTCAGCCGTCTCGAAGCCATGGGCATCGCGACGACGATCAAGGCCGCGAAGAAGGAAGTCGAATCCGGCACGCCGGTGGTCTGGGACATCCTTGAAGAAGTCATCAAGGAGCACCCGGTCCTGCTGAACCGCGCCCCGACGCTGCACCGCCTCGGCATCCAGGCTTTCGAGCCCGTGCTGATTGAAGGCAAGGCCATCCAGCTGCACCCGCTCGTCTGCTCGGCCTTCAACGCCGACTTCGACGGTGACCAGATGGCCGTCCACGTGCCGCTGTCGATCGAAGCGCAGATGGAAGCCCGCACGCTGATGCTGGCCTCCAACAACGTGCTGTTCCCGGCTTCCGGCGAACCATCGATCGTGCCGTCGCAAGACGTGGTGCTGGGTCTGTACTACGCGACTCGCGAACGCACCAACGGCAAGGGCGAGGGCATGATCTTCTCGGACATTCCCGAGATGATCCGTGCGCTGGAAAACGGTGCCGTCGAGATCACCGCCAAGATCAGCGTGCGTCTGGTCGAGTGGACCAAGGACAAGGACACGGGCGAGTTCGTGGCCGAGACCAAGCTAACGGACACCACCGTCGGCCGTGCTTTGCTGTCCGAGATCCTGCCCAAGGGCCTGCCGTTCTCGAACATCAACAAGGCACTCAAGAAGAAGGAAATCAGCAAGCTGATCAACACCTCCTTCCGCAAGTGCGGCCTGAAGGAAACCGTCGTGCTGGCCGACAAGCTGCTGCAAAGCGGCTTCAAGCTCGCCACGCGCGCCGGTATCTCCATCGCCATCGACGACATGCTGGTGCCCGCTCAGAAGCACACGCTGATCGAGCGCGCCGAGAAGGAAGTCAAGGAGATCGAGCAGCAGTACGTCTCGGGTCTCGTGACGGCCGGCGAGCGCTACAACAAGGTCGTGGACATCTGGGGCAAGGCCGGCGACGAAATCGGCAAGAAGATGATGGACCACCTCAAGGTCGAGAAGACCGTGGACCGTCATGGCAAGACCGTCGACCAGGAGTCCTTCAACTCGATCTACATGATGGCCGACTCGGGTGCCCGCGGTAGCGCGGCCCAGATCCGCCAGTTGGCTGGCATGCGCGGCCTGATGGCCAAGCCGGACGGCTCCATCATCGAGACCCCCATCACGGCGAACTTCCGTGAAGGCCTGAACGTGTTGCAGTACTTCATCTCCACCCACGGTGCTCGTAAGGGCCTGGCGGACACGGCTCTGAAGACCGCGAACTCCGGCTACCTGACGCGTCGCCTGGTCGACGTGACCCAGGATCTGGTGGTCATCGAGAATGACTGCGGCACCGACAACGGCATGGCGATGCGTGCCTTGGTCGAAGGTGGTGAAGTCATCGAATCGCTGCGTGACCGCGTCCTCGGCCGCGTCACCGCGATCGATGTTGTGCACCCCGAGACCCAGATTTCGCTGCTGGGTGCCAGCCACATGCTGGACGAAGACACGCTGGACGTGCTGGAAGCCGCTGGTGTCGACGAAATCAAGGTCCGCACGCCGCTGACCTGCGCCACACGTTTCGGCCTTTGCGCCAAGTGCTATGGCCGCGACCTCGGCCGCGGTGGCCTGGTGAACGTCGGTGAAGCTGTCGGCGTCATTGCCGCGCAGTCCATCGGCGAACCCGGTACGCAGCTGACGATGCGGACCTTCCACATCGGCGGTGCGGCGTCGCGTGCAGCGGTGGCCTCCAGCGTCGAAGCCAAGTCGGACGGCATCATCGGCTTCAACGCCACGATGCGCTACGTCACCAACGGCAAGGGCGAACTGGTGGTGATTTCCCGCTCCGGCGAGATCGTCATTTCCGACCCGCACGGCCGCGAGCGTGAGCGTCACAAGGTGCCGTACGGCGCGATCCTGAACATCAAGGCCAGCCAGACTATCAAGGCCGGTGTGGTGCTCGCGAACTGGGACCCGCTGACCCGCCCGATCATCACGGAATTCGCCGGCAAGGCAAAGTTCGAGAACGTCGAGGAAGGCGTGACCGTCGCCAAGCAGGTGGACGAGGTGACCGGTCTGTCGACCCTGGTCGTCATCGACCCGAAGCGCCGCGGTGCGGCCAAGGTGATCCGCCCGCAGGTCAAGCTGTTGGACGCTGGTGGCCACGAGGTCAAGATCCCGGGTACCGATCACTCGGTGGCCATCGGCTTCCAGGTCGGCTCGCTGATCCAGATCCGCGACGGCCAGGAGCTGCTGCCCGGTGAAGTGCTCGCCCGTATCCCGGTCGAAGGCCAGAAGACCCGTGACATTACCGGCGGTCTGCCGCGTGTGGCGGAGTTGTTCGAAGCGCGAAGCCCGAAGGATGTCGGTGTGCTCGCTGAGCAGACCGGTACCGTGTCGTTCGGTAAGGAGACCAAGGGCAAAATCCGCCTGCAGATCACCGACCCGGACGGCAAGGCCCACGAGGAACTCGTGCCCAAGGAAAAGAACATCCTGGTGCACGAAGGCCAGGTGGTCAACCGCGGCGAGCTGATCGTCGACGGTGCCGCGGATCCGCAGGACATCCTGCGCCTGCTGGGCATCGAGGAACTGGCGCGCTACATCGTCGACGAAGTGCAGGACGTCTACCGACTCCAGGGCGTGAAGATCAACGACAAGCACATCGAGGTGATCGTTCGCCAGATGCTGCGTCGCGTGATGATCACAAACCCGGGCGATTCGACCTACATCCTCAACGAGCAGGTCGAGCGTTCGGAGCTGCTGGATACCAACGATCGTCTGCGCAAGGAAGGCAAGATGATTGCCATCCACGCGGACGTGCTGCTGGGCATCACCAAGGCCTCGCTGTCGACCGATTCGTTCATCTCGGCCGCTTCCTTCCAGGAAACGACCCGCGTGCTCACCGAGGCTGCCATCATGGGCAAGCGCGACGAGCTGCGTGGCCTGAAGGAAAACGTCATCGTCGGCCGCCTGATCCCCGCGGGCACCGGCATGGCCTTCCACGAGGCGCGTCGCGTCAAGGAAGCCATGGACGACGCCGAGCGCCGTGCCATCGCGCTGCAGGAGGCCGAGGAATTGGCCGCTGCACAGATGGCTGGCGTGGACGCTGGCGACAGCTCGGCTGAATAAGCCCCGAGGGTTCTACCCTCCGAAGCCGCCCGCGGTTCAAGCTGCGGGCGGCTTTTTCTTTGGTGGATTCATTCGAGCGACCAGCGTTCCGGCGTCATGATGAGCAGCCCGCGCGGCCGGGCGCGCTTGGCCAGCGCCAGCACGGCCTTGTCGCGTGAGATCAGCCAGCGCGCCCGGCTCGAGAGTGCCAGATCAATGAATTTCTGGTCGTCGGGGTCGCGGCAGACCAAGCGCGAGGCCAGGGGCTGGGGCTCGATGGTCTCGACCGGCTGCGCGTGGGCGTCGAACTGTGCCTCGATGAAGACCAGATCTGGCGCATAGCTCGCCGCGACGCCGCGACCCAGCACATGTCGGATCTCATCGCGCATGGGTGGCGCTACCAGCCAGCGCAACGCGCCCGAGGTGACCGCGGTGATCAAAGCCTGAATGCGTGAGTCGCGGAACACCAGCCAGTCCATCACGACCTGGGTGTCGATGACGATGGCCGGCTTGTCTGCAGCGGAAAACGGAAAGCTGGGTAAGGCGGCGGGCGGGGTGGAGGCGGCCATGTCGTCAGCTTACAGGGCATGGCGCATGCATCCGGGCAGACCCTTGTGCCGAATTCCCCGCCGGTCTACAATCCTCGGCTCTTTGCCTTTTGGGCGGCGCATTGCTGCGTGCCTAAAAATCAGCGAAGGCTCACAGACTTCAAACGGGAACAAGTCGTTTATGCCAACCATCAATCAACTGGTGCGCCACGGTCGAGAGGCCGAGGTCACCAAATCCAAGTCGCCTGCGATGCAGAATTGCCCGCAGCGCCGCGGTGTCTGCACCCGCGTCTATACCACCACSCCSAAGAAGCCGAACTCGGCTCTGCGTAAGGTCGCCAAGGTGCGTCTGACCAACGGTTTCGAGGTCATCTCGTACATCGGCGGTGAAGGCCACAACCTGCAAGAACACAGCGTTGTGCTCGTGCGCGGCGGCCGTGTGAAAGACTTGCCCGGCGTTCGTTACCACATCGTCCGTGGTTCGCTCGACCTGCAAGGCGTCAAGGATCGCAAGCAATCGCGTTCCAAGTACGRCGCGAAGCGTCCGAAGAAGTAAATCGTTTGTTCGGCTCAGTCAGCATTGACTGAACCAACGTTGTTGCGGCTGCTGAAATGTCAGTCAGCCGAGTAAGTGGATAACCCCAGATGTCGGTGGTTGTCCAACGGAGTCCGGCAAACGCCACCTCCAACTGAAGCAGAAGGAAGAATCCCATGCCACGTCGTCGCGAAGTACCCAAGCGCGAAATCCTGCCGGACCCCAAGTTCGGCTCCGTCGATCTGTCCAAGTTCATGAACGTCATCATGGAATCGGGCAAGAAGGCCGTCGCTGAGCGCATCATTTACGGTGCCCTGGAGCAGGTCGAGAAGAAGATCGGCAAGGATCCGCTGGAAGTGTTCATGGTCGCCCTGAACAACGTGAAGCCCATGGTCGAAGTGAAGTCCCGCCGTGTCGGCGGTGCGAACTACCAAGTTCCCGTGGAAGTTCGCCCCGTCCGCCGGATGGCTCTGGCCATGCGTTGGTTGAAGGAGTCCGCCCGCAAGCGCGGTGAGAAGTCGATGGCCCAGCGCCTGGCCAATGAACTGCTGGAGGCCGCTGAAGGCCGTGGCGGCGCGATGAAGAAGCGCGACGAAGTTCACCGCATGGCTGAAGCCAACAAGGCTTTCTCGCACTTCCGCTTCTAAACTCACTGTCTTTCAGCCGCCTCGGGTTTCTACCAACCCGCTGGCGGCTCCTGTCTTCTGGAGCAAACCATGGCCCGCAAAACCCCCATCGAGCGCTACCGCAACATCGGTATCTCTGCGCACATCGATGCCGGCAAGACCACCACGACCGAGCGCATCCTTTACTACACCGGCGTGAACCACAAGATCGGTGAGGTGCATGACGGCGCCGCCACGATGGACTGGATGGAGCAAGAGCAAGAGCGTGGCATCACGATCACCTCTGCTGCCACGACCTGCTTCTGGAAGGGCATGGACCTGGCTCGACCCGAGCACCGCATCAACATCATCGACACCCCCGGGCACGTCGACTTCACGATTGAAGTCGAGCGCTCGATGCGCGTGCTGGACGGTGCCTGCATGGTCTATTGCGCCGTCGGTGGCGTGCAGCCSCAGTCGGAAACCGTSTGGCGCCAGGCCAACAAGTACAAGGTGCCSCGCMTCGCGTTCGTCAACAAGATGGACCGCACCGGCGCGAACTTCTTCAAGGTCTACGACCAGATGAAGCTGCGTCTCAAGGCTAATCCGGTGCCCGTCGTCATCCCCATCGGCGCCGAAGACAAGTTCACCGGCGTGATCGACCTCATCAAGATGAAGGCGATCATCTGGGACGAAGCCTCGCAAGGCATGAAGTTCAACTACGAAGACATCCCGGCTGACCTGCAGGCCGAGGCCGTCAAGTGGCGCGAAAACCTCATCGAAGCCGCCGCTGAGTCCAGCGAAGAGCTGATGAACAAGTACCTGGAGTCGGGTGATCTGGACGAAGAGGAAATCGTCTCGGCCATCCGCAAGCGCACGATCGCCGCTGAAATCCAGCCGATGTTCTGCGGCACCGCCTTCAAGAACAAGGGCGTGCAGCGCATGCTCGACGGCATCATCGATTTCATGCCCTCGCCGGCTGACATCCCGCCGGTGCCTGGCACCGACGATGACGACAAGCCGGTCGTGCGCCAACGTATCGACGAAGAGAAGTTCGCTGCGCTGGCCTTCAAGCTGATGACCGACCCCTACGTCGGCCAGCTGACCTTCGTGCGCGTCTACTCGGGCGTGCTGAAGTCGGGCGACTCGGTCTACAACCCGATCCGCGGCAAGAAGGAACGCATCGGCCGGATCCTGCAGATGCACGCCAACCAGCGTGAAGAAATCTCGGAAATTCTGGCCGGCGACATCGCCGCCTGCGTGGGCTTGAAGGACGTCACCACGGGCGAAACCCTGTGCGACCCGGACAGCATCATCACGCTGGAAAAGATGGTCTTCCCTGAGCCCGTGATCTCGCAGGCCGTCGAGCCCAAGACCAAGGCCGACCAGGAAAAGATGGGTATCGCCCTGGGCCGCCTGGCCAAGGAAGACCCGTCCTTCCGTCTGCGCACCGATGAAGAGTCGGGCCAGACCATCATCTCCGGCATGGGCGAGCTCCACCTGGAAATCATCGTCGACCGCATGAAGCGCGAGTTCGGCGTGGAAGCCAACGTCGGCAAGCCGCAAGTGGCCTACCGCGAAACCATCCGCAAGACGGCTTCGGACGTCGAAGGCAAGTTCGTGCGCCAATCCGGGGGCAAGGGCCAGTACGGCCACGTCGTGYTGACCGTCGAGCCGCAGGAAGCTGGCAAGGGCTTCGAGTTCGTCGACGCCATCAAGGGCGGCGTGGTGCCGCGCGAATACATCCCCGCGGTCGAAAAGGGTGTTATCGACTCCCTGCCGAACGGCGTGCTGGCTGGCTTCCCGGTTGTGGACGTCAAGGTCACGCTGACCTTCGGTTCGTACCATGATGTCGACTCGAACGAAAACGCGTTCAAGATGGCTGCGTCCCTGGGCTTCAAGGAAGGCTGCCGCAGGGCTTCGCCGGTGATCCTGGAGCCGATGATGGCCGTGGAAGTCGAGACGCCTGAAGACTATGCCGGCAACGTGATGGGCGATCTGTCCAGCCGCCGCGGCATGGTGCAGGGCATGGACGACATGGTCGGTGGCGGCAAGGCCATCAAGGCCGAAGTCCCGCTGTCGGAAATGTTCGGCTACTCGACGACCCTGCGCTCGATGTCGCAAGGCCGTGCCACGTACACGATGGAGTTCAAGCACTACAGCGAAGCTCCGAAGAACGTGGCCGACGCCATCATTACCGCTCGCGGAAAGTAATGGTCTGGGGTTGGACCTGCGTAGCAGCTCCGACCTCACTGATTCAGAAGCCGGCGCGAGCCTGAGGCTTGCGCCGCCGTCTTCTCGTGGATCGCCCTGGGTTGCCAGTCACCAGGGATTTCCGGTTCACGAGGAAACGCAAAACCAACCGACTGGCAATGCTCTTTCTCTGGAGTCAAGAAAATGGCAAAAGGCAAGTTTGAACGGACCAAGCCGCACGTGAACGTGGGCACGATTGGCCACGTTGACCATGGCAAGACGACGCTGACGGCAGCGATCGCGACCGTGCTGTCCAAGAAGTTCGGCGGCGAGGCCAAGGCCTACGACCAGATCGACGCAGCGCCCGAAGAAAAGGCCCGCGGCATCACGATCAACACCGCTCACGTCGAGTACGAGACGGCCAACCGCCACTACGCGCACGTTGACTGCCCCGGCCACGCCGACTACGTCAAGAACATGATCACCGGTGCCGCCCAGATGGACGGCGCCATCCTGGTG
>NZ_JBFUMN010000083.1:0-17039 GCF_054049335.1 Roseateles sp. P5_E1
GCCCAGGCCAAGCCACAGCGGCCCGCGGCTCGCCGCCCGCTTGACGGCGGCTGGAGCCGGCGCCGCTGCAGCGGGCGCCTGGATCAGCGTCGCCATCTGGCCCGGCTTGGGYGCGTAGTGGCCTGCCAGGCCCAGGTCCTCACGGAACTCGGCCATGGACTGGGTGCGCTGGTCGGGCAACACCTGCAAGGCGCGGTCCACGGCCTTGACGAGGCGCTCGCTGTAGCGGCCCTTCGTGAGTTCACCCTGCCGGGCCAGCGGCACGTAGTCGTCCTTGACGATGCGGCCGACGCTGGGTGGCGGCGTGCGGCCGGTGATGGCGCAGTAGACGACGGCGGCCAGGGCGTAGACATCGGTCCACGGCCCCTGCTTCATGCTGGGCACCTCGGCGTACTGCTCGATGGGCGCATAGCCGGGCTTGAGGATGACGGTCAGCGCCTGCGTCATGTCGCCGATGACGCGGCGCGCGGCACCGAAGTCCAGCAACAGGGGGCGGCCGCTGCCGGCCACCAGGATGATGTTGTCGGGTGCGATGTCGCGGTGGTAGCAATGCTCGCCGTGCAGCACCAGCAGGGCCTCGGTCAGCGAGGCCAGCATGTCCATCAGCCAGGCTTCGCCGGGTGGCTCGGGCATTTCCTTCAGTGTCTCCTTCAGTGTCTTGCCTTCGATGAAGGGCATGACCATGAAGGCGGTGCCGTTGGCCTCCCAGAAACGGTAGACCTTGACGAGGGACGGRTGGTCGAACTGCGCSAGCAGCTTCGCCTCGTTGATGAAGCTCTTCAGGCCGGCCTCGAAGGTATCGCGGTGGCGTTCCGAGCGCACCCGCACCTGGGAGCTGTCGCCGCGCAGGGCCAGGGCGGCGGGCATGTATTCCTTGAGCGCCACCGTGCGCTCCAGCGCGTGGTCGCGGGCCAGGTAGACGATGCCGAAGCCACCTTCGCCGAGCACGCGGATGACCTCGAACTCGGCCTGGCGGCTGCCAACGGGCAAGGCGTTGCCGCCGTCCAGCCGGTCGAGGCTCGCAGGTGGTGCCCCGGGCGTAGCCGGGCCGCTTGCCATCACGGCGGGCACGGCTTCGTCAGGAGCAGGCGCCGCGGCGACGGGGCCGGTGGCGGCACTGGGCCGGATGATGGTCGCGTCGTTGTCTTCCGGGTCGCTGGAGGAGTTCATCGTTCAGGCGGGACGTCCAACCTGCTGAGTGACGCCACACGCCATTCCGTTCCCCTTGCCGGCAGACAGAGCTGCCGCAGGGAACTAAGCGGCGGCCCCAGTTACTTACCGCCCGAACTCCTGCCTGCCCTGATCGGCAAGCTCACCCGGACCACCATGGACAGCAATCCCTTCGACCCGTCGCCCGACACCGCACCGTCGCTCAGCAGCGACCCCGCGCTGGCGCCGTGGCTGCAGCCCGTGTCCGAGGATGAGGTCTGCGGCCCCGACCTGGAATACGACAACGACTTCCTGGCACTGACCCAGGCGGCTGCGGGCAAACCCGAAACCCAGTTCGCGTCCGCCGAGCCGCCCGACTGGCGAACCGTGCGCAGCCTGGCCGACGACATCAACGCCCGCACCCGCGACCTGCGCGTGGCCAACCTGCTGCTGCGCGCCCGGCTGCGCCTGGAAGGCTTCGCGACGCTGGCGCCGGGCCTGCGCCTGTTCGAAGAGCTGCTGACGCGCTGGTGGGACGAACTCCACCCCCGCCCCGAGGATGGCGACGCGTTTGCGCGGGTCAATGTCCTCAACGAGCTGGCCAGCCTGGACACCACGCTGGGCGACGTCCGTGCCAGCCTGGTGCTGAACGACCGCGGCATCGGCCAGATCAGCGTGCGCGACATCGAGATCGCCATGGGTGACCTGGCGGCGCGCGACGATGAATCGACACCCTCGCGCAGCCAGATCGAGAACATGCTGGCAGACGCCGTGGCCGGCTATCCGCTGCTCGCCACCCAGGCGCCCGCCGCCGTTGCGGCGCTGGATTCGCTGGTGGCCTGCCTGTCCGTGCGCCTCAACTATGGCGACGTGCCCGACTTCTCGGCGCTGCGCGCGATGCTGGACGCCGTCATCGCCGTCTCGCCGCGCCCGGTCAGCATCGACGCTTCGGCGGACGACCTCGCCGGCATGCTCAACGACCTGGGCATCGCCCAGGGCCAGGACGGCGGTGGCGACTCGCCCGCGCCTGCCCGCCGCGGCCGCAGCGGCGGTGGTGGCCTGGGCGCGATCGAGAGCCGCGCCGATGCCGTGCGTGCCATTGACCTGGTCTGCGCCTACCTCGAGAAGAACGAGCCCACCAACCCCGCGGCCGACCTGCTGCGCCGTGCGCAACGTCTCATCGACCGCAACTTCCTGCAGCTGGTACGAGAGTTTGCCCCCGAGGCCGTCGGCGAGGTGGCCCGTATGCTGGGCGTGGACCCTGAAAGCCTGCAGTAGTCGCAAGGAATGCCGCGATGTCGTCTTCATCAAAGCCCCTCCTGCAGTCCGTCGTGGCGCACCGCCTTTTGAATCCCTGAATCCCATCCGCAAGGAGCAATGACATGAGCAAGAGCAGCCAGAAATTCATCGCCCGCAACCGGGCCCCGCGGGTGCAGATCGAGTACGACGTCGAGCTCTACGGCGCCGAGAAGAAGGTGCAGCTGCCCTTCGTGATGGGCGTGATGGCCGACCTGTCCGGCAAGCCCGAGGACCCGCTGCCGCCGGTGGCCGACCGCAAGTTCCTCGAGATCGATGTCGACAACTTCGACTCGCGCATGAAGTCCATGAAGCCGCGCGTCGCCTTCCAGGTCGAGAACACGCTGACCGGCGAGGGCAACCTGCCGGTGGACATCACCTTCGAGAGCATGGACGACTTCTCGCCCGCCGCTGTGGCGCGCAAGGTCGAAGGCCTGAACAAGCTGCTCGAGGCCCGCCAGCAACTGTCCAACCTGATCACCTACATGGACGGCAAGAGCGGCGCCGGCGACCTGATCGCCAAGGTGTTGGCCGACCCCACGCTGCTGAAGACGCTGACCGACGCGCCCAAGGCTGAGTAAGCCGCAGCCCACAAGAACACCCTGAAACGACCGGAGTTTCAAACATGACCCAAGCGGAACAGTCAGCATCGGCCCTGGCGGGCGTGACCTTCGAAGGCAATGACTTCGCGGCACTGCTGAACAAGGAATTCAAGCCCAAGACCGAGGAGGCGCGCGGCGCCGTGGCGCAGGCCGTGCAGACGCTGGCCCAGCAGGCGCTGAGCAACACCACGCTGCTCAGCGACGACGCCGTCAAGACCATCGAGGCCATGATCGCGGCCATCGACAGCAAGCTCACCGAGCAGATCAACAAGATCATGCACCACGAGGACTTCCAGAAGCTGGAATCCGCCTGGCGCGGCCTGCACTACCTCGTCAACAACACCGAGACCGACGAGCAGCTCAAGATCCGCGTGATGAATGTCTCCAAGACCGACCTTGGCAAGACGCTCAAGCGCTTCAAGGGCACGGCCTGGGACCAGTCGCCGCTGTTCAAGCGCCTGTACGAAGAGGAATACGGCCAGTTCGGCGGCGAGCCCTATGGCTGCCTGGTGGGCGACTACCACTTCGACCACACGCCGCCCGACGTCGAGCTGCTCGGCGAACTGTCCAAGATCGCCGCCGCCGCCCACGCGCCGCTGGTGACCGGTGCCGCGCCGAGCGTCATGCAGATGGAAAGCTGGCAGGAACTCGCCAACCCGCGCGACCTGACCAAGATCTTCACGACGCCGGAGTACGCCGCCTGGCGGTCCCTGCGCGAGTCCGACGACGCCCGCTACCTGGCCCTGTGCATGCCGCGCTTCCTGTCGCGCGTGCCCTATGGCGCCAAGACCAGCCCGGTCGACGAGTTTGCCTTCGAGGAAGACACCGAGGGCGCCGACCACAGCAAGTACACCTGGTCCAACGCCGCCTATGCGATGGCCGTGAACATCAACAGTTCGTTCAAGCAGTACGGCTGGTGCTCGCGCATCCGCGGCATCGAATCCGGCGGCGCGGTGACCGGCCTGCCCACGCACACCTTCCCGACCGATGACGGCGGCGTGGACATGAAGTGCCCGACCGAGATCGCCATCTCCGACCGCCGCGAGGCCGAGCTGAGCAAGAACGGCTTCCTGTCGATGGTGCACCGCAAGAACAGTGACTTCGCGGCCTTCATCAGCGGCCAGTCGCTGCAAAAGCCCGCCGAGTACGACGACGCCGACGCGACCGCCAATGCGGCACTCGCGGCCCGCTTGCCCTATCTGTTCGCCTGCAACCGCTTCGCCCACTACCTGAAGTGCATCGTGCGCGACAAGGTCGGCTCCTTCAAGTCGCGCGACGCCATGGAGGACTGGCTCAACAGCTGGATCCTGAACTACGTCGACGGTGACCCGATGAACTCGTCGGAAGAGACCAAGGCCAGTCGCCCGCTCGCGGCCGCCCAGGTCGAGGTCTCGGAAGTGGAAGGCGCACCGGGCTACTACCAGTCCAAGTTCTACCTGAAGCCGCACTACCAGCTCGAAGGCCTGACCGTGTCGCTGCGGCTGGTGTCCAAGCTGCCGTCCGAGAAGTCCGCCTAAGACAGTTGGGAGAACTCGCCGGCGCGGGAGCAGGACGGGTCATCTCTCACCACCACCACAACACCCGCGCTTTGAACCCCTAAGGAGATATCAACATGGCAGTCAATGCATTCCTCACCTTCTTCGACAAGGCCGATGGCGAGTCCATCCAGAAGGGCAAGGAAAAGTGGATCGAGATCCAGGGCTGGGACTGGGAAGTCGAAGCCGAGACCAGCTGGACCAAGGGCGGCGGCGCGTCCGTCGGCAAGCCCAACCCCGGCAAGATGAACTGGGAGCACTACTTCGACACCTCGTCGACCGTGATCCTGGGCTATATCTGCACCGGCAAGGCCTTCCCCAAGGTCGAGCTGCAGATGATGAAGACCACGGGCAGTGCCACGCCCGAGACCTACTTCACGATGACGATGGAAGGTTGCTTCATCACCAAGGTCAACCAGAGCGGCACCGAGGAAGGCAACGTCACGCAGAAGGTCGAAATGGTCTTCAAGACCGTCAAGATCGAATACAAGCCGCAGGACAACAAGACCGGCAAGCTCGGCGCGCCCAAGACCTACAACTGGGACATCCCGGCCGGCACGGCTTCGCCGTCGGCCTGAACGGGCCCACCCCCTACCGGCTTCGCCGGCCCCCTCAAGGGGGCGCTGCCAGTGGCCCGGCACAGCGCTTGCGCTGCGGTGAAGGCTCATATCGCTTGGCGATGTGATGCCGGAGCCAAAGCCGGTTCCACGGCAGCCGCTGGGTCAGGCACTACATGCGCAAAGCTCGTTTGTCCTCTTCGTCGCAGCCTTCCTCTGACTGTTCATGAGTCGTTCGAACATCTTCATGCAACTCATCACCGGCGCCGGGCCGGTGGTGGGCGAGGGCCTGCTCGAAGGTTGGGAAGGCTCGATCGAGCTGCTGGAGTTCGGCTGGGGCATGCAGGCCCTCAAGGACCCCAAGAGCAAAGCCAGCGGCCTGGCCGCCGCGGCTGCTGCCGCTGCGGCCTCGATGGCGGGGCTGGGTACGCCCGTCAGCATCAAGATGCAGCCGCTGACCTTCAAGAAGCGGTTTGACGTCGGCTCCTCGCAGATGCATTTCTGCCTGGACAACCACCTGCCCGTGCTCAGCGCGTCCATCACGGTGCTGCACATCAAGCAGCAAGGCCGGGCCATCCATCAACCTGGCTTCACCGTCGTCTGTACCCAGGGCTACTTTGCCGACTGCACCCTGGAGGTGTCAGACGATGGCCTGTCCAAGGAGGTGAGGGAAAGCTGGACCCTCAACTTCAAGAACATCAAGATGATGTATCTGAAGACCCTCGGCAAGGACAACCTGCCCACGGCCCCCTTCTTCCACCCATTGGCCCTCTGATGTCCAACAACGGCGCCGACATCTTCCTGGTTCTGCTGCGCCCCACCCGCGTGCCGGTCGTGGGCGAAGCAGCGTCCGAAGGCTTCCAGGGGCAGATCCTGGTGGAGACGCTCAACTGGAAGCTGCACAACGAGGACGAGCGCAAGAACGCCAGCAAGGCGGCAGCGGCCTTCACCCTCGCGAGCGGCAGAGCAGACAAGCAAGGCAGCAACGAGTTGCGTGCGATGCATGCGGCAAGCGACGATTACCAGAAGCGGGACAAGAGGCTGCAGGAGTCTTTCGCGAAAGCCCAGCGTGGCGGCAATTTTTCCGAGGCAGACTGGAAAGCCCACCAGGACCAGCGCGATGCCCTCGGCGCGGCCTTCAACAAGAAGCTCGAAAGCATCGCCAGGGATCCGAACGCCTTCGCGCCTGCCGACCCGCAAAAAGCCGAAAAGGCGGCCACGCTGCAAGGCGAACGGGAGAAGCAGTACGCGGACCTCGAACGCAACCGCAATTTCGAGTTCACGTTCACCAAGCGGGTCGACATCGCCAGCACCCAGATGCTGAACTCGATGAAGGCGGGCAACATCTTCCCCTCGGGCACGCTCACCATCCACAGGCGCTCGGCGACGTTTCTGGACGGTACTTCGCTGATCTTCACCATCCAGAAGATCCGCCTGCTGGAATACGAGCTGGACGTGGTCGTGAACGAGACCATGACGGAGATGATGGAGAAGTGGACCTGCGAGTTCGGCTCGCTCGCCTACGTCTACAAGAACCCGCCGTCGCACTACTCGCACAGCAACACCGGCCAGGCCGTCGCCAAGACCGCGTCGCAGAACACGACGCGCGCCTTCACGATGAAGAACATCGGTTCTCCAATCTAAGCCCCCATGGCCCTGACCAATTACCGGGACGTCAGCACGTCGATGAGCGACGTGTCGGCCGGCTTCCAGTTCGAGTTCTTCTGCGAGAAATGCGGCGAGAGCTCACGCTCGGCCTTCAGGCCCTATCGCAAGGGCCAGATCACGGGCTGGCTGAGCCGTTTCGCATTCATGTTCTACGATCTGAACAAGGCCAGCCGCGCCACCGGCGCGTTTGCCGAAGCCGGTGGTGGCAGTGCCAAGGCCGAGGCCCTGGCCGAAGCCATGGCCGCCGCAGCACCGCTGTACGAGAAATGCACCGGCTGCCGCAAATGGGTAGGCCGCGAATGCTGGAACAGCAGCAGCAACAGCTGCCGCGATTGCGCCGCCCGTTCCACGCTGGATGCGGGTTCGGCCAGCCAGGGCGCCGCCAGCGGCGGTGGCTCGGCCTGCCCCAACTGCCAGACGCCCAGCCAGGGCGGGCGCTTCTGCCACGAATGCGGCTTCGACATGGCCAGCACGCACAAGAGCTGCCCGGCCTGCGGCATCACCCTCTCGCGGCAAGCCCGCTTCTGCACGGACTGCGGCCATGGCTTCTGATCCCATCGACATGACGCCCCAACAAGCTGCCGAAGAAGCCTTGCGCGCCGGCGACCCACGCACCGCACTCGCCAAGCTGACCGAGGCCGTGCGCGCCAAGCCGGCCGACCCCAAGCTGCGCACCTTCATGTCCCAGCTGCTCAGCGTGCTCGGCCAGTGGGAACGCGCCCACACCCAGCTCAATGTCGTCGCCGACATGGACAAGCTGGCCATCCCGATGCGCGAGACCGTCGGCCACGCCATCCGCTGCGAGCTGCTGCGCGCCCAGGTGTTTTCCGGCAAGCGCACGCCGGTTGTCTTCGGCCAGCCCGAGGCCTGGGTGGCCCAGTTGATCGAATCTCTCAAGCAGCAGGCCGAGGGCAACCACCAGCTTGCGGCCGACCTCGCCACCAAGGCCTTCGAGGCCGCGCCAACGAGTGCGGGCAGCATCGACGGCCAGCGCTTCGAGTGGCTGGCCGACGCCGATTCGCGCCTGGGCCCGGTGCTCGAGGTCTGCCTCAACGGCCACTACACCTGGGTGCCCTTCCAGCACCTGGCCAAGATTCATTTCGACGCGCCCGAGGACCTGCGCGACTGCGTCTGGATGCCGGCGCAGCTGAGCTTCACCAACGGCGGCAACAGCGTCGCCCTGGTGCCCACGCGCTATCCCGGTTCCGAGAAGAGCGAGGATGGCCTCATCAACCTGGCGCGCAAGACCGAATGGCAAGCACTGCCAGGCGAGGACCGCTATGCCGGCCTGGGCCAGCGCGTGCTGACCAGCGACATCGGCGACCACGACCTGATGGCCGTCAGAGAAATTCTCTTCGACGCCAGCGAGGCCACGCAGACCGAAGGCAACTGATGGCCAGCTTCGGTGCCCAGGACCGCCTCCAACCCTCGCTGCTGGACCGGCTCACCGACAACGATGCCAGCTCCAAGGTCGAGGCCCTCGAGGCCCGCGTACTGAGCCGCAAGCAGCTGCGTGAGGCCGTGCTGCGCGACCTCTCCTGGCTGTTCAACGCGGTGTGTGAAGAGCCGGACATCGGCAACCGCAACGACCCCGAACGCACGGCGCTATGGAAGAGCCTGCCGCATGCCCGCGACTCGGTGCTGAACTTCGGCATCCTGCCCCTGACCGGGCAGACCATGACCATCCACCAGTTCCCCCTCATCGAGGCCCAGGTGCGCCAGGCCATCATCCGCTTCGAGCCGCGACTGGACCCGGACACGGTGGAGGTGCGCATCGCCAACGACATGAGCACCGGCCTGCGCCCCACCAGCCTGCGCCTGACCATCAAGGGCCAGATGTGGAACCAGCCAGTGCCGCTGGAGTTGCTGCTCAGCGCTGACGTAGACGTGGATACTGGTCAAGCCGCCGTGCGTGATATGCGCGGCTGAAACAATGAACATGGCCACAGAGACACAGAGGCACAGAGAAACTGAAGGAAGAGTCTCGTATTCCTCCGTGCCTCTGTGCCTCTGTGGCTGTGTTTCCCGGCTGCGTCGGAACCCCTGATGGACCCCCGCCTCCTTCGCTACTACAACCAGGAACTGCGCTATCTCCGCGAGATGGGCGGCGAGTTCGCGCGCGAGTTCCCGAAGATCGCTGGCCGCCTGGGCATGGAAGGCCTGGAAGTCGCCGACCCCTATGTCGAGCGCCTGCTCGAAGGCACGGCCTTCCTCGCAGCCCGCGTGCAGCTCAAGCAGGACGCCGAATTCCCCCAGCTTGCCCAGGCGCTGCTGGACATGGTCTGCCCCAACCTCGGCGCGCCGATCCCGTCCATGCTGGTGGCCCAGCTCGAGCCGGCTCAGGACCCCAACCTGATTGCCGGCTTCACGCTGCCGCGCGGCAGCGCGCTGATGGGCGCGCGCACGCCGCTGGGGCCAACGCGCTGCGAGTTCCGCACCGCCCAGCCGGTCACGCTGACGCCCATCCGGGTCAGCCAGGTCGAGTACTTCCTCAGCGCCACCGACATCAATTTCAGCGGCCTGCCGCTGCGCGAGCGACCCAAGAGCGGCGTGCGTGTGCGCATGGAGCTGCCCAGCGGCATGAGCTTCTCGCGGCTGCCGCTGGACAGCCTGCGCTTCTTCATGGGCGGGCTGCAGGACGTGGCGCTGAAGCTGCACGAGCTCGCCACCTGCCGCTGCGTGGGCGTGCTGGCCGGGCCTGGTGGCAAGGAGGCTGCGGCCAAGCGCCAGTTCATCCCGGCCAGCCGCGTGCACCACGTCGGCCTGGCCGATGACGAGGCCATGCTGCCGGTGACGCTGCGCGGCCTGTCCGGCACGCGGCTGATGCAGGAGTACTTCGCCTTCCCGCAGCGCTTCCTGTTCATCGACGTGGCCGGCCTCAAGCCCAGCTTCGCCGCCTGCACGGGCAACAGCTTCGAGCTGGTGCTGCTGTTCGACCGCTACGAAGCCAGCCTGGAGGGTGGCGGCGAACCGGCCAACTTCAGCCTGAATTGCGTGCCGGCCATCAACCTCTTCGAGCGCCGCGCCGAGCGCATCACGGTCGACGACAGCGCCACCGCCTTCCAGGTCATCCCCGACCGGCTGGCCGGCGCCGACTTCGAGGTGTTCGACGTCGCCTCGGTCACCGGCTTCTCCAGCGACACCGACGAGCTGCAGTTCCTGCCGCTGTTCGACGTGCCCCACGCCGACCCGGCCGGCGCCTCCGGCTATTTCAGCCTGCTGCGCGAGCCGCGTCTGGCCAGCGACCGCGCCAAGCGCGAGGGGCCGCGCTCGGCCTATGTCGGCAGCGAGGTCTTTTTGTCCCTGGTCGACCTGCAGCGCGCGCCCTACCGGGCCGATCTGCGCCAGCTGGCCGCCAAGATCCGCTGCACCAACCGCGACCTGCCGCTCTTCATGCCCGCCGGCCGCGATCATGGTGGCCTGACGCTGGAGACCCGTGCGCCCGTCGACCATGTCGCCGTCGTGGCCGGCCCGTCGCGGCCCGGCAGCGCGGCGCGCGAAGGCGCACTGGCCTGGCGGCTGCTGTCCCTGCTATCGCTGAACTACCTGTCCCTTGTCGACGAGGACCCCGAGCGCGGTGCGCTGGCCCTGCGCGAACTGCTCGGCCTGTTCGGCCAAAGCTCCGGCGCCGGCCTGCTGCGGCAGATCGAAGGCGTGCGCTCCGTCACCACGCTGCCCATCGTGCGCCGCCATCCGGCGCCAGGCCCCATCGCCTTCGGCCGCGGGTTGGAGGTGCAGCTGACGGTGGACGAACTCTCCTTCGAAGGTGGCAGCGCGACGCTGCTGGGCGCCGTGCTGCACCACTACTTCAGCCGCCATGTGTCGATGAACAGTTTTGTCCAGACGCTGCTGGTCTCGCGCACCCGCGGCGAGTTGAAGCGCTGGCAACCGCTGCCGGGCGCCAGGGCAGTGTTGTGAGCGCAAAGCCTGAGCCATCGATCTTCGACGCGCTGGCCGCGCGCCCGGGCCGCTTCGACCTCTTCCAGGCGCTGCGCCGCATCGAGGCCGCCCACGCCGACAAGCCGCGCCTGGGCGACGCGCTGCGCCCAGGCGACGAGCCGGTGCGCTTTGCCAGCGAACCGGCGCTGAACTTCGCGCCGACGGCCATCACCAAACTGGCAGCCAACGACCACGGACCGCCACGCCTCGTGCAGCGGGTGCTGAGCCTGTTCGGCCCCAATGGTGCCCTGCCCACGCACCTGACCGAATACGCCCGCGAGCGGGCCATGCACCACGGCGACCGCACCTTCGCGGCCTTTGCCGACATGCTGCTGCATCGCTTCGGCCTGCTCTTCTACCGGGCCTGGGCGCGCGCCAACCCGGTGGTGGGTATGGATCGCAGCCGCGACGCGCCCATCGTGCGCCATGTGGGCGCCCTCATCGGCCTGGCCGAGCCGTCGCTGCGCGAGCGCGACGCCTTGGGAGACTTCCCCAAGCTCTATTTCGCCGGCCGCCTGGCTCGCTCGGCGCGCGATGCCGATGGCCTGCAGAGCTGGATCGCGCTGCGCTTCCGTGTGCCCGCCCTGGTGCAGCAGTTCAGCGGCCACTGGATGCCGTTGGGGCCTGAAGAACGCACCCGACTCGTCAAGCACGACGGCGTGGCCCTGGGGCGCGGCGCCGTGCTGGGCCGCCAGGTCTGGGATGTGCAGCACAAGTTCCGCATCGAGATCGGCCCCCTGGGCTGGGAGGCATTCCAGGCCTTCCTGCCTTCGGGCCCGCATCTGCCGGCCCTGCAGGCCATGGTGAGGCAATACGTCGGCCAGGAGTTCGCCTGGGATGTGCGCCTGCGCCTCAAACCCGCCGAGGTGCCGGCCTGGCCGCTGGGCAGGCAACCCGGCGTGGGCATGCTGGGGCGCAGCGCCTGGCTCAACAGCCAGCGCCCGCGCAAGCGGGCCGACCAGCTGCTGATGAACGTCGAGAGCATCTGCCGCGGGCCGTTGAAAGCCTCGCTCGCGCCCCAGCACCTCCGCTGAGAGACGCAACACAGCCACAGAGGCACAGAGGCACAGAGGCACAGAGAAGTTCTGCATTCCTCCGTGTCTCCGTGCCTCTGTGGCTGTGTTTTGAATCCATTGCACAGGGAACCGAACGGCGGCCTTGGTCACTTAGCACCGAGGAGAACTGGAAATGACTGACATCAGCCGCCAAGCCCTGTTCGGCAAGCTCAACCCGCTGGCCTACAAATCCATCGAAGGCGCCACCGTCTTCTGCAAGCTCAGGGGCAACCCTTATGTCGAGCTGGTGCACTGGATCACCCAGCTGCTGGAGAACAACGAATCCGACGTCAGCGCCATCGTGCGCCACTACGGGCTGGACGCCGCCGCGCTTGCGCGTGACGTGACGACCGCGCTGGACCGGCTGCCGCGCGGCTCGACGGCCATCAGCGACTTCTCCGAGCACATCACCCACGCCATCCAGCAGGGCTGGGTCTATTCGACGCTGATGTACGGCGATGCCCAGGTGCGCAGCGGCCACCTGCTGCTGGCGCTGCTGTCCACGCGCTCGCTGCGTGAAGCGCTGTTCGGCATCTCGCGCCAGTTCGAGAAGATCAAGGCCGATGACCTGGCCGACAAGCTGCAAAGCCTGGTCGGCAAGACCGGCGAAGCCGGCCTGGGCGCCACCGACGGCAGCGCGTTGAACAGCGCGCAACCCGGCCAAGCCGAGGGCGCGATGGCTCCCGCCGCCATGGGCCGCCAGGAGGCGCTGAAGAAGTTCACCGTCGACCTGACCGAGAAGGCGCGCAAGGGCGAGATCGATCCGGTGACCGGTCGCGACGACGAGATCCGCCAGATCGTCGACATCCTGATGCGCCGCCGCCAGAACAACCCGCTGCTGACCGGCGAGGCCGGCGTCGGCAAGACGGCCGTGGTGGAAGGCTTTGCGCTGCGCCTGGCGCGCGGCGACGTGCCGCCGCCCATGCAGGGCGTGACGCTGCTGACGCTGGACATCGGCCTGCTGCAGGCCGGCGCGTCGATGAAGGGCGAGTTCGAGCAGCGCCTGCGCCAGGTCATCGACGAGGTGCAGGGCAGCCCCACGCCCATCATCCTGTTCATCGACGAGATCCACACGCTGGTGGGCGCTGGTGGTGCGGCCGGCACGGGCGACGCGGCCAATCTGCTGAAACCGGCCCTGGCGCGTGGCAACTTGCGCACCGTGGGCGCCACGACCTGGGCCGAATACAAGAAGTACATCGAGAAGGACCCGGCGCTGACCCGCCGCTTCCAGACCGTGCAGGTCGAGGAGCCCGACGAGAAGAAGGCCATCCTGATGCTGCGCGGTGTGGCCACCGTGCTGGAGAAGCACCACAAGGTCCAGTTGCTCGATGAGGCCATCGAGGCGGCCGTCAAGCTGTCGCACCGCTACATCCCGGCCCGCCAGCTGCCCGACAAGGCCGTCAGCCTGCTCGACACCGCCTGCGCCCGCGTCGCCGTCAGCCAGCATGCGATGCCGGCCGAGGTGGAGGATTGCAAGCGTCGCATCGAGTCGCTGGAGATCGAGCAGGGCATCATCGGCCGCGAGGCTCAGGTCGGCGTGCACATCGGCGACCGCGGCGTGTCGGTGGAAGAGAAGCTGGCCAACGAGCGCGCGCGCCTCGCGACGCTGGAAGTGCGCTGGCAGCAGGAGAAGGATGTCGTCGCCAAGATCCTGGAGCTGCGCGCCAAGTTGCGCGGTGATGGCCAGCCGGTGGACGAAGCAGCTTCAGCCCAACCCGACCGCGACGGCCTGCTGGGCGAGATGCACGCCGCCCAGGCCCAGCTAGCCGAGCTGCAAGGCGACGCCCCGCTGATCCTGCCCTCGGTCGACGCGCAGGCCGTGGCCAGCGTCGTCGCTGACTGGACCGGCATCCCCGTCGGCCGCATGGTCAAGAACGAGCTGGAAGCCGTGCTGCGCCTGGGCGCCACGCTAGGCCAGCGCGTCATCGGCCAGCAGCATGGCCTGGACATGATCGCCCGGCGCATCCAGACCTCGCGCGCCAAGCTGGACAACCCCAACAAACCCATCGGCGTCTTCATGCTGTGCGGCACCTCGGGTGTGGGCAAGACCGAGACGGCGCTGGCGCTGGCCGAATCGCTGTACGGCGGCGAGCAGAACGTCATCACCATCAACATGAGCGAGTACCAGGAGTCGCACACCGTCTCCACGCTCAAGGGCGCGCCTCCGGGCTACGTGGGCTACGGCGAGGGCGGCGTGCTGACCGAGGCCGTGCGCCGCCGGCCCTACAGCGTCGTGCTGCTGGACGAGGTCGAGAAGGCCCACCCCGACGTGCACGAACTCTTCTTCCAGGTCTTCGACAAGGGCTGGATGGAGGACGGCGAAGGCCGCATGATCGACTTCAAGAACACCATCATCCTGCTGACCAGCAATGTGGGTTCCGAGCTCATCATGAACATGTGCCGCGACCCCGAGCTGCTGCCCGACCCCGAGTCGCTGGCCACGGCCCTGACCGAGCCGCTGCAGAAGGTTTTCCCGCCGGCGCTGCTGGGCCGCATCGTCACGATCCCCTACTACCCGCTGAGCGATGAGATGCTGGCCCGCATCGTGCGCCTGCAGCTCGGCCGCATCGTCAAGCGCGTCGCCGAGAACCACCGCATCCCGTTCGAGTACAGCGACGCAGCGGTGGAGCTCATCGTCAAGCGCTGCAACAACGCGGAGTCGGGCGGCCGCATCATCGACGCCATCCTGACCAACACGGTGCTGCCCAAGGTGTCGATTGAATACCTGTCGCGCACGGCCTCGGGTCAGCCGCTGGCGCGCGTCAGCCTCGGTGTCGCCGATGGCGATTTCAGCTATGCCTTCGACTGAAGCTGAGCCGCGCGCGGAGATGCCGACATGAGCAGTGTGATGTCCATCACCACCAAGCTGGGTGGTGAAAAGTTGCTGGTCTTGCGCATGGAGGGTCGGGAGCAGCTCGGCGCGCTGCCCGAGTGGCAGGTCGACCTGGTCGGCAACGTCAGCCTGCTGGGCGTGCGCGAGTCCATCGACCTGCACGCCCTGCTGGGCTCGCGTGCCAATGTCAGCATCGAGCATGGTGCCAAGCGTCACTTCAATGGCTTCATCACCGAAGTCCAGCGCGGTGAACGCCATGGCCGCTTTGACTCCTTCCGCATCACCATGCGGCCCTGGACCTGGTTCGCCACGCGCACGCGCAACTCCAAGGTGTTCCAGAACAAGAGCGTGAAGGACATCGTCACCGCCGTCCTCACGCCCTACAGCGCCGACTTCGCCTGGCGGCTGCAGGACGCCGCGGTCTACAAGCCGCTCGAGTATTGCGTGCAGTACCAGGAATCGGACTTCGACTTCGTCAGCCGTTTGCTGGAAGAGTTCGGCATCTACTATTTCTTCGAGCACACCAGCACCACCCACACCCTGGTGCTGATCGACTCGATGGGCAAGCACAAGGCCAAGACGGGCGACAAGACCGTCAAATGGTCCCACAAGCTCGATGCCACCAAGCCCACCCTCGTCGACTGGAAGATGGTCGAGGAAGTGCATTCGGTCAAGGCCGTGGTGCGCGACTACGACTACCTCGCGACGGCGTCTGCCATCCAGCAGGAGCACAGCGCGCTGCCCACGGCGGCGACCGCCAAGCTCGGCGACGCCGAGGTCTATGAGTTCCCGGCGCGTGCAGTGCAAAACCAGGTCAAGCCCGACGCGCAGCCGACCGCGGCGGCCGCCATTCGCGTCGCCAAGATGCGGCTGGAAGAGCTGCAGTCGCTGCAGCAGATCTACACCGGCACCACCAACTGCAACGACATCACGGTGGGCGCCACCTTCGATCTCGAAGACGCCCTGAATGCGGCCGACGACGACAGCTACCTGATCGTCGGCATGAACTTCCACGCCGAGTTCGCCGACCACGAGGCCATCGACGATCTCAGGTCCCTGCCGCGCCGCCGCGACGGCGTGATCGCCAATCTCATGTGCATCAGCACGGGCGGCAATGCCTTCCGCCCGCAGCGCCGCACGCCGCGGCCCATCATGTACGGGCCGCAGACGGCCATCGTCGTCGGCGCCTCGGGCAACGAGGTGGAGACCGACAAGCACGGCCGCATCAAGGTGCAGTTCCACTGGGACCGCCTGGGCGAGAACAACGAAAACAGCTCCTGCTTCGTGCGCCTGTCCCAGCCCTGGGCGGGCAAGGGCATGGGGCTGTGGATGATCCCGCGCGTCGGCCACGAAGTGGTCGTCAGCTTCATCGGCGGCGACCCCGACCGGCCCCTCATCACGGGCTCGGTGCACAACGACATCAACACGCCCATCTATCCCCTGCCCGCCAATTCCGACATCAGCGGCTGGCGCACCCACTCGACCAAGAACGGCGCGGCCGACGCTCGCCATGAACTGCGTTTCGACGACAAGACGGGCAAGGAATACGTCTGGCTGCAATCGCAGAAGAACTTCCATCGCCACGTGAAGGAAGACGCCTTCGACTGGATCGAGATGAACGAGACCAAGAAGGTCAAGCTCACGCGCAAGGAGGTCGTCGGCGAGAACTGGTATGTCAACGTCGGCAAGGACGTCATGCACGACCTCGGCAAGGACCTGCACACCAAGGTCGCCGGTGACATCTTCACGACGGGTGCGGCCACCTACCAGCTCAAGCTTGAGAAAGACTTCAACGCCAAGGTCGGTGCCGACTACGGACTTGACGTCACCGGCAAGACGGCCGTCAAGGCCGGCGGCGACATCAACCTGCAAAGCGGCGGCGCGGGCAACTTCAAGACGACCGGCAACCTGGTCGGCGAGGCCGGTGCCAAGCTGTCGCTGAAGGCCACAGCCGACCTGTTGATGCAAGCCGTCAACATCAAGGCCAAGGGCAGCGCCGAGATCGTGCTGGAGGCCACGGCCGGCATCAAGATCGTCTGCGGCGGCTCGGTCATCACGCTGGGCCCGGCGGGCGTCACCATCGACGGGCCGCTCGTCAAGGTCAACTGCGGCGGTGGCGGCGGCTCCGCCGGCGCAGCCGAGAGCGCGGCCGCGGCCGAGCCCAAGGCGCCGGAAGACGCCATGAACCAGGAACTGCTGACGTCCGCCAAGGCCACGGACTACGACAAGCTTTTTGAAGACCCCTTGACCGTCGGCCAAGAGGCGCCAAACACCGCCGCCGCGGCCAATGCGAGCGCGGACGCCGCAGCAGCGGCCAAGGCCGCCGCTGAAGCCGCCGCGGCCGCCGCCGCCGCTGCGGCCCGTGCGGCCAAGATCCGCGCTGCCGCCCTCGCCGGCGCTGCCGC
>NZ_JBFUMN010000084.1:0-15250 GCF_054049335.1 Roseateles sp. P5_E1
GGCCCTCGGCGCCGTGCAGGCCGAGGCCCTCGGCGCCGTGCAGGCCGAAGTAGGCCGACGTCAGCGAGCCACCCGATACGCTGGTGATGAAGCTGACCTCATCCAGCAGCGTGCGCCCTGGCGTCGACGCCTGCTCGCGCAGTCCCTCCAGCACGCCGTAGGAAAACGCCGCCGCACGCAGGCCACCACCCGAGAAACTCAGCGCGACGACGGTATCGGCATCCAGCGGCATGGGTGCGCGCTGCACGGTCTGCACGGCCACCGGCTTGTTGCGCGGCGGGTTCATCGGGGCACTGGCGCAGGCGGCCAGCAGCAGGCAGGTGCAAAGCAGCAGCAGGGCGCGCATGGAGCGTCTTTCCATCAAGGTCGGGGCATTCTGCCGATGCTGCCAGACCCTGTCTTTATTCCCAGTGACAATCCAGGCCATGCAACAGCCCGACCGCTGGATCGCCCACCTCGACATGGACGCCTTCTATGCGTCCGTCGAGCTGCTGCGCTATCCGCAGCTCAAGGGCCAGGCGGTCGTCATCGGTGGCCGGCGGGCGGATGCGCCGCAGCAGCTGGAAGACGGCAGCTGGCGCTACTCCAAGCTGCGCGACTACACCGGCCGCGGCGTCGTCACGACGTCCACCTACGCCGCGCGGGACCTCGGCGTGTTCTCGGCCATGGGCCTGATGAAAGCCGCCCTGCGCGCGCCCGACGCCATCCTGCTGCCGGCCGACTTCGACAGCTACCGCAAGTACTCGCGCCTCTTCAAGGCCGCCGTCGCCGAAGTCGCACCGGTCATCGAGGACCGTGGCATCGACGAGATCTACATCGACCTGAGCGACGTGCCTGGCGTGCGCGACGCCGTCGGCCACGACCCGCTGGGCGGCGTGAAGGCGGTGGCCCGCGAGATCAAAAACTCGGTGGGCCGCGCCACCGGCCTGACCTGCTCCATCGGCGTCACACCCAACAAGCTGCTCTCAAAAATAGCCAGTGAGCTGGACAAGCCCGACGGCATCAGCGTACTGACGCTGGACGACATCCCCACACGCGTCTGGCCCCTGGGCGTGCGCAAGATCAATGGCATCGGCCCCAAGGCGGGGGAAAAGCTCGTCAGGTTGGGGTTGGAGACGGTGGGCGACATTGCCGCCGCCGACCCGGCCTGGCTGGTCGAGCAGTTCGGCGAAAGCTACGGCCAGTGGCTGCACGCCGCCTCGCATGGCCGCGATTCGCGTCCCGTCGTCACGCACAGTGAGCCCGTGTCCATCAGCCGCGAGACCACCTTCGAGCGCGACCTGCACGCCGTGCACGACCGCGCCCTGCTCGGCGGCATCATGGACGAGCTGTGCGAAAGCCTGTCGCGCGATCTCGCCCGCAAGCACTACGCTGGCAAGACGGTGGGCATCAAGCTGCGCTTCGAGGGCTTCGTCACCGTCACGCGCGACCAGACGCTGAAGGCCGCCATCACCAGTGCCGCCGACATCCGCCATGCCGTGGGCCTGTGCCTCAAGCGCGTCACGTTCGACAAGCGTCTGCGGCTGATGGGCGTGCGCATCGGCAACCTCGTGCATGCGAGCGAGGTGCCGCCCCCGGCGCCAGCGCGAGCAGAGCCCCTGCCCACGCTCGACAACCTGAGCTTGTTTTGAGCGACTGGAGCTACAGCGTCTCGGTACGCAGCCTGTGCGAGTTCACTGCCAAGCGCGGCAGCCTGGACCGCCGCTTCACGCCCTCGGCCACGGCGCTGGAGGGCCAGGCCGGCCAGATGGCCGTGCTGGCGCGCCGTTCGCCGGGCTACGAGACCGAGCTGCCGCTGGAGGCCGTCCACGGCAACCTGCGCGTGCGCGGGCGGGCCGACGGCTACGAGGCCGACGTGAACCGGCTGGAGGAGATCAAGACCATCCGCGGTCCGGTCGAGGCCATTCCCGACAACCGCCGCGCCCTGCACTGGGCCCAGCTGCAGACCTATGGCGCGCTGATTGCCGCCGACCGTGGCCTGAGCGAGCTGGAGCTGGCCCTCGTCTACGTCGATGCCGACACGCAAAACGAGACCGTGCTGCGCGAGAAGGTGACGGCCAGCGAGCTGCAAGCCGCCTTCGAGTTGCGCTGCCGGCAGTTCGAGGCCTGGGCACGACAGGAGGCGGAGCACCGCAAAGCACGCGACGCCGACCTGAGCGCCCTGCCCTTCCCCAAGGGCGAACTGCGCCCCGGTCAGCGCCTGCTCGCCGAGGCCGTCTACCGCGTGGCCGCCAACGGCCGCTGCCTCCTGGCCCAGGCGCCCACCGGCATCGGCAAGACCCTGGGCACGCTGTACCCGCTGCTGCGCGCCATGCCGCTGCAGCAGCTCGACAAGATCGGCTACATGACCTGCAAGGGCACCGGCCGCATCACCGCGCTGGAGGCCCTGCATGCGCTGCGAGAACACACGCCGACGAAATCGCTGCGCGTGCTGACGCTGGTGGCCAAGGAGCAGGCCTGCGAGCACCCCACCAAGGCCTGCCATGGCGACGCCTGCCCGCTGGCCAACGGCTTCTACGACAAGCTGCCCGCCGCCCGCGCCGAGGCCGTGCAGACGGCCTGGCTGGACCCCACTGCCCAGCGCCGCATCGCACTGCAGCATGACGTCTGCCCCTACTACCTCGGCCAGGAGCTGCTGCGCTGGGCCGACGTCGTCGTCGGCGACGTACACCACGCCTTCGACCCCTATGGCCAGCTCTACGGCCTCTCCCAGGCTCAGGGCTGGAAGCTCGCCCTGCTGGTGGACGAGGCCCACAACCTCATCGACCGCGCCCGCGACATGTACAGCGTCAGCCTCAGCCTGGCGCGCGTGCGCGAGGTCATTGCCGAAGCGCCGGCCAGCCTGCGCCCGCCGCTGCGCCGGCTGGCCAAGGAACTGGCCACGCTGAGCCGCCGCCAGCAAGGCGACTACCAGGCGCTGGACACGGTGCCCGACGCCCTCGCCGAGGCCCTGCAACGCGTCAACATCGCCCTGGGCGAGCACGTGCAGAACCACCCGCTCGACGTCGGGGCCATGCTGCAGTTCTATTTCGAGGTGCTGGGCCTGCAGCGCCTGCTGGACCGCTTCGATGCCCATTCGATTTGCGACCTGCAGCGCAGCGCCGCTCCGGGGGACCCCAAGCCGGCGCTGGACGCGCCACGGAACCTCTCGCTGCTGGAAGACGACGACGAGGACGATCCCAACGACGGTCGCGACGTGCTGCTGTCGGTGCGCAACGTCGTGCCAGGGCACTTCCTGAAGGAGCGCTTCGAGGGGCTCAGCAGCGTCACACTGTTCTCGGCCACGCTCGGGCCGCCCGACTACCAACGCCAGCTGCTTGGCATGCCCGAGGACACCGCCTGGATCGACGTGCCCGCGCCCTTCCCGCCCGAGCACCTGACCGTGCAGGTGACCCACCGCCTGTCCACGCGCTACGAACATCGCAATGCATCGCTGGACGCGCTGGTGGACCTGCTCGCCCAGCAGTTCACCGAGCACCCCGGCAACTACCTCGCCTTCTTCAGCAGCTTCGACTACCTCGACAAGGCCTCGGCGCGGCTGGCGCAGCGGCACCCGCAGGTCACGCTGTGGAACCAGTCGCGCGCCATGGGCGACGCGGCACGGCGCGCCTTCCTGGACCGCTTCGTGGAGGGCGGCCGCGGCATCGGCTTCGCCGTGCTGGGCGGCGCCTTCGCCGAGGGCGTGGACCTGCCCGGCACGCGGCTGATCGGCGCCTTCATCGCCACCCTCGGCCTGCCGCCGGTGTCACCGCTGCAGGACCAGGTGCGCGAGCGCCTGGACACCCTGTTCGGCGCCGACCACGGCTATGCCGACCTTGTGCCCGGTATGCAAAAGGTCGTGCAGGCCGCCGGCCGCGTGCTGCGCTCCGTGGACGACCGCGGCTGGGTGTGGCTGCTGGACAAGCGCTATGCCCGACCCGAGGTGCGGGCCTTGTTGCCGGGCTGGTGGCAGCTGTAGCCGCAGCCTGGTCAGATTGCGCGATCAAAGGAGAACTCATGTTTGACCACGTCAAGTTCGGCGTCAGCGACTTCGCCGCGAGCAAGGCCTTCTATCTCAAGGCGCTGGCGCCGCTCGGCGTCACGGCGGGCGCGGAAGGCGAGCCGAGCTACGGCATCGAGCTCGTCATCGAGGGCCAGGTGACCAGCCTGTGCCTGTTCGAGACCCACGAGAAGCCGGCCCATCTGCACCTCGCCTTCATGGCGCAGACACGCCAGCAGGTCGATGCGTTCTACCGCGCGGCGCTGGACGCCGGCGCCGCCGACAACGGCGCGCCGGGCCTGCGTCCGAAGTACCACGCGAACTACTACGCCGCCTTCGTCATCGACCCGGACGGTCACAACATCGAAGCGGTCTGCCACGCTCCCAAGGCCTGATATCGCCGTCTTTGTGTAGGGATGTTGCGAGCCGGCTCTCGTGGGCTGCACCCGGTAACCGGCGCCAGGCCAGGGCGTGCCACGCTGCGGGCCTATGAGCCACTTCCCCGCGCCACCCTCACCCACCCGCGCGAGAGCGTCCCGCCTGGCGCCTCTCGCCGTGGCGACCCTGGTTTCGCTGGCCGGCTGCGGCGGTGGCGGCTCCGACTCAGCCACCACCACGCCGACAACGCCCCCTGCCCCTGCACCGGCTCCAGCGCCGGCACCACCGACCGCCGGAACGCGCATCACCTGCGATCTCGCCAACTTCCAGGCCGACATGCTGGCGGCCGTCAACGCCCGGCGCCGCAGTGGCGCCACCTGCGGCGCTCAGGGCGCCTTCGGCCCGGCACCTGATCTGACCTGGAACGCCGCGCTGACCCAGGCCGCCGTGGCGCATAGCGACGACATGGTCACGCACAACTTCTTCAGCCACACCGGCAGCGACGGCAGCACCCTCGGCACCCGCGCGACCGCCGCCGGCTATGTTTGGAGCAGCCTGGGCGAGAACATCGCCGCCGGCCAGGCCAGCGTGGCCGAGGTGGTGGACGGCTGGATGAAGAGCGATGGTCATTGCGCCAACCTGATGAACGCGACCTTCCGCGACATCGGCGTGGCCTGCGTCGCGGGCAACGCCAGCACCACTTACCGCAGCTACTGGACGCAGGACTTCGGCACGCCGCGATAGGTTCCGGACTCGCGGGGCCGGATCGTTGAGTCGGTCAACCAACAACGAAAAAAGCCACGAGGCGAGTCTTTGCGACTCGCCTTCGTGGCTCGTTGACCGAACGGGGGTCAGGCCTTCTTTGCCTTGGCGCGACGGGCAGCGTATGCGCCCAGCAGGGCGAGGCCGACCAGGGCCGCCGCGTCGGGCTCGGGCAACTGATTGCCGGCGGCGCCGATCTGGAAGGTGATGAACTCACCGGTCTGCGCGTCGGTCACGGTGTAGGTGCCGGCAAACATCTGCAGGGAGGCGAACGAGGCGTTGTGGAAAGTCCAGGCTTGATCGGGCGACCAGAACGTGCCTTCCAGGTCTTCGCGCTCGATACCGATGCCCGGAAGCTGGGTGCTGACGGGGCGAACGTAGGTGGTGAAGCCCTTGTGACCAGCGTCGACCGTCGTGTTGAAGCTGGATTGGGCCCAGGGACCATTCGCAGCGGACCAGGCCGAGAAAGCGGTGCCGGCGTGGAAACCGAAGGACATGTTCACGCCGCCGACGGCCGTGCCGCCCATGATGTCGTGGTTGCCGTTCTCCTCGATACCGGTGCCGCCCCAGCCAGACACGCCCTGCTGAAGCACCAGCTTGCTGGTGTCAATGGTGCCGGAGGAGTTCATCACCACGTTGGCGCCGGATTCGGTGAACGTGAAGACGATGCCCGCGTTGGCCAGGCTGCAAAGGGAAGCCGTCAAGATTGCAGCTGCGAAAGAAGCCAACTTCATGGCGGATCTCCTCAAGAAATTTCAATGATCCCCACAATGCAACGGCCGTGCCAGGCAGCAGTATTTCTTAAAAATCAATAGCTTAGCGAGCTCGTATCCCTAGTTTGATCTAGGGGTGTAAATTTCTTTGACATTCAAAAACCCTCAACTTGAGGGGGTGCGACAGTGCTTTTTCTTTCGCTCGCTGAATCCAAACGCCACGGCCGGGCGCTCCAAGGAAGCACCATCCACCCGTTTCCCTGGAGCCCGCCCATGTTCTTCGACCGCTTTCAGGAAATCAGCCCACTGATGATCCCGATCCTGTCGCTGCTGATTCCCATCGTTGCCATCGTGGCCCACTACCTGGGCAAGGCTCACACCGAGCGCCAGCGCCACGAGACCATCCGCGAGTTGGCCCGCGCCGGCCAGCCCATCCCGCCCGAGCTGCTGGGCGACGTGCAGGACAGCGACTGGCACCGCGCCAAGCGCGACCAGGCCAACCCCAACCGCATCCTCGTGCCAGCGGTCATCAACATCGGCGTCGGCCTGGGCTTGATGGGCATGTTCAACGCCATGATGCCGGGCGCCTGGCTCTGGAGCATCGGCCTGATTCCGCTGTTCCTGGGGCTGGGCCTGGCGGTGTACTGGGCCGTTGAACGCAAGCAGCAACCGCCCCAGCCGTGACCTCCGGCGTCCCCGCCGCACCGACCGAAGCGGTCCTGCAAGAGGATCGCCTGGTGGCCCGTGCCGCCGCCGGTGACCGCGCGGCCTTCGCCGCCCTCGTGCAGGCCCACCAGGGCTATCTGCGCAAGCTGCTCGGCCGCGTCTGCCGCGGCGACCAAGGCCGTGCCGACGACCTGGCCCAGGAAGCCTTCGTGCGTGCCTGGCGCGCCCTGCCCAAGTTCCGCGGCGAGGCGCGCTTTCGCACCTGGCTCACGCGGCTGGCCTATTCCGCGCTGTCGGCCGAACGGCCGGCTTTGTCTTTGGTGGACGACGCACCGCCGGAGCTGGGCGCACACAGCGACTTCGCCCCCGGCGCCGACTGGCGCATCGACCTCGACCGCGCCATGGCCGATCTCAGCGAGCCCCAGCGCCACGCGCTCCTGCTCTGCTACGGCGCCGACCTCAGCCACGCCGAAGCGGCGCTGGTGCTGGGCTGGCCGCTCGGCACGGTCAAGACACAAGTGCTGCGCGCAAAGGCCAAGCTGCGCGCGCAACTGCAAGCATGGGAGCCCACGCCATGACGATTTCCACGAACCACGACGACGACGCTTCTTTTGATGACGCGCTGCGGGAGCTGATGCAGAGCGGCACCGAGCCCGATGACGCTGGCTTCAACCTGCGGGTGATGGCGGCGCTGCCATCCGGCGTCGCGCCGCAACAGCGCCGCTGGGCGCGGTGGGTCAGGCGGGCGCAATGGGTGGCGATCAGCATCGCGGCCTGCGGTGCCGCTGCGTTGCTTGCTGATGGGAACCGGCCGCTCGATACGCCGCATGTGCTGGCGGCCGTATCGCTGATAGGGCTGCTGATCTTCTGGGCGATCCCCAGCCGTTGGAGCCGGGGCTGACGCGCTACGGCCACTGAGGGTGGCCAAGAGCCTATGGCTACACTGGCGACGTCGAAAAAGGCAGGGTCGGTTTTTCGGTAAGCCCGACCCCTCTCTGACGAGAGCTCTGCTCCATGCATTGCATGAGAACCCACGACGAACCTCAGCGCCTTTCGCGCTGCGGGCTCGTCTGTGTGGCAAAGCGGGTGCCGACGGTGCTTCGCGTTGTGATCCGGTCGAGTCCATTTGACTCAAAGGACAAATCAATGCAACTCAACCACCTCGATCTCTCAGTGCCTGATGTGACCGCAGCCACCGCCTTTTTCGAGGCCGCCTTCGGCTTCACGTTGCGCCAGATCAAAGGCAACGACGGCATGGCGATCCTCGATGGTGAAGGCGGCTTCGTGCTCGTCCTCACCCGGGCGAAAGATGCCACCGAGCCGATGTATCCGAAGACCTTTCACATCGGTTTTCTGCTCGCTTCCGAGCAGGCCGTCATGAGCGCGCACGCACGGATGCTGGATGCAGGCATCGAACTCGCGCAGCCTCCGCGCGTGATGCGCGGCAGCCTGATGTTCTATTGCCACGCGCCCGGCGGGATCCTGGTGGAGGTGAGCCATCGGACGGTGGGCTGAGGCGTGGGTTCGAGTGCGCTTGCAGGCAGATCACCCCGCTCACGTCGCGCTCTTGAACTTGTCCCGCTGCGACAGGCAATAGACCAGCGGCACAGCCACCCCCGCCAGGACTGAGGCGGAACCCGCGGCGACTGCCACGGGGATCGGAGCGAAGGCCCACAGCGCCACATAGACAAGCCCGCTGATCGTGATGGACCAGCCCCCAAGCCGGTTGACCTTGCGGGCCAGTTCGCTCGGGAAGAAGCGCTTGGGCATGCGGTTGCCATACCAGGCAATCATGAGCCCGTTCATGGCGATGACCACCCGGGTGACGTTTTCGCCGTCCGCATAGCCCAGCTTGCGCGCCCAGGTCATGCCCAACGCCACGGCGACGATGCCGCCGCCCCAAGCAAGGCCTGCAATCAGATCAGCTTTCATCGCGCAATCTCCTTCTTGGGTTCCGGCGCGTCGGCGCTCGGGCTGAACGAATGGACGAAGCCCAGCAACGCTTCTTCGAGCACGGACAGCTTCAGGTGATACAGGACGGACTTGCCCGCCTTCTCGGCGTGTACGAGGTCGGCCTCCTTCAGCACGGTGAAGTGCGCCGACATCGTGGGCTTGGAGACATGGAACTGGTCACTCAGCTCACCGGCGCTCAAGGGGCCCTGCCTCAGGAGCTGCAGCACCTGGCGACGGGTGGGGTCGGAAAGGGCTTTGAAGACCTTGTTCATGGCTTGATGATTAGCTAATCATCGAAACGTGTCAAGGGCGCCCCGCACCGCCGACTGGTGCATCAACGCCCCACGGCGAGGCACGCGATCTCAGCCGCGAAGGCTTGAAGGAGGACTGCCAGAAAGCGGCAGACCGAGCGACGCCCGGTACACCACATGCAGAACCTGCGCAGAGGCAGGCGCGCCGCAAACTGGCACGCTTGATGCTGGCGTACCAATTGGTATACCAGCATGTGCGCCATGAACAAGCGAAGCCTTCTGACCCTTGGAGACTGGCACCAGGCCTATCTGGACGGCGCGCCGCCCCGTGAGTTGCTGGGCGCGCTTGCCGGCCTCATCGGCCCGCACGACCCGGCCATGCTCGGCGAAGGTTGGCGGGCCCGCATGGCCGAACTGCACCCCGCCTGAAGCCTCACCCCTTCTTGCCTCCCCCTCTCAATCACCCAAGGAGCCGACCATGACCGATTCGTTCAAACCCCAGCGCCGCACCCTGCTGGGCGCGGCGGCCGCCGTGGCCACGCTGGGCGCGCCCGCACTGGTGCGTGCCCAGACACCCAAGATCCGCATCGGCTACTGGCCGGTGGCGGCCGGGCTGCCGTTCTATGCGGCGGTGGAGAAGGGTTACTTCAAGGAAGCGGGGCTGGACGTCGAGGCGCTCAAGTTCGCCGGCGCCCAGCAGGTGATGGAGGCCATGCTGGCGGGCCGCTGTGACGGCAGCTCCAACGGCACCGGCTCGGGCAACCTGGGCGTGGGCGAGATTGCTTCGCCGGGCTTGTTCAAGATCATCGCCACCAACCCGAGCAACCAGAAGTACGTGCTCGACCAGTTCCTCGTGCCCAAGGACAGCCCCGTCAAGACGCTGGCCGAGCTGAAGGGCAAGCGCGTAGCCAGCGGGCCCGGCATCCAGAACAAGACGCTGGCGATGGCCGTGCTGGAACGCGCCGGCGCGCCGGGCACGACGGTGACGGAGCTGCCCATCGGTCAGCATGTGGCCGCGCTAGCGGCCGGCCAGGTGGATGCCGTCTACACGCTGGAGCCCACGGGCACAGTGGGCCGGCTCAATGGCACGACGCGCGTGCTGGAGGCCGGCGTCATCGCCAAGTACATCCTCGGCGACCCGCTGGCCCCGTGGCATGGCGGCTCGGCCACGCTGACAACCGAGTTCATCAAGAAGCACCCGGCCGAGACCAAGAAGTACATCGCCGCCTATGCCCGCGGCATCGAGCTCGTGCGCAAGGACCCGGCCCAGGCGCGCAACTTCCTGAAGGGCTACACCGCAATCGAAGGCCCGCTGACCGGCGAGGTGCCGCTGGCCTCCTACATGCTCTACAACGAGTTCACGCCGAGCGACGTGGCGGCCTTCCAGAAGTTCTTCGACCTCTTCACCGAGAAGGGCGTGTTCGAGAAGAAGCTCGACGTCACGACCCTTATCTACAAGGCCTGAAGCCATGGAACAAGCTCCTGCCGCCACGCCGCCCTGGCAAAAGGCCGCCGATGGCCAACCCGCCGTGCGCCTGCCGCGTTTCAACGTCGCCAAGCTGCTGCCCTTCATCGGCCCGCTGATGCTCTTCATCGCCTGGGACCTGGTGGTGCGCTTCGGCCTCATCCGACCCATCCTGCTGCCGCCGCCGCTGGCCACGTTGCAGACCCTCGTCGTCGGCCTGGCCGGCGGGCCGCTGCTGCTGGACTTCGCCACCACGGTGTGGCGCACGGTGCAGGCCTTTTTGATCGCCGCCGTCATCGGCGTGCCGCTGGGCGTGCTGCTGGGCAGCAACGAGCGCGCCTACCGCAGCGTCGAGTTCCTGATCGACTTCTTCCGCTCGACGCCGTCGTCGGCGCTGATCCCGCTGTTCCTGCTGATCTTCGGCGTGTCGGACATCAACAAGATCGCCATCGCGGCCTTCGGCGCGCTGCTGATCGTGGTGTTCAACAGCGCCTATGGCGTCATCAACGCGCGCAAGCAGCGCGTCATGGCGGCCAAGGTGATGGGCGCGTCGCGCTGGCAGATCTTCAAGGACGTGCTGGTGTGGGAGAGCCTGCAGCCCAGCTTCGTGGGCCTGCGCTCGGCGGTGTCGATGGCGCTGGTCATCGTCGTCGTGGCCGAGATGTTCATCGGCTCGGACAACGGCCTGGGCCACCGCATCATCGACGCGCAGCAGGTGCTGAACGTGAAGACCATGTACGCCGCCATCCTGGCCGCGGGCATCCTGGGCTATGTGCTCAACATCCTGTTCCTGGTGCTGGAACGCAAGATCGTCCATTGGAGTGGGAGGTAATCGCCATGTCCGCCGTCATCAACGCCCCGGTCGTGCCCGATGTGCCCGTGCGCGCCTTCCAGCCCGGTCCCGCCGGCACCCACATCACCATCCGCGGCCTGACGAAATACTTCGCTGGCTGGCCGCTTTACGAGGACTTCAACCTCGACATCCCCAAGCACAAGATCGTGTCCGTCTTCGGCCCCAACGGCTGCGGCAAGAGCACGCTGATCAACATGATCGCGGGGCTGATTCCCATCGACTCGGGCCAGATCTTGTTCGACGGCAAGAGCCTCAAGGACACCAAGATCGGCTACGTGTTCCAGAACTACCGCGAGGCGATGTTCCCGTGGATGCGCACCATCGACAACATCGCCTACCCGCTGAAGATGGAAGGCCGCAGCAAGGCCGAGGTGGACCGCCGCATGGCTGAGCTGGTGGAAAGCTTCGACGTCAAGTTCGACCTGAAGCGCTAYCCGTAYGARCTSTCGGGCGGGCAGCAGCAGACGGCCTCCATCATGCGGGCGCTGGCACCCGGCCCCGAGGTGCTCTTCCTCGACGAGCCCTTCTCGGCGCTGGACTTCGAGATGACGCTGTTCATCCGCGAGAAGCTCCAGGAGGTCTTCATGCAGACGGGCACGACCATGATGCTGGTATCGCACGACTTGGAGGAGGCCGTGTACCTCGCCGACGAAGTGCTGCTGCTGACCAAGCGGCCGACCCGGGTGGCCGAGRTCCTGMASTACGAGGACCCGCGGCCGCGCACGGTGGCCACTTTGTCGGAGCCGAGCTTCATCACGGCCAAAAAGCAGAGCCTGGAGATCTTCCAGCGCGAGGTGCGGCGTTGAACATGCTCGCTGAGCAGAAGAGCTTGCTCACCGCGCCCGCTGGCTAAGATCGCCGGCATGCGGGCCATCGTCGACTCTTCTGCCAGCGCCCCGCGTGCCGGCCGTCCCAATCTGGCCGAGCAGGTCTACGCCCGGCTCAAGGCCGAGCTGAACGACTTCCAGCTCGTACCGGGCGACCGCTTCTCGGAGGCGGAACTGGGCCAGCGCCTGGGCGTTAGCCGCACGCCGGTGCGCGAGGCGCTTTTCAAGCTGCGCAACGAGGGCTTTCTCGACGTCGAGGCCAAGTCGGGATGGTCCGTGCGGCCGATCGATTTCGGCAGGCTGGAGCAGCTCTACGACCTGCGCGTGATCCTGGAGCTGGCCGCCGTGGCGCGGCTGTGCGCCCACACCGGCACGCCGCCGCCGGAGCTGGAATCGTTGAAGGCCGTCTGGCTCGTCCCCGCCGCCGAGCGGCTGAGTGATGCCCGCGAGGTGGGCATRCTGGACGAGGCCTTCCACGCCACGCTGGTACGCGCCGCCGGCAATGCCGAGATGGCCCGCGTGCACTGGGACGTGACCGAGCAGATCCGCATCATCCGGCACCTGGATTTCACGCGCGGCCACCGCATCGAGGCGACCTACGCTGAGCACGCCAAGATCCTGCGCGCGGTCATGCAGCGCAAGGTCGAGCAGGCCCAGTTGCTGCTGCGCAGCCATGTCGAACAGAGCAAGGCCGAGGTGCGCAAGATCACGCTGGCGACGCTGCACGAGGCGCGGGAGCGGTCCAAGAGCGCGTAGTGCGGGACAGCACGTGATCAAGACCCACCGCAAAGGGTCAGCCAAGATACCGAAGAGCCCACCCAAGTTGCCCGCCGCGGCGTACTATCGTCGCAGACGACCTGCCCGCAAGCCGGGTCCGGTCGGGTCACCTGGGCAGGTGATGCTAGGCCTGCTCTGACGTGCGAGTGCCCGGCTTCTAGCCAGAGGTGCATCATGTTCAAGCACATCCTGCTTCCGACCGATGGGTCTCGGTTCTCCGAGCAAGCGGTCTTTCATGGCGTCGAGTTGGCAAGGCTTTCCGGCGCGCGGGTGACGGCGTTCTACGCCACGCCTGCCTTCCATGTGCTGACCTATCGAGCGTCTGAGTTGGAGGGTTCGCGCGATCAGTTCGCGACAGACGTGCGGGCCCACGCGGACCTTTACCTCAAGTTTGTCAGCGGCGTGGCGAACGAAGCGAAGGTGCCTTGCGAGACCTTGATGGAACAGAACGACCATCCCCATGACGCCATCTGCAGTGTCGCCAAGCGCCTGCAGTGCGACCTGATCGTGATGGCTTCGCATGGCCGCAAGGGCTTGACCGGGCTGCTGCTCGGTAGCGAGACCCAGCGCGTGCTTGCACACACCGAAGTGCCCGTTCTGGTGTGGCGCGCCCAATCCAGCTGAGCGTTTCGCTGGCGCCCAATGCGCGAGTCACGCGGTGCACGCTCTCGGCCCGGACCTACTCGGCCAGGCCGAGGCTCAGCCGCAGCTTCTTCGGCAGCTTGGCAGCCACCAGCTCATGCGAGCGCTTCACCAGTGCCTTGAGTTCCGACAAGGGCAGCGCCTTCGCATCCTCCACCGCCACCCAGTGATACCGCGCCGCGTAAGGCGCGGGCGCGATGCCGGGCACACCGGTCAGCTCCAGGAAGCGGTGCTCGTCGACCTTGAAGCTGCAATGCGTCCACTTGCCGGGGTGTGGCCCGCCGACGAAGAACATCTTGCCGCCGACGCTGGCCACCCAGTCGGCGCCCCATTTGACGTCCTGCGTGGCGCCAGGCAGCTCCATGGCGTATTTGGCGAGGACTGAAAAGCTCATGGTGTCGGGCGGAGTTCGCGTTGTGGTGGCGGCCGGCGCAGGGTGGCCGGCCCGCCGCTGAAGCCTTGAAATTCTCGCCGAGCGCCTCGGTTTGCGGCAATTTGCAGCATTACTGCACGCCGCGCAGCCCTGCCCTGCTGCCCGGCCCACCAACAATTCAGGGATACGCCTTGCCGGGCGCCTGAGCACCGCTCGGGCCGCCCAAACCAGGTCGCAATATCGACCTCCAACGCCCGCCTGCTGCATGAATATCCTCAACCTGGGGCCGACCCCGCCCATGGCCCTCAACGCGCAGCCCGTGGACCCACTCCAGCACGGCATGGCCCTGTTCCATGCCAACCCACCGGACTATGAGCGCGCGGTGGGCTGGTTCCGTGCCGCGGCAGACAGCGGCGACAAGGACGGGCTCGCCATGCTGGGGCTGTGCCAGCTGGAAGGGCTGGGCATGGCCGCGGACCCGGCGCAGGCGCGGCGGGTGCTGGAACAGGCCGCGTCCCGGCGCAGCGCCATCGGGCGCTTCCAGCTCGGGCGGGCGCTGATGACCGGCCGAGGCGGCCCGGTCGACGAAGCAGCGGGCCTGTCGGCCTACGTGACGGCGGCGGCCATGGGCCACGCCGAGGCCACCTTCAACCTCGCCAACTGCCTATACGCCGGCGTGGGCTGCCTGCCCGACCGCCTGGCGGCCAAGTCGCTCTACCTGCGCAGCCGTGCCCTGGGCTGCACCTTGAGCCCGCAAGGTGTGCGGGTACGCAGCCACGAGCTGAAGGCGGTTCGCGCGTTGGCGCAGCGCTTTGCCGACCCGAACCGCATGTTCTTCCTCGTGCAGGAGCGCCAGCAGGAGTTGGCGCTGGTGCACGCCATCGCGCAGCCCGGCGACACACCCAGGCTTGGTCACGCAAATGCTGCGAAGCCCCAAGCCCTGCGGCTGGCCGCGGGTGTCGTGGCGGCGATGGCCGGCACCTTGGGCCAATACCTGCGCCGGCCGTCGCGCGACGCCGGGCCGACGACGATCAACTTCTGACGCACCGCATCCCCTCGCCTGCTCCGGGGGTGGCTGGGTAGGATGACCCCATGTCCTCGCGCGCCATCCGCCTGCCCTCGCTCGACGCTCTGCTCGCCTTCGAGGCCGTGGCTCGCACGGGCAGCTTCGAGGCCGCCGCCGCCGAACTCGCGCTGACGGCCAGCGCCGTCGCCAAGCGCGTGGCCGGGCTGGAGGAACGGCTGGGCCAGCCCCTGTTCCTGCGTCAACCCGCCAAGGGCCTGACCCTGACCTCCGCCGGCCACGAATACCTGCCCCAGGTACGCCAGGCCCTGGCCCTGCTGCAGGCCATGCCGCTGCACCAGCGCGCCAGCCAGCAGCGCGAGCGTCTGCGCGTGACGTCCACGCCCACCTTTGCACGCCAGTTGCTGGTGCCCGCGCTACCCGGCTTCACGGCCGCCCACCCCGAGGTGGAGCTGGAGCTGACGCTGTCAGTCCCGCTGCTGGCCGAGGGCGACGCGGGGGCGGACAWGGAGATCCGCCCCGGCGCCGTGCCGGACGACATCGCGCCCGCCCAGGTGCAGCTGAGCCACCGCCTCACGCCGCTGGCC
>NZ_JBFUMN010000085.1:0-14830 GCF_054049335.1 Roseateles sp. P5_E1
GCCGCAGCCCTCGCCGCAGGAGGCGCCGCAGCGGCCGCCTTGGCCGCGGCCGCGGCCGGCGGCGGTGGCGGGGCGGAGGACAACGAGGACGACGCCAAGAACGCCGACGCAGCCGCGCCACCTCCCGACGACGCCGCAGGTCCCGAGGGCGGCGGAGGGCCGGCTTGAACGCTGCCGCTCTGGCCACGGCCCAGATCCGATCAGCACTGTGGGACCGGCCGGACGGGCGCGTGCATGCCGTCGTCGACGGTGGTGTCATCCCCGGCCTGCTGGAACGGCTGCAGGCCGGGCAGTCCGTCGGCTGGGACTGCCTGCAGCGCGGCGCCCTCAAGCCCGAGGCCGCCGCGCAGGCGGCCTACATCGTCGAGCTGCAACCCGAGGCCGATCTCACCCGTTGGTTGCTCGGTGAAGCCTGCACCGCCTTCGAGGGATGGGGTGTGCTGATGACGTCCAACCGGCCGCTGCTCGCCATGCGCGAGCACAGCCGTGACCTCGCGGAGGTGCGCACGCCCGAGGGCCGCCGCCGGCCCTGGCGTTGGTGGGACCCCGAGCTGCTGGCCCTGCTGCTGCCCGGCCTCGCGCCGTCGCAGCTCGACGCCTTCTTCGCGGCCGGGCAGCAGCTTGTCTGCCCGGCCGCGAAGCGCTGGACCTGGTGGCAGCGCCTGAACGGCGTGCTGGACAGCCAAGTCCGGGAGCGGGTGAACTGATGCTCCAACTCAACGCGGATCAGCTGGAAAAAGTCGAGGCCCTGCAGCTCAAGCGCGACTCGCGCGAGCTGCTGCAACTGCTGGGCAGCGCCTGGCCCGAGGTCGCCGAACAGCTCCACGCCCGCTGGCCAGCCTTCATCGACGTGGCGCTGGAGCATGCCCAGCAAATCGGTTTGCGCCATGTCGCCGAGCTGGCCCGTTATGCCTCGCTGTGCTGCCTGTGGGGCGCGGGCTTCGAGGCCAAGCCGCGCTTTGAATGGGCTGCGGCCATCGCCGCCGACCCGGCCCTGAGCCCGACGCTGCGCCTGCACCAGCTCACCCACCGCTCCCGCGAGGAACTGGTGCGTCGCGCCGCCAAGGCCGCCCCAACCGGCGACGCGATGACACCCGCCGGCTACGACAAGGCCCTGGCCGCCGTTGAAGCGGGGCTCGGCCGTGCAGCGCGCGGCCGAGCCATCTTTCTCGACCAGCCGCCGCCGCCCCGGCCCAAGGCCTGCGATCTCGCCGCCATCACCTTCGCCGTCGCCGAGCCCAAACCGCTGCAGGCCTACCAGGGCCAGGACGGCAGCTGGCGGCGCGTCGACCTGGCGCCCTGGGCGCCGCAGCCAGAAACCTTGTCCGCGCCACTCGGCGAGCCTCGTCTGCTGCCGGTGCTCAGCCGCGCCGTGGGCGCCGGCGCGAGCGCGCGGCTGCAGCTCGCGGTCAGCACCGAAGCCACCTGTGATGCCCACCACCCCGAGGTGCTGCACGCAACCGGCGCCGGCCGCCTGACCTGGCGCGGTGCCGACACCGCCCGCCTGAGCCTGACGCTGCATGCGCCGCCCAGCCCGCCGCCCGACCCCAAGCTCGGCCCCGCCGGCATCGCCCACGGCGAGCCGCCCGATGTGCAGAGCGTCAGCATCAGCAGCTGCGGCATCCGCAACGCGGGCGCGCCACTGGGCCGCATCGAGCTCGGCCTGCAGGTGCATGCCGCCACGCAGCGCCTTGTCGAAGTCAGGCATGGCGCCCTGCCCGCCCAGGCCTGGCCCGTCGAAGGCGAAGCCCCGCTGCTGAACGCGGCAGGTACCGCCTGCCATCTCGAAGCCGATGGCCATACCGAACCTGCACCGGCCTGGCTGAAGGCCTGGCAGACGCTCCAGCCGTTGAGCCGCGCCGGGCTCGAAAAACTCTTCATCGCCTGGTCTCGCCACATGGCCGGCAGCAGCGGCCGCATGGAGGCCGAACTGGCGCCCCTCGTCGGCCAGGCCGGCATCACCTGGGGGTGGCAACACGAAAAAGACGGCGCCGTCGCGCTGCGCGTGCAGGGCGCCATCGACTTTGCCGCCCTGGTGCTGGACCTGCGCCTGAGCGGCGAACTCGACTGGCTCGGCAGCCGAGCCCGTGTCAGCCTGCGCGCCCAGGGCCGCAGCGAGTGGCGCATGAGCCTCGCTGACGGTGCCGCGTTGGAGCAGGCCAAGACGACCTGGCGCCACCCCTTCTCGCTGAGCATCGACGCCATCGCCAACGGCCAGCCGGCCCTGCTGTCGGCCGGTCCGTTGGCCGAGCCGCTGCGCGGCGCCGTCGTCGGCGAATGCGGCCTGCGCCCGCGCCCGGACGGCCGCGGCCAGCAATGGTTCTACCGCCTGGCGATCGAGCCGGTGAACGTCTGCCTGCTGCGCCAGGATCCGCTCGGCGGCGCGCAGCGCCAGCAGCGCGAGCTGATCCCGGCTCTGACCCTCATCGACTGGAGTGGAGGCTGATATGAGGCCCCCACGCTCATTCCATTCACTGCCCCCCGAGGGGGCGCGTCAGCGCCTTCGGGCGGCCGGGCGGCGCTGACATGGACCGCCTGATGTGCCTCCACGCCCAGACCAGCGGCGAGCCCGTCGAGGTCCACGTCAACGGCGTGCCCGTGCTGAGCCTGCCGGCCGGCGCGGGCAGCCAGTCGGTCACGGTGCACGAATACCTGCAAAACGGCAGCAACCGCATCACGCTGGTCGTCGCGCCACCGCCCATCGCGCAGGCCGTGGCCGCGCCGAACGCACCCGCCCAGCCCCGCATGGCCGCGCGCGCCGCCCAGGCGCGTGCCCGCCTCGTGCTGTTGCGCCAAGGCAAGAGCCTGGCCGACGAGGCCGTGCGCGTGCTGGCCGAGGTGGCCTGGGGCATCGAGGAGGGTCAGGGCTTCGAGGCGCCCACCGTCGTGCACCAGGACCTGGAGCTGCCGGTTGGCTTCCCGCGCTGGCGCTGGCTGGACGCCCCCGTGCTCAACCCCGGCCCGCAGGACCGCCAGACCGTGCTCGCCGCCGTGCAGCGCCTCGCTTTCGACCTTTCACGCGGCTACCCTGACAGCTTTCTCGCCGCCTGCCGCCTCAAGCTGGAGGAGGTCGACCAGGCCTACCAGCGCCCTGCCGGCCAGGGCGTCACCGCCTTGCGCGAGCAGGTGCAGCAGCTTTGGCAGGCGGGAGCTCTGGCGACGCTGCAGCCGCCCATGACGGAGAACCTGCTGCTGCGCGTGGTGGCCGGCGGGCGCCTGCTGGAATGCCTCAATCCCCTGGGCGCCCCAGTGCTCAGCAGCCAGAACGACGATGCAACGCTCGGCAACATCGCATGGCCGCTGCGGCTGACCCTGATCGAAGGCAAGGTTTATGTGCTCAGATGAGCATCCATACCCGCTTTGCAGGGGTCGTCGCAGACCCATGCCGCGCTGAGAATCAGTCACCATGATTCGCCTCAACGTCACCACCTTCAACGGGCTGCCTGTGAGCCAGCCGCTGTCCGCCCAGTTCGACGAACTCGGCGGCGACATCGGCCGCGCGGACACCAACCAGCTGGTGCTGCCCGACCCCGAGCGCACGATCTCGCGCGTGCACGCCCGCGTGCTGTTCCGCGCCAGCAGCGGTTTCGGCATCGTCGACCAGGGCAGCAATGCCATCAGCGTGAACGGCGTCCAGCTCGGCAAGGGCCGCGAGGCGGCCATCAAGCCGGGCGACCAGATCCAGATCGGCGGCTATGTCCTCGTCGTCGAAGCCGGCAACCCCAGCGGCGCCGCGGCCGACCCCTTTGCCGACTTCTTCGGCATGGCGCCGGCCACGGCCCTGACCCAGCCCGGCATTCGCCGTGACGTGGCGGCCGCCGACCCGCTCGGCCTTTTCGGCGGCCCCAACCCTCCCGCCCCGCCCGCGCCTGCGCCGTCTTTCACCGCACCGCCACCGCCCGCGGCGATGGGTGGCATCCCGGCCGATTGGGACCCCTTCGCGCCGGTGGCCGCACCCAGGCAGGCAGCCGCCCCGGCGCCTTCGGCCGGCGYACGTGCCCTTGGCCTGGACCTGGGCGCCGGCGCGCCCGCACCGTTGATCCCCGACCTGCCCGGTGCCAGCAGCGGCCGCGGTGCCGCCGGCGATTCGCTGGACATGCTGTTCGGCCTGGGCGCGCCCACGCCCGCCAGCAACAACCCGCTGGCCCAATCCCTGCTCGGCGAGGCCGTCGCCCAGCCCAATATGGCGGGCCATGCCGACCCGATGCAGGCCCTGGGCATGCTGCCCGCCGCGGCCGGGCAGGCGCTGCCGGACACGACCTCGGAGCTGAACCGGCCTTTCATTGCGCCCAACGCGCCGGCATCGTCGACAGCGACGGGCCAGCGGCCCCGGCCGCCGGCCGCCTCCATGGCTGCGCTGAATGCCCTGGATCCATCCGGCACGCTGTCGGGCGCCGTCGTGTCCTGGAACGACAGCGCCGGCGAGGGCCGCACCATCATCCGGGCGGGCAAGAAGCCCGAAGCCGCCGCGCCCGTGGCCGCGCCCGCCGCACCGCTGATGCCGCCGCCCCCTCCGCCGGCCATGGCAGCACCGGTCGCCCAGCCCACACCCATGGCTCCAGGCATGCCCGCCGATCAAGCCGCCCTGTTGGCCGCCTTCCGTGAAGGCCTGGGGATTCCCAACCTGCCGGCCGGTGGTCTCACGCCCGAGTTCATGCGGTTGCTGGGCCAGCTCGTCCACGAGTCGGCGCGCGGCACGGTGGATCTGCTGGTCGCTCGTGCGGCCCTGAAGCGCGAAGTACGCGCCGAGGCCACCATGATCGTCGCCAAGGAGAACAACCCGCTGAAGTTCTCACCCACGGCCGAGGTGGCGCTCGGCCACCTGCTTGGGCCGTCGGTGCGCGGCTTCATCGAACCCCATCGCGCCCTGCGCGACGCCTTCGACGACCTGCGCGCTCACCAGCTCGCCTTCCTGGCAGGCATGCGCGCGGCGCTCGAAGGCCTGCTGCAGCGCTTCGACCCCGCCCAGCTGGAATCGCGGCTGACGCAGAAGTCGGTGCTGTCCAGCCTGCTGCCCGCGGCGCGCAAGGCCCAGCTCTGGTCGGTGTTCCAGAACGAATACCAGCAGATCGCCGGTGAACTGTCGGACGACTTCCACCAGGTCTTCGGGCGCGAGTTCCTGCGCGCCTATGAAGCGCAGCTCGACGCGCTTGAGCAACAAGAATGAAGCCCCTCGTCCAAGAAATACTTGGCCGATCCCCCGAGGGGACGGCGATGCTTGCGGCATTGAGCCGCAAGCACATCGCCATGGCGGGCCGGCTCGGGAGCGGCCCAGCGCTCGGCCCGGAAAATTCTGCAGCGACCACTGAGACCACCTGAAGGAGCTTTGTGCAAATCGAGCTCGCATTGATGTCGGAACAGGGCGGCCGCGACTACAACGAGGACGCCTGCGGCCACTGGCATTCCGAGCGCTACCTGTGCTGTGTGCTGGCCGATGGCGCTGGCGGCCATGGCGGCGGCGACATCGCGTCCAAGCTCGCCGTCAGCCATGTGCTGCAGGGCTATGCCAGCCTGCCCGCCCACCACCCGCAGGCGCTGGAAGCCCTGCTGGCGGACACCAACCGCGAGCTGCTCGCCCAGCGCGCCGCCAACCCGCAGCTGCGCAATATGCATTCCACGGTGGTCGTGCTGTCCATCGACCTGCAGGAGCGCACCGCGCTGTGGGGCCACTGCGGCGACTCGCGCTTCTATGCCTTCCGCGATGGCGTTCTCGCCCAGCGCACGCGCGACCACAGCCTGGTGCAGTCCCTCATCGACGGCGGCCTGCTTGACGAGGCCGGTGCTCGGGTACATCCCAAGCGCAGCGAGCTCTACTCGGCCCTGGGCACCCAGGGCGAGGATCTGCACATCAGCGTCGCGCCCCAACCCTGGCCGTTGGAGGGTCGCGAGGCCCTGATGCTGTGCACCGACGGCCTGTGGGAATGGCTGACCGACGACGAGATCGCCATCGCGCTGTCCTTTGCGGCAGAGCCGCAAGCCTGGCTGAACGACCTCGGCCAGCGCGTGCGGCTGGCCGCGGCCGACAAGCCCAACCACGACAACTTCACCGGCCTGGCCCTCTGGCTCAGGCCCGATTGAGGAGACCGTCATGCCTCAACACGTCTGCAAGGGTGCCCAGCTGATGTGCACCTTCGGCTCCAAGCCCAGCGCGCTGGAAGTGCTGCCGCTGAACAAGATGAAGACCAGCAACCAGTTTGCGGCCAACATCATGGACAACAAGCCCATGGTGAACATCCAGCCCTTCGGCCCGTGCAAGAGCATGGCCAACCCGACGGTCGCCGCAGCCACCGCGGCCGCCACGGCGGCGGCGCAGGGCGTGTTCACGCTGACGCCCATGCCCTGCGTGCCGGTCTTTCCCGCGCCCTGGGTGCCAGGCGCCCCGACCGTCATGCTGGCCAATATGCCGGTGCTGAACAACACCTCCAAGCTGATGTGCGCCTATGCCGGCGTCGTCAGCATCGTGTCACCCGGTCAGATGACCGAGATGGTTCCGTAGCCCTGTCGCCGCGATGGCAAAAGCCGCCCGCGGGCGGCTTTCTCTTTTTGGGCCGAGCGCTGGGCCGCTCCCGAGCCGGCCCGTGTGGCGATGTGCTTGCGGCTCAATGCCGCAAGCATCGCCGTCCCCTCGGGGGACCGGTTGGGCACGCCCGCGTTCAGCGCGGCGAGACCGGACGAGGGGCTTCTTATTTACGCCCAATTTCGACGCGCCGGTTTTCGTCGGCATTGGGCTTGGCGGGGTTCTTCGGGTCCTTGGAGCCCACGCCCTCGATGACGAGCAGGGCCGGATCGGTGCCCTTGGCGACGAGATAGTCGCGCACCGACTCGGCTCGCTTGATGGACAGGGCCTGATTGGCCTGCGGCGTGCCCGAGGCGTCGGCGTGGCCGATGACGCGCACCTTGCGGTCGCTGTTCTTCTTGGTCTTGAGCACGTCGGCGAAGACGTCGAGCTGTTTCTTCAGCACAGGCGGCAGTTCGGCCGAGCCCACCTTGAAGGCCGTGGCCGGCAGCGAGTACTTGATGGCCGGCTTGAAGCCCATGCACTTGAAGCCCGAAGCCTCCAGTTCCTTGCACTTGTCGTCAGGGAACAGGCCTTCGGCGATGGACTCTGCCGTGGGCACGGTCTTGCCCAGGTCGACCGCGTCGGCAGCGGATGCTGCCGGAGGGGGAATCTCCGGCGTCTGGGCTGCCGCACTCAGGGTGAGACCGCACAAGGAAAGGATCAGGAGGGGGCGAAACTTCTTCATGACGGTACTCGTGTGGCGGAATGAACCGCTGTCTGAGTGACCGTCGCTGCCGATTGGTTCCCGATGGAGCGGGGAACCAAGCGCGCCCCACAGTCACTCAGTGCCTGATCGCAGGCCGCCGTGGCTGCTTACCGTCTGTTTTTCTGCTCCATTGAGGCGATCCCATCCATGACCTGGCGTGACCGAGTGATCTGGACGGAGGGCATGTTCCTCCAGCCGCAGCACTTCCAGCAGCACGACCGCCACTGGGAGCACCAGTGGCGCCAACGCCTGCAGCAGGCCGTGGCCTATGCCTGGGGCTTCGGGGCCCTGAGCCTGGACGAGGCCTCGTTGACACTGGGCAAGGTGGGCCTGGCTTCGGCCCAGGGCCTGCTGCCCGACGGCACGGCCTTCTCGGCGCCCGGCGGCGACGCCGCGCCTGCGGCCCTGGACATCCCTGCCGACGCCCGCAACGAGATCGTCGTGCTGGCCGTCACGCTGCAGCGCCCGGGTGTCGTCGAGACCGATGCCGAACAGGCCGCCGGCGCCATGGGCCCGCGCTTCATGGCCGCCGAGGTCAATGTCGGCGACAGCAACTCCCAGCTCGACCGCGACGCCGCCTTGCAGATCGGCCGGCTCAACCTGCGGCTGATGCTGCAACGCGATGCTGGTGAGGGCTACGCCACGTTGGGCGTGGCCYGCGTCGTCGAGCGCCGTGCCGACAACCGCGTCGTGCTGGACCCCAGCTTCGTACCGCCGCTGCTGCATGCGCCGGCCCACCCGGTGCTGGACGGTTATGTGCGCGAACTCTGCGGCCTGCTGAACCAGCGCGGCGAGGCCCTGGCCGCCCGCCTGGCAGCCCCCGGCCGCGGCGGTGTCGGCGAGATCTCGGACTTCCTGCTGCTGGAAGCCGTCAACCGCAACCAGGCGCTGTTCAACCACCTGCGCTCAGTGTCGCTGCTGCACCCGGAGCGGCTTTACAGCGACTGCCTGACGCTGGCCGGCGACCTCGCCACCTTCCGCGACAGCCGCCGCCCGGCCCAATACGCCGAGTATGTGCACGACGACCTCGCCGCCACCTTCCGCCCGGTCATCGACGACCTGCGCCAGTCCCTGTCCATGGTGATGGAGCAGACCGCCATCCCCATCGAGCTGCAGGACCGCGCCTACGGCGTGCGCGTCGCCCTCATCCCGGACGTGCAGTTGCAGCGCAGCGCCACCTTCGTGCTCGCCGTGTCGGCCCAGCTGCCCGGCGACGCACTGCGGGCGCGCTTCCCCACCCAGGTCAAGATCGGCCCGGTCGAGCGCATCCGCGACCTCGTCAACCTGCAACTGCCCGGCGTCACGCTGCGCCCGCTGCCGGTGGCGCCGCGCCAGATCCCCTATCACGCGGGCCACAACTACTTCGAGCTGGAGACCCGCGGCAACGAGCTGTGGAAGCAGCTCGAAAGCTCGGGCGGCCTGGCCATGCACATCGCCGGCGAGTTCCCGGGGCTCGAACTCGAGTTCTGGGCCATCCGCGCTTGAGACGCGCCATGAAACACGAACACAGCCACAGAGACACAGAGGCACAGAGAAAAGCCGGAAGGAAGCTGAATTCCTCTGTGTCTCTGTGCCTCCGTGGCTGTGTTTTGAATTGATCGGTTGATGCGATGAGCGATCCCAACAACGACGACCCCTTCGCCGCCTTCGGGCAGGACCGCACCGTCATCAAGCCCAGCGCGGGCCGAGCGGCGACGACGGCGCCCCAGCCGCCGGTCCGGCCGGCCGCGGCCCCAGGCAACGCGCCAACCGGCATCCCCGCCGGCCCGATCGGGAAAGAGGCCCCGATGGCGCTGGAGGCACTCACCACCGCCAGCCTCAACCCGCTGGTGGCCGCCGCCATGCCGCTGCTGTCGGCCGCGCCGCGCGTGCGCCACAGCGCCCAGCATCCCAACCCCGCCGGGCTGAAAGAGGCGCTGGCCGAAGGCATCCGCGCCTTCGAGGCCAAGGCGCGCGCCGAAGGCCTGCCCAACGAACAGGTCATCGCCGGCCGCTACATCCTGTGCACGCTGCTCGATGAGTCCGCCGCCAGCACGCCCTGGGGCGGCTCGGGCGCCTGGGCGGCGCAGAGCCTGCTGGTGCAGTTCCACAACGAATCCTGGGGCGGCGAGAAGGTCTTCGCACTGATGGCCAAGCTGGCCGAGAACGTGCCGGCCAACCGCAACCTGCTGGAGCTGCTCTACGTCTGCCTGGCCTTCGGTTTCGAGGGCCGCTACCGCGTCGTCGACAACGGCCGCGCCCAGCTCGACGGCGTGCGCGCCCGCCTGGCGCAGATGCTGCGCCAAGGCCTCAACCCCGACCCGGCGCTGTCACCTCGCTGGCAGGGTGCCGAACCCGGCGAGGGTGGCCTGCGCCAGAAGCTGCCGCTGTGGGTGATCTGGGCCGCCACGGCCCTGGTGCTGCTGCTGGTCTACATCGGCTTGCGCTTCAGCATCAACGGCGCCTCGGATTCGGTGTTCGCCACGCTGCGCGGCTTCGACGTCAAGACCGCCGCGGTCGCCGCGCCCACGCCGCCACCCGCAGCGCCGCGCCTGGCCGGCCTGTTGGACCTCGACGTCAAGGCCGGCCTGGTGCAGGTCAATGACCTGGCCGACCGCTCCATCGTCATCATCAAGGGCGATGGCCTGTTCAACCCCGGCAGCGCCGAGGTGTCATCGGAGCTGCGGCCGCTGGTGCTGCGCATCGGCGAGGCGCTGCAGCGCATGAAGGGCCAGGTGCAGATCACCGGCCATACCGACAACCAGCCCATCCGCTCGCTGCGCTTCCCGTCCAACTGGCATCTGTCGCAGGCCCGCGCCGAGGCCTTCCGCAACCTGCTGGCCGAGCGCGTCGAGATCGGCCGGCTGCGTGCCGAAGGGCGAGCCGATGCTGAGGCCGTGGCCGACAACGCCACTCCCGCCGGTCGAGCCAAGAACCGCCGCGTCGAAGTCACGCTGATGGTGCAGGACCGCTGATCATGAAAAAAGTCCTGTCCTTCCTGTTCCACCCCGTCACGCTCGGCGTGTTCGGCCTGCTCGTCATCTCGGCCCTGGTCTGGTGGGTCGGCCCACTGATCGCCTTCGGCGAGCACCGGCCGCTGGACACCAGCCTCTCGCGCTGGATTGCCCTGGCCATCGTCTGGCTGCTGGGCGGCCTGCGGCTGGTGTGGACGCAGATGCGCCGCCGCCGCATCAACGCCGCCCTCGTCAAGGGCATGGGCTCCGGGCCTTCGGCTGCAGCCAAGGAAGAGGTGGTGCTGCAGGAGCGCTTCACGCAGGCGCTGGGCCTGCTGAAGAAGGCGCCGGGCGCCAAGAAGGGCCTGTTCGGCAGCAGCTCGCTGTACGACCTGCCCTGGTACATCTTTGTCGGCGCACCGGGCTCGGGCAAGACGACGGCGCTGCTGAATGCAGGCCTCAACTTCCCGCTGACTGAGAAGCTCGGCCAGGCCAGCGTGCGCGGCGTGGGTGGCACGCGCAACTGCGAGTGGTGGTTCAGCGACGAGGCCGTGCTCATCGACACCGCCGGCCGCTACGCCACGCAGGACTCCGACAAGGAGACCGACGCCTCGGCCTGGAACACCTTCCTCGACCTGCTGCGCAAGGCACGGCCCCGCCGACCCATCAACGGCGTGTTGCTGACCATCAGCGTGCAGGACCTGCTGGCCCTGCCGCCCGACCAGCGCAAGGAACAAGCCTCGCGCATGCGCGGCCGCATGCAGGAGCTGCAGCAGCGCCTGGGCGTGCGCGCGCCGGTCTATGTGATGGTCACCAAGTGCGACCTGCTGGCCGGCTTCAACGAGACCTTCGGCCCCATGGGCAAGGAGGAACGCGACCAGGTCTTCGGCTTCAGTTTCCCGGTGTCCATGGCGCCCGGCGAGGAGACGCTGGCCAACTTCGGCAGCGAGTTCGCGTCGCTGGAGAAGCGCCTGCGCGAGCGCCTCATCGAACGCATGGAAGCCGAGAGCGACACCCTCAAGCGCGCCACCCTGTTCGCCTTCCCGCAGCAGTTCGGCGGGCTCAAGGGGCTGCTGGGCGGCTACCTGGAGACCGTCTTCGGCGGCAGCGGTGCGCTCGACGAAGCCCCGCGCCTGCGCGGCGTCTACTTCACCAGCGGCACGCAGGAGGGCACGCCCATCGACCGCGTGCTCGGCGCGCTGGCCCGCACCTTCGGCGTCGAACGGCGCCTCACGCCACCCGCCGCGGCCAAGGGCCGCAGCTATTTCCTGAATCACCTGCTGCGCAAGGTCGTGTTCGTCGAGCAAGGCCTGGTGGGCCAGAACGCCCAGGTCGAGCGCCGCAGCGCGCGCCTGCGCCTGGCGGGCCTCGTGACTCTCGGCATCGTCACGCTGACGCTGCTGGTGGGTTGGGGCTTCAGCTACTTCGGCAACCAGCGCTACATCACCGACATCGAGGCCAAGCTGCCGGCCCTGCAGGACACCATCAAGGCCCTGCCGCCGACCAGCGGCAGCGACCCCTCGGCCCTGCCCGAGGCGCTGGCCGCCATCCGCGACGCGGCCCAGCCGCCCGGCTTCGCGCTGGACAACCCGCCGCTGTCCCTGGGCTTTGGCCTCTTCCAGGGCGACAAGCTCGACGCCGGCGCTCAGGTGTCCTACCACCGCCTGCTGCAGCGCGGCCTGGCACCGCGCGTCGCCGCGCGGCTGGAGGAGAGGCTGCGCACCGCCAACCGCGACAACCTGGAGTTCGCCTACGAGTCGCTGAAGGCGTATCTGATGCTCTACACGCCCGAGCATCTGGACGCACCGGGCCTGCAGGCCTGGGTGGGCCTGGACTGGGACGCCAACCTCGAAGGCAGCCTCGGCGCCGAGAAGGTGGCGCTGCTGAAGAACCACCTCGACGCCCTGCTGTCGCGCGGCGCCTTCGAGGTGGCCCAGCCGATGGACAAGACGCTGGTGGCCAGCGTGCGCGAGATGCTGGGTGCCTACCCGCTGGAGTACCGCATCTTCAGCCGCCTGCGCCGCGCCCAGATCGACGGCGACCTGCCGCCCTTCACGGTGGCGGCCGCGGCCGGCCCGCAGAGCCCTAACGTCTTCGTGCGTGCCAGCGGCCAGCCGCTGACCCAGGGCATCCCGGGCATGTTCACCAAGGACGGCTACAAGAAGGCCTTCCAGACCTCGGTGGACAAGACCGCCAAGCAGCTCGCCGACGAGGAGGCCTGGGTGCTGGGCACCAACGCCGCCACGGCCAAGCGGCAGGCGGCCGACAAAACGCTGGTGGAGCGCGTGCGCCGCCTCTACCTGGAGGAGTACGTCAAGGTCTGGGACGCGTATCTGGCCGACGTGCGCCTCGTGAAGCTCAACGGCCTGGACCGCGGCATTGCCGTGTCACGGCTGGTGTCGGCGGTGGATTCGCCGCTGGCCGCCTTCCTGCGCGCCGCGTCCAAGGAGACGACGCTGATCGACCCGGTCAGCAACGACAACAGCATCAACAAGGAGCTGAACAAGCGTGCCGACGATGCCGTCTTTGCCAAAGGCGGCGAGCTGGCCCGCCTGGCCGGCAACCAGGCCAAGGCACCGACGTCGATCTCGCGCGACGGCCCGCTGGAGAAGATCGTCGACGACCACTTCGCCGCGCTGCGTCGCCTCGTCACTGGCACACCGCCGCCGCTGGACGATGTGATGAAGATGTTCAACGAGGTCTATGTGCAGCTCAGCGCCGTGCAGGAAGCCTTGAAGAGCAAGTCACCGCCGCCGGCGGGTGGTGGTGGCGGCAAGCTCAAGGCCGCCGCCGGCCAGCAGCCCGAGCCGCTGCGCGGTGCGCTGGAGACCCTGGCCGAAGCCGCCGACAACCAGAGCCGCCTGGTGGAGCGCCAGAGCCTGACCGGCGAACTGCAGCCCGTCAGCGAGTTCTGCAGCCGCGCCATCGCCGGCCGCTATCCGGTCGCACAGGGCTCCAAGGTCGACGTGCTGCCCGAGGACTTCGGCCAGTTCTTCGCCCCCGGCGGCATGATGGACGACTTCTTCACGCGCAAGCTCAGCCCCCTGGTCGATGTCGGCACCAACCCCTGGAGCTTCCGGCCCACGGGTGATGGGGCGAAGCCGGTGTCGCCGGCGGCCCTGGCTGACTTCCAGCGCGCCACCCGCGTGCGCGAGGTGTTCTTTCGCGGCGGCGGCAAGTCGCCAGCCTTCCGCGTCGACGTGCGCGTGCTGGAGCTGAACGACGGCCTGAAGGAGTTGACGCTGGACATCGACGGCCAGGTCAGCAAGTTCACCGCCGGCAGCAACCAGGCCGTCAGCCTGCAATGGCCCGGCGCGCGCCTGAGTTCGCAGATCAAGCTCAGCGGCCAGCCGGGCGGCACGCCCGTCACCTTCGACGGCCCCTGGGCGCTGTTCCGCCTCTTCGACCGCTTCGAGGTGCAGGGCTCGCCGCAACAGCCGGAGCGCTTCGTCGTCGTCATCAACCTCGACGGCCACCGCGCCCGGCTGGAGGTCACGGCCAGCAGCGTCTTCAATCCGTTCCGGCTGCGCGAGCTGCAGCAGTTTCGCTGCCCGGGGGCGTTGTGAGCGGCGTTGCCGGTTGGTATGGCAAGTTGCCGGCGCTCGGCGATTTCGCGTCGCGCCGGCTGACTCCGGAATGGATCGCGCAGTGGGATGGCTGGCTGGCCGCCGGCCTGCACCAGTTGCGCCTGGACGCGCCCGATACCTGGCTGAACGACTACCTCGCCAGCCCGGCCTGGCGATTCGCGCTGCTGCCTGGTGCCTTGCCTGATGGCTCGGGTGAAGGTCTGCGTGTCGGCGTGATGATCCCTTCGGTAGACCGGGTGGGCCGCTACTTCCCCCTGGTCGTCATCAGCCCGCCTCTGCCACGCCCGAACGACGGCGCACAAGTTGCCGCGCTGTGGCAGTGGGCCGGCCAGATCGAGGAGATCGCCGTCAACGCGCTGCATGACGACTGGAGTGCGGAGACGCTGGATGCGGCCCTGGCCGATGTTCCGCCTCCGACCTCCCTGCCCGACAACGGCCTGCCGCCGGCACTGGCCGCCTTGCTCAGCCAGGCCGCCTGGGATGGCCTACAGGGCTGCAGCCTATGGCTGCATGCCGGCACCGGCCCGAGCGTGCAACCCGCCCTGCCCCAAGGCGCGGCCTTCGCCGCGCTCTTCAAACCGGACTGAGGACGCCATGAGCGACTGGACCCCCAACTACGGCCAACTCTCGGCCCCCGCTCCTGCATGGGCCGCCAAGCGGCCGATCCGCATTGCGCTGCTCGGCGACTTTGGTGCCGGCGCCACCGCCGGCCGCCTGGACACCGGCGACGAGTTGGCCCGCCGGAAGCCGCGCGCCGTCGAATTCGATTCGCTCGAAGACTGGTTGGGCCAGCAGAACATCACGCTGAACCTTCCAGTGGGCACCGACGGCGCGCCGGTCGAGATCCCGCTCTCCGACCTGGACTCCTTCCATCCCGACACGCTGTTCCGCGAGCTCGACCTGTTCAAGAAGCTCAATGACCTGCGCAAACGCCTCAACAACACCGCCAGCTTCGACAAGGCCGCCGCCGAGGTCGCCAAGTTCGCCGGCAGCACCCAGAAGGCCTCGCGCGCGGGCCGCGGCGCGCGCGCTCGCGGCGCCAGCC
>NZ_JBFUMN010000086.1:0-14615 GCF_054049335.1 Roseateles sp. P5_E1
GGGGCTCGGGTTCCTTCGAAGGGGTGCTGGCCGACACCGACACCGCCCAAGGCCAGATCGGCAACTTCACCAAGGTCGGCAGCGGCACCCAGACCCTCCTTGGCAACAACAGCTTTACCGGCACCCTGAGCATCGAGGCCGGCACCGTGCGTGTGGGCGAAGGCGGTGTGCGCGGCTCGCTGGCCACCCGCAGCATCGTCAACAACGGTGCCCTGGTGTTTGCGCGCAGCGGCGACATCGGCTATCAGGGCGTCATCTCCGGCAGCGGCAGCCTGCACCAGCAGGGCGCCGGCATTCTGCGGCTGAGCGGCAACCAGAGCTACACCGGCGCCACCAACGTCGAGGCCGGCTGGTTGGTGCAGGAGGGCGCATCGCGTTCAAGCGCCTTCAACCTCAGCGGCAGTACGGTGCTGGAGTTGCAGGTGAATCAGGGCACGCGCGACGGCGCAGTGGACGTGAAATTCGCCGGCAGCGCCGCCACGCTGAGAAAGACCGGCGCCGGCATGGCGGTTTGGACCGGGTCCAAAGCCGTGTTCGCGCTGGACGAGTTCAGCACCATCGACGTGCAGGGCGGCACCCTGGTCGGGGGGTCCTATGGCAACGAGGACTGGAGCGCCAACAAGAGCCGGCTGAATGTGGCTGCTGGCGCTACTTTTGAAGGTGTGGAAGCCAATGTCCGCGTGGACTCCCTCAGCGGCKCGGGCACCATCAAATCCGGTTTCAACGGCGCGGGCTACAGCGCGTTCACGATGGGCGTGGCCAATGGCTCGGACGTTTTCTCCGGCGTGCTGGGGGGCTCCGGCAACTTCGTCAAGGAAGGAACGGGCTTCCAGGGGCTGACCGGCGCCAACACCTTCACCGGCCGCCTGACCATCAACGGCGGCATGGTGCAGATCGGCAACGGCGGCATCACCGGCTCTCTGGCCACCGCGCTGGTCACCAACAACGGCACGCTGAGCTTCGCCCGCAGCGACAACATCAGCTTCGCTGGCGCGATCGACGGCACGGGCGTTCTCGTCAAGCAGAGCGCGGGTGTGCTGACGCTGGGCGCGGCCAACACCTACACCGGCCAGACCCAGGTACAAAGCGGCGTGCTGCTGCTGCAAAACAGCACCCGCTCCGCTGAGTTCTTCATCACATCACCGACCGCCACGGTGGAGCTCAATGTGGCCAGCGGCACCCGCGCCAATGCCGCCGACACGCTGTTCTCTGGCAAGGGCACCCTGCGCAAGACCGGCGCCGGCGTGGCGACCTGGCAGCAGGGCAAGGCGACTTTTGCAATGGGCAGCGGCAGCCTGATCGACGTGCAGGCCGGCACTCTGGTCGGCGGCTCCCACGCCAATGAGGACTGGACCCGCAACCAGAGCCGACTGAACGTGGCCGCCAATGCCGTCTTCGATGGCGACGAGGCCAATGTCCGCGTCGATGCGCTCAGCGGCGCCGGCCGCATCAAGTCTGGCTACAACGGCTCGGGCTACAGCGCTTTCACGATGGGCGTGGCCAATGGTTCCGGCAATTTCTCCGGCGTGCTGGCGAACAGCGAATCCACCGGCAACTTCGTCAAGACGGGCACGGGCACGCAGACGCTCAGCGGCATCAACACCAACACCGGCACGACGCGGGTGCAGGCCGGCCAACTGACGCTCAACGGCTCGTCGCTGAGCAGCGCCTTCAGCGTCGACGCGGGCGCCACGCTGGGCGGCAGCGGTGCACTGGGCAGCCTGGTGCTGGCCGGCAAGCTCGCGCCCGGCAACTCGCCGGGCCAGTTGAGCGTGGCGGGCAACGCGACGTTTGCCGAGGGCGCCAGCTATCTGTGGGAGATCGCCAATGCCAGCGCCGCCGCCGGGCTGGGGTACGACCTGCTGAGCGTCGGCGGCACGCTGAGCCTGGACGCCAGCGCGGCCAACCCGTTCACCGTCACGTTGAAGTCGCTGCTGGCGAACGGCGGCGCGGGGCTGCTGGCCGGTTTCGACGCCCGGCAGGATCACAGCTACACCCTGGCCTACGCGAGCGGCGGCATCCTGGGCTTCTCGGCCAAAGAGTTCAGCATCGACGGCAGCGGTTTCGCCAATTCGTTGATGGGCGGCCACTGGTCGGTGGCGGCCACCGGCAATGCGCTGAACCTGAACTTCACCGCCGCCGTGCCCGAGCCCGAGAGCTACGCGATGTTGCTGGCGGGCCTGCTGGTGGTGGGGCGGGTGGCCAGGCGTCGGCTGGGCGGAGTGGCTCGACCCTGAGATCGGCCATGGCCGGGTTCAAGGCACTGACTTGAACGGTTGGTGCTCGCCCAGCTCGTCGATATAGCCCGCCATCGCTTCGCCCTCGCGTGCCAGGAAGTCATTGACGGCATCGGCAAAGGAGGGGTGGGCCAGCCAGTGGCTGGACGCGGTCGGCGTCGGCATCAGGCCGCGCGCCATCTTGTGCTCGCCCTGGGCACCGCCCTCGAAGCGCTGGTAGCCGTTGTCTATGCACCAGGCCAGCGGCTGGTAATAGCAGGCGTCGAAATGCAGGTTGGGGATGTGCTCGACGGCGCCCCAGTAACGGCCGAAGGCGGCGCGGCGTTCGGGGTCCAGCGCGATCAGCGAGGTGGCGACGCGCTCGCCCGCCCGCAGCGCCGTGAACATCAGCCAATGCTCGGGCATGTCGCTGGCCATGCGGGCGAAGAAGTCGCGGCTCAGATAGGGCGTGCTGTGGTGTTCGCGGTAGGTCTGCTGGTAGCAGCGGTAGAAGAAGTCCCAGTCCTCGACGCTGATAGCGTTGCCGGCGTTTGCCTCGAACAGGACACCCGCTTCGCGCACGCGGCGCTGCTCCTGCTGGATCTTCTTGCGCTTGTCGCGCTGCAGGCGCGAGAGAAAGGCCGTGAAGTCGGCGTCGCCCTCGGCCGTCCAATGGAACTGCACGCCAGCCCTTGCCATGCAGCCGGCTGCTGAAAGCGCCGCCTGGTCAGCCTCATCGCCGAACAGCACGTGCAGGGACGACGCCTCAGTCTCCCTGGCCAGGGCCCGCAGCGCCTGCGCCAGCAGTGCCCGTGCTTCATCGTCCACGGCCAAGAGCCGGCTGCCCGGCACGGGCGTGAAGGGCACGGCCACCAGCAGCTTGGGGTAGTAGCTCAGCCCATGGCGCTGGTAGGCGTCGGCCCAGGCCCAGTCGAAGACGTATTCGCCATAGCTGTGGGTCTTCAGATAGGCCGGGCAGGCCGCCAGCAGCTCCTCGCCCCGCCACAGCGAAACGAACTGCGGCTGCCAGCCCGTGCCGGCCCCGGCGCTGCCGCTGGCATGCAGGGCGCGCAGATAGGCCAGGCGCATGAAGGGCGTGGGCCGCGCCTGGGCAGAAAGCAGGGCGTCCCAATGGTCTTGCGGCAAGGCGTCGGGTGAAGCGTCGACCCGAATGACAATGCTGCTCTCGTGTTCTGAATCGCTGTCGCCCATGCCCTCGCCCTTGAAGATTGCCCTGGCCCAGATCAATGTCGTCGTCGGCGATCTGGTGGGCAACGCGGACCGCATCATTGCCCAAGCGCGCGCGGCGCACACGGCTGGGGTTGATCTGCTCGTCACGCCCGAGTTGGCGCTGTGCGGCTATCCGCCCGAGGACCTGCTGCTGCGCCCGGCATTTCTGGAGGCCTGCGACGAGCAGTTGCAGCGCATCGCGGCTGAGCTGGCGGACTGCGAAGGGCTACATGTCGTGGTTGGCCACCCGCGCGAGCGCGAGGGTGGGGCGGTGCGGGAGCGCAGTTGGTCGCTGCCGCCCTGCCTGAACGTCGCCTCGGTGCTCGCGGGCGGCCAGGTCGTCGCCAGCTATGCCAAGCGCGAGCTGCCCAACTACCAGGTCTTCGACGAGCGGCGTTATTTCTACTCCGGCAGAGATGCCGGGCTTGGCGCTGTCGTCGTCGACGTCAGGGGCCACCGCGTGGGCCTGCTGATCTGCGAGGACGCCTGGTTCGAGGAACCCGCCGCTGCTGCCAAGGCGGCCGGAGCCGAACTGCTGTGCGTCATCAACGCCTCGCCCTTCCACATCGGCAAGGTCGAGGAGCGCGAGGCCCACATGGCCGAGCGCGCCCGCGCCGCGGGCCTGCCGCTGCTCTACGCCCACCTCGTGGGCGGGCAGGACGAGATGGTCTTCGATGGCGCGTCCTTTGCGGTGCAGGCCGATGGCAGCGTGGCGGCCCGTGCGCCGATGTTCGAGGAGGCGCTGGCCATCATCGAGCTGGACGGCGGCCGGCTGCGTGGCGACATCATTCCGGTGCCGGAGTACGAGGCCCAGGTCTGGCAGGCCCTGGTGACCGGCGTGCGCGACTACCTCGGCAAGAACGGCTTCCCGGGCGCGCTGATCGGCTTGTCGGGGGGCATTGACTCGGCCCTGGTGCTGGCCATCGCTGTGGATGCGTTGGGTGCCGACAAGGTGCGCACCGTGATGATGCCTTCGCCCTACACGGCCGACATCTCCTGGATCGACGCTCGCGACATGGCCGAGCGCCTGGGGGTGCGCTACGACGAGAAGTCCATCTTGCCGATGTTCGATGCCTTCAACACCACGCTGGCCGAGGAGTTCAAGGGCCTGCCGCTGGATGCCACCGAGGAGAACATCCAGGCCCGCATCCGCGGCACGCTGCTGATGGCGCTGTCCAACAAGTTCGGCAGCATCGTGCTGACGACCGGCAACAAGAGCGAGATGGCCACCGGCTACTGCACGCTCTATGGCGACATGGCGGGCGGCTTTGCCGTCATCAAGGACGTGGCCAAGACCCTGGTGTTCCGCCTCGCCCGCTGGCGCAATGCGCAAGGCGCCGAGATCATCCCCGACCGCATCATCACCCGCCCGCCCTCGGCCGAGCTGCGCCCCGACCAGAAGGATGAGGACAGCCTGCCGCCCTACGCGGTGCTGGACGCCATCCTGGCCCGCTACATGGAGCAGGATCAGTCGATCGCCGAAATTGTTGCCGCCGGTTTCAAGCCGGAGGACGTCGAGCGCGTCACCCGGTTGATCAAGATCAACGAGTACAAGCGCCGCCAGGCGCCAGTGGGCATCCGCATCACCCACCGCGGCTTTGGTCGCGACTGGAGATATCCCATCACCTCCAGGTTCCGTGCGTAAACTTGGGTGAACCTCGCAAACTGGAGCGCTCGCAATGAAGCAAATCACCGCCATCATCAAACCCTTCAAGCTCGACGAAGTGCGCGAGGCGCTGGCCGAAGTAGGCGCGTCGGGCCTGACGGTCACCGAAGTCAAGGGTTTTGGCCGCCAGAAGGGGCACACCGAGCTCTATCGCGGCGCTGAATACGTCGTCGACTTCCTGCCCAAGGTCAAGGTCGAGGTCGTCGTGAAGGACGACGAGGTCGACCGCTGCATCGACGCCATCTTGAAGGCCGCCAAGACCGGCAAGATCGGCGACGGCAAGATCTTCGTGCTGCCGGTCGAGCAAGTGGTGCGCATCCGTACCGGCGAGACGGACGAAGCCGCCGTCTGACGCTTAACGCCGCGCCGGCGCTGCCGTGCAGGCCGAGGCCGGTACGCCGTAGGGCTTGACCAGGTCGGCCGTCTGGCCCGTGCGGCACAAGTCTTTGAGCGCCTCGTCGAAGGCGTGGTAGTCCGCCTGGGACATGCGCCTGCGCGTCAGCCCGAAGACGTAGTAGATGTCCTTGGCGCCGCCCGAGGGTTGCAGGCCGGCCATCGCATTGCTGGCCAACAGCCATAGCGCCACCTGCTCGTTGGCGAACACCAGGCCCTGGTCGCCATAGCGGCCCGCGGCGAGCATCTTCAGTGCGACCAGGTTGTCGCGCTCCAACCTGATCTTCGCCGGCCCGCCGGCAGCCAGATCCTGCAGCGTCATCGAGGTGCCCGAAGGACCGTAGACGCCGATCTCGTGGCCCGCCAGGGATTCGGGGCCGCGGTAGACGAAGTCCACGCCGCGGCGCGAGAAGAAGACATAGCGACCATCGACGACGGGCACGCTCATCCACATCCGGGCGTAGCGCGACGGCACATCCAGCACCGGAAAGAGGCCATCGATTTCGGCCCTCTCCATCAGGTCGATGGCGCGGCGCCAGGGGTAGATGCGCGAGTTGCAGTTCCAGCCCAGGTTTCGGCAGGCCGCGTTCAGCACGTCGATCATCGGTCCGGAGGCGCGCCCCTGCAGTTCCACGATATAGGGCGGGAACAGTTGCGTTCCGAAATCGACCTCGCGCAACGGCTCAGCGCCCGCGCTCGATGCACAGGCAGCGAAACAGCAGTGCAGCAGCAGTTCTCTTGGCACGGCCGGCCTCGGCGGGTTTGCAGTCCAGCATAGCGGCCTGGCGCGCCGGGCGCCATGCGGTGGCACCTCAGCGCTGCGTCAGCGCGAGCTTGATGCCCAGGGCCACGAAGGTCGCCGCAAAACTCCGCCGCAGCCAGGCCATCACCGTCCGGCTGCCCAGGACCTGCTCGCGCATGCGCGCCGCGAAGGCGCCGTAGAGCGCAAAGACCGCAAAGGTCATGGCCATGAAGATGGCCGACAGCTGCAGCATCGCCAGCGTCGGCGCCGCCTCGTCCTGGGCGATGAACTGCGGCAGGAAAGCCAGGAAGAACATCGAGAGTTTGGGGTTGAGCAGGTTCACGAGCACGGCGTGCTGAATGACCTCCCAATCCGAGCGCTTGGCGCCATCGGCCTCGATCTTCAGCACCCCCTGCTCGCGCCAGGTCATCCAGGCGATGTAGAGCAGATAGCCCACGCCCGCGAACTTCACGGCCTCGAAGGCCAGGCTGCTGGCATGCAGCAGCGCCGCCAGGCCCGTGACGGCCGCCAGCATGTGGGGCACGACGCCCAGCGTGCAGCCCAAGGCCGCAATGACGGCCGTGCGCGCGCCGCGCGACAAGCCGGCGGCCACGGTCACGGCCGCGCCGGTACCGGGGGAGGCGACGACGAGCAGGGACACGGTCAGGAATTCGATGTTCATGGGGCGCTCCTTGGTGGAGGCGCCATGCTGCGGCGGATGCCGCCGGCGGGTCTTGAACGAAATTTCAGCGGCTGCGCGCCAACACCCCAGGCGTCAAGCCGAAGTTGCGCACAAAGCAGCGCGTCATATGGCTTTGGTCCGCGAATCCGCTGGCCGCGGCGGCCTCTGCCAGCGACAGGCCTTGGCGCACCAGCCGGCGCGCGCGCTGTACGCGGCGCTGCAGCAGGTACGCGTGGGGCGGCAGGCCGGTCAGGCGCGTGAAGGCGCGCAGGAACTGGTAGCGGCTCATCGCCGCATCGGTGGCCAAGCCTGATAGCGTCAGTTCGGCAGCGGGATCGTCGTCAATGCGCTCGCGCGCGGCGGTGACGCCGGCGCTCACGGCGGGGCGCTCTACCGACGAGGGCTTGAGAAGCCGCGCGGTCAGTGTCAGCAGTTCGGCGTCGGAGTGCAACGCGTCGTCCGTGGTGACCGCGTTGAACAGGGCGCGAAAGCGTGCCGTCATGAGGGCATCACGAATGACGGGCGCCTTGAACTCAAACGATGAACCTGGCGCGATGTCCGCTGCCGCATCCAGCAACCGGGCCGGATCGACATAGAGCATGCGCCAGCACCGCCCGCTCGCATCAAAAGGCGTGCCGTCGTGCACCTCGCCGGGGTTGACCGTGATCAGGTCGCCCGCACCAGCCTCGACGACACCGCGCCCGCTGGCCGATTTCTGCGCGCCACGCTCGATGAGGCCGATGCCGAACTCGTCATGCGTGTGGCGGCCGAAGGCCAGCGCCGAGTCGGCTACGACCACCTCGACGCCGTCGACGTGGCTCGGGATCAGCTTGAAACCGCGGGCCTGCATGGCCCGACTGTGGCATGTCAGTGCCGCCCGGCCGTCCGAAGGCGCTGACGCGCCCCCTCGGGGGCAGCTCATGAAATGAGCGTGGGGGCTGCGTTGCCTCAGCGCAGGTGCTGCCAGACGGCGGCGGCCCAGATGCCGCCAGCGAGCACCAGCGCCATCAGCACCGCGGCGCTGGCAATGTCCTTGGCGCGCTTGGACAGCTCATGCCGCTCGAAGGACACACGGTCCACGACCGCTTCAATGGCGGAGTTCAGCAATTCGACGATGAGCAGCAGCAGCAGCGAGCCCAGCAGCAGCGCCGCTTGCTCCCAGGTGTTGGCCAACCAGAACGCCAGCGGCGCGGCAATGATGCAGAGCCAGGTTTCCTGGCGGAAGGCGCTCTCGCCGGTGTAGGCGGCCTTGAGACCGGCCCAGGAATAGCCGGCGGCGTGGATGATGCGGTCCAGGCCGGTCCGGCCCTTGTGCGGGTTGGTCATGGGGCACCCTTAGGCCTGCGGCCTTGTCCCGCCAGGCGGGAGCGAGTTTGCTTGGGACGGCCCGGCGCTGCGCTCATGAGCGCACGGGAAGTTGGGTGATGACGCGCGAACCGCAGAGGGCGTCGTGCAGGAATTGTCGCTGCGGGTGCAGGCGTGCAATCAGCAGGTAGCCGGCGATGCCGGCCAGCAGGCTGCCGATGATGGCGCCGCCGCCGTGCAGGCCCAGCGCCCAGACGCTGATCAGCGCCGGCAGGAACCACAGCCAGCTCAAGCAGTAGCGCAGCAACGCACGGCCCCAGCCCAGCGGCCGGCCGGCGGCGTCGGTGACGCGCAGATGCCAGGTCTTCATTGCCAGCGTCTGACCCGTGCGCGTCCAGAAGCCGACGAAGTACAGGCCCAGCACGGTGAAAAGGCTCACGGCCATGCCCGTGCGACCCTCCAGCGCATGCTGCTGGCGCGTCAGCACCGAGTAGAGGAAGCCGGCGAAGAAGACCACGCCGAACAGCAGTACGCCTTCGTAGAGAAAGGCCGCGAAACGTCTCGCCAGGCCCGCAGGCGCGGCGTTCGTGTCGACCAACGCCGTCATGTGCGCGGTACGGACGCGGGTGGCGCCTTCAGCGATTTTGGCAGCAGCGTCTTGGGGTCCACCAGGGCCGGATCGGCCACCACCTTGGTCTCACCCGCTGCGTGGTGGGCCGGCAGGACGAGGCCGCGCGTGATCAGGACCGTCGTAGCACCCGGCTTGGCCTGGATGAGACTGCCCGTCACGGGTGTCGGCGTGACGAGCTTGGGCGCCGCGGGCACGATATTGGATTTGGGCACCGCAGTCAGCGGCTTGGCCACCGGGCTGGCGGCCTTGGTCTGGGCCTGACGGCGCGCAACGGCCTTGTCGGCAAGCTCCTGGCGTTTTTCCTGGGGCAGCGCCTGGTAGGCCTCCCACTTGGCCTGACGCTGCTCGGAATCCACCTGTTTGGCCACCTGGAAGCCGATGCGGGCATCGACCCGCTCGMCCGGCGTCAGATTGGCCCAGTCACGCATGCGTTCATGCAGGCGGTTGAGTTCGGCAGGCGGCAGCACGGCCAGACGCGGCGTCRCATTCAGCCACTTGCTGCGCTGGTTGGGGCCGAGCTTGTCCCAGTCCTTCGCCAGCGGTGCGAGGAGGTCGCGCTGCGCTGGCGTCAGTGCCTGCCAGGTCGGTGCGGCGGCCAGCGCGGAGACCGGCGACATGACAGGTGCTGCCGGTCGAACTGCGGGAGGGGAGATGGCCGCGCTTGCTGCAATGGCATCTGGCGCCGAAGCCGCGTCTTGTGTCTGCGCAAAAGCAGAAAACCCCGCTGCGGTGAGCAGCAGGGCAATCAACGGGCGGAGAGGGGCGGGAGGCCTCCGCGCGGCTCGGCTCATGGGCATCCGGTCATTCTTGACCGTCTCTCAGGAATTCGGCGAAGCCCGGATCGCTGAAGGCGGAGGGCGGCAGGTTGTCGCTGAGCAGCGCCGTGTCCACCTCAGCGGCGGCGACGATCTGTTCATGGATCTGGCCTTGTTGCATCAACAGCAGCCCGGCCAGCAGCGCCAGCAGCGGGAGGGCGGACGCAAGCTTGGACCATAGGCCGTTGTTGCCGCCGGCACCGCGCGGGCCGCCGCTCAGGGCCAGCGTCGAACCCATCTGCACCACCCCAGGGCTGGCCGTGCTTACCGAGGTGCGCGCAGCGCGGGCCTGGGCGGCGCGGGCCAAGGCTTGCTCACGTGCGAAGCGCAGACGTTCGGACACGTCATGCGGCAGTGTGGCGTTGCGCTCGGTCAGGCCAGCAGCGACACGCAGGCCAAAACGCGTGACGCGAGCATCCAGGTCGGCAGGGAAGGTGGAAAATTTCGACGGCGACTTCATAGCGTGATCCCCTTGGCCTTGAGCGACTTCGCCAGCGAATGGACGGCGCGGGAACAGTGAGTTTTGACACTGCCTTCCGAGCAACCCATCACAGACGCGGTCTCTGCAACATCCAGTTCCTCCCAGTAACGCAGCAGGAAGGCTTCGCGTTGACGCGTCGGCAGCTGTTCGACTTCCGTCTCGATGCGCTGCAAGATCTGCGCCCGGCTGACCTCATCCGCGGCGCTCAAGGCGCCCATGGCGCCTTCCTGGGTTTCAAGGATCTCCAGCAGGTCGAAATCACCGTCGCCATCGCCGCCGCCCTCGAACTCCGACATATTTGTCATGACGGCCCGGCGCGTCTTCTGGCGACGGAAGTAGTCCATCGTCGCGTTCGACAGGATGCGCTGGAACAGCAGCGGCAACTCGGCCGCGGGGCGGTCGAAATAGTTCTCGGCCAGCTTGATCATGGCGTCCTGGACGATGTCCAGGGCGGCATCGTCGTCTCGAACCACGTAGGCCGTGCGCTTGAAGGCGCGGCGGTCGACGGTACGCAGGAAATCGTTGAGTTCTTTGTCGGTGGCCAAGGCGGGGAGGCAGGTCCGGGCGGCAGCTCGGATTATGGCATTCGTCTGATACGAAGGCTCACACGATTTTGCTCGGCATAATGTTGCTTCGCACAAAGAGTCAATGGTCTCTCAGTGGCCGCCCGACTGGGGCTCCATCTGTTGATCGCGCAGGTTCCAAATCCGCTTCACGAGGGCGAGAAGAGGGACACCAATGGTTTTTCGTTAGAGAAATTCACAAAGGTTCTAAAAATGGACATGTCTGCCGCGGATATCAAGCGCGCCGCCCTGGCGCAGCCGAATTCCCAATCCCCCAATTCCACCGCGGAGCTCAATGGCTCCGAGATCCTCGTTCGCTGCCTGCAGGCCGAAGGGGTGCGCCATCTCTGGGGTTACCCCGGCGGCGCGGTGCTCTACATCTACGACGCCCTCTACAAGCAGGAAAGCATCCAGCACGTGCTGGTGCGCCACGAGCAGGCGGCCGTACACGCCGCCGACGGCTTTGCCCGGGCGACCGGCGAAGTCGGTGTGGCGCTGGTCACCTCGGGCCCAGGAGTCACGAATGCCGTGACCGGCATCGCGACGGCCTACATGGACTCGATCCCGATGGTCATCATCACGGGTCAAGTGCCAACGCCCGCGATCGGCCTGGATGCCTTTCAGGAGTGCGACACGGTCGGCATCACGCGCCCCATCGTCAAGCACAACTTCCTGGTGAAGGACGTGCGCGACCTGGCGCTGACGCTGAAGAAGGCCTTCCACATCGCCCGTACYGGCCGCCCCGGCCCGGTCGTCGTGGACATTCCGAAGGACGTGTCGCTCGCGAAGACGACGTTCAGCTATCCGGACCGCATCGAAATGCGCTCCTACAACCCGGTCAAGAAGGGCCATAGCGGCCAGATCCGCAAGGCGGTCCAACTGCTGCTGCAGGCCAAGCGCCCTTACATCTACACGGGCGGCGGCGTCATCCTGGGTGAAGCCACGGCGGAGCTGCGCCAACTGGTCGACATGCTGGGCTTCCCCTGCACGAACACGCTGATGGGCCTGGGTGCCATGCCCGGCACCGACCCGCGCTTCCTGGGCATGCTGGGCATGCACGGCACGTACGAGGCCAACATGACCATGCAGCACTGCGACGTGCTGCTGGCCGTGGGCGCACGCTTCGATGACCGCGTCATCGGCAACCCCAAGCACTTCGGTTCGGTCGAGCGCAAGATCATCCACGTGGACATCGACCCCTCGTCGATCTCCAAGCGCGTGCGCGTCGACATTCCCATTGTCGGCGACGTGAAGGACGTGCTGCAGGAGCTGATCGCCCAGCTGAAGGAAGCGCAGGCCAAGCCGGATGCGGACGCCGTCAACGCATGGTGGAATCAGATCAATGAATGGCGCGGCCGTGACTGCCTGGTCTACAAGGGCTCGGACGAGGTCATCAAGCCGCAGATGGTCGTCGACACGCTGTGGAAGCTGACCCGCGACCGCGACACCTACATCACCAGCGACGTCGGCCAGCACCAGATGTGGGCCGCGCAGTACTACAAGTTCGACCAGCCGCGCCGCTGGATCAACTCCGGCGGCCTGGGCACCATGGGCGTGGGCCTGCCCTATGCGATGGGCATCAAGCTGGCCAAGCCGGAGTCGGATGTGTTCTGCATCACCGGCGAAGGCAGCATCCAGATGTGCATCCAGGAGCTGTCGACCTGCTTCCAGTACAAGACGCCGGTCAAGATCGTCTCGCTGAACAACCGCTACCTGGGCATGGTGCGGCAGTGGCAGCAGCTGGACTACGGCGGCCGCTACTCGCACAGCTACATGGACGCGCTGCCCGACTTCGTGAAGCTGGCCGAGGCCTATGGCCACGTCGGCATCCTGGTCGAGAAGCCCAGCGACGTCGAGCCCGCGCTGAAGGAAGCGATGCGCCTGACGGACCGCACCGTCTTCCTGGACATCCGCACCGATCCGACCGAGAACGTCTGGCCCATGGTCAAGGCGGGCAAGGGCATTTCTGAGATGCTGCTGGGATCGGAAGACCTGTGAGCGCCTGAAATCGGCAGCTCTGGCTGGCGTTACCGCGCCAGTCGGGGTTGCCGCTGAAAAGCGCAAGCAGTCCGACACCCGCAGCGATCCACTCCACTCGAACCCGCAGCCAAGGTCCGCTGGTTACCGCCAGCGGCACTGAAGAGCGCGAAGGACGAAGAACCCATGAAACACATCATTGCTTTGCTCATCGAGAACGAGCCGGGTGCGCTGTCGCGCGTCGTCGGCCTGTTCTCGGCCCGCGGCTACAACATCGAGAGCCTGACCGTCGCGCCGACGGAAGACCCGTCCCTCTCGCGCATGACCATCGTGACGACGGGCAGCGACGAGGTCATCGAGCAGATCACCAAGCACCTGAACCGCCTCATCGAGGTCGTCAAGGTGGTCGACCTGACCGAGGGCAACTACACCGAGCGTGAGCTGATGCTCATCAAGGTGCGCGCCGTCGGCAAGGAGCGCGAGGAAATCAAGCGCACCGCCGACATCTTCCGTGGCCGCGTCATCGACGTGACCGAGAAGACCTACACGATCGAGTTGACCGGCGACGCCGGCAAGCTCGACGCCTTCATCGATGCGATCGACCGTGCGTCCATCCTCGAAACCGTACGCACCGGCGCCAGCGGCATCGGCCGCGGCGAGCGCATCCTGCGCGTCTGATCCGCCTTCACCCCAACACACCACAGTTTTTTCCTGGAGCGACCCATCATGAACGTCTACTACGACAAGGACGCCGATCTCAGCCTCATCAAGGGCAAGAACGTCACCATCATCGGCTACGGCTCACAAGGCCATGCCCACGCGCAGAACCTGAACGACAGCGGCTGCAAGGTCACCGTCGCGCTGCGCCGCAGCGGCGCGTCCTGGTCCAAGGCCGAAGGCGCGGGCCTCAAGGTCGCCGAGATCGCCGACGCCGTGAAATCGGCCGACGTGGTCATGATCCTGCTGCCCGACGAGCAGATCGCCGACGTCTACAAGAACGAGGTCGAGCCCAACATCAAGCAGGGCGCGTCGCTGGCCTTCGCACACGGCTTCAACGTCCACTACGGCCAGGTGCAGCCGCGCGCTGACCTGGATGTCTGGATGGTCGCTCCCAAGGCCCCCGGCCATACGGTGCGCAACACGTATCGCCAGGGTGGCGGCGTGCCTCACCTGATCGCCATCTATCAGGACAAGACCGGCAAGGCCCGTGACCTGGCCCTGAGCTATGCCGCAGCCAACGGTGGCGGCAAGGCCGGCATCATCCAGACCAGTTTCCGCGAAGAGACCGAGACCGACCTCTTCGGCGAGCAGGCCGTGCTGTGCGGCGGCGCCGTGGAACTGATCAAGGCGGGCTTCGAGACGCTGACGGAAGCCGGCTACGCCCCCGAGATGGCCTACTTCGAATGCCTGCACGAGCTCAAGCTCATCGTGGACCTGATCTACGAAGGCGGCATCGCCAACATGAACTACTCGATCTCGAACAACGCCGAGTACGGTGAGTACGTGACCGGCCCGCGCGTCGTCACCGAAGACACCAAGAACGCGATGCGCCAGTGCCTGAAGGACATCCAGACGGGCGAATACGCCAAGAGCTTCATCCTCGAGAACAAGGCCGGCGCTCCGACGCTGATCAGCCGCCGCCGCCTGACGGCCGAGCACCCCATCGAGCAGGTCGGTGAGAAGCTGCGCGAAATGATGCCCTGGATCAAGGCCAACAAGCTGGTGGACAAGGCGAAGAACTGATCGCCAGCCCGCTCGCTACAGATTGAAAGGCCGGTGCCGAAGGGCGCCGGCCTTTTTTGTGTGCGCTCAGCATGAGCGCACTCTTGCGGGTGCAAGTCCCGCCGTAAGTTGATCGCGACGAACGAAGCGAAGCGCAACTGCATGAGGGCGACCGAGTGTGGGGAGGAAGCG
>NZ_JBFUMN010000087.1:0-14282 GCF_054049335.1 Roseateles sp. P5_E1
CTAGGGAAGGTCTGCACAAAGCACCCGCATCTGCGCCGGCCTTGATCTGAGGCGGGGTTTTGAAACGGGTGGTCTCATCGACGTGGGATATCGCCGCGTTTCGCGGCGTCCTTGCCGCCACAGCGGCGGATTTCGCGCCTTGCAGGCGCACTCACGCCTGCACCCCACCCAATTGGCGGCGCACCATCCACAGGTTGGACAGCGCGAATAACGTGTGCAGCTGTGCCGTGTTCTTGGCCAGCCCCCGGTAGCGCACCTTCACATGGCCGAACTGGCGCTTGATCACCCGGAACGGGTGCTCCACCTTGGCCCGGATGCTGGCCTTCAGGCGCTCCAGTTCGTCAATCAGTCGATTCGATTCCYGGCTCTTGTCCAGCGCCCGGCGCTTGCCCGGGCGCATGGCGATGTTCCAGCGCACGCCCGGCTTGGCGTCGGCTCGCTTGTGCGCGCCCTGGTAGCCGGCGTCGCCGAAGGCCTCGCTCTCCTCACCGTGCAGCAGCGCATTGGCCTCGACCACGTCGTTGMCGCTGCCGGCCGTGCCGCGCACCGTGTGCACCAGGCCCGACTCCGCGTCCACACCGATGTGGCCCTTCATGCCGAAGAACCATTGGTTGCCCTTCTGGCTTTGCTTCATCTGCGGGTCGCGCTCGCCGCTGGCGTTCTTGGTCGAACTCGGTGCGGCGATCAGCGTGGCGTCCACCACCGTGCCGGCTCGCAGCATCAGCCCCTTGCTGCGCAGCAGCTCGTTGATGGTCTGAAGAATCTGAGGCGCCAGCTTGTGCTTCTCCAGCACGCGTCGAAAGCGCAGGATGGTGGTCTCGTCGGGCACGCGCTCGTCCCAGCCGCCCAGACCAGCGAAGTCGCGGAACAGCGCCATGTCGTGCAGCGCTTCTTCCATCGCCGGGTCGCTGAGGTTGAACCACTGCTGCATGAAATGAACCCGCAGCATCACCTCCACCGCAAACGGCGGCGGCCGGCCGCGTCGGCCTTCGGGCATGAACGGGCTGATCAGCGCCACCAGCTCCGACCACGGCACCACGYGGTCCATCTCTTCGAGGAACACCCGCCGCCGCGTTCGTTTGTTCGATTGCCCCAGGCCCAGACTCGTCTGCTTCATGGCCTCCATCGTCTCAGCCGYTCAGCCCTCGCGGTAGCAGACTTGCCCGGGGGTTTATGCAGACCGTCCCTAGCTTGCGCGCCCGGCCGCCTTTGTCATGCCGGCTTCACGGCGGCTGCCTAGCCTGCCGGGCTTGAACCAACGGAGACATCTCATGCGCCGCACCTTCACCCGCCTCGCACTGCTGCTGCTTGCCGCCGCCAGCCTGCCCGCCTGGGCCCACGATGCCGACGGTGACCGCCGCGGCGGCAACACCGGCATCGCCAGCGTGCAGCTCGGCCCGCGCCCCTTCTTCCTCGTCAACGAGATGAACGACAGCCCGCTGAAGAAGCGCCTGCAGCATTGCGCCGCCTCGCGCGAAAGCTACAGGCCCACGCTGTTCTCCATCGGCCACCGCGGCGCGCCGCTGCAGTTCCCCGAGCACACCAAGGAGAGCTATGAGGCCGCCGCACGCATGGGCGCCGGCATCGTCGAGTGCGACGTGACCTTCACCAAGGACAAGGAGCTGGTCTGCCGCCATGCGCAGAACGACCTGCACACGACCACCAACATCCTCGCCACGCCGCTGGCGAGCAAATGCATCAAGCCCTTCACGCCGGCCGCCTTCGACGCCGCCGGCACTCTGGTTGCACCGGCCGCCGCCGAATGCCGCACCAGCGAGCTGACGCTGGCCGAGTTCAAGACGCTGCGCGGCAAGATGGACGCCTTCAACCCGCGCGGCCGCACGGTAGCCGAGTACATGGCCGGCACGCCGAACTTCCGCACCGACCTCTACGCCGGCCCCACCAGCGGCACGCTGCTGACGCTGAAGGAAGCCATCGCGCTGTTCAAGCAGCTCGGCGTGAAGATGACACCCGAGCTGAAGTCGCCCAGCGTGCCCATGCCCTTCGACGGCTTCAGCCAGGCCGCCTATGCGCAGAAGATGATCGACGAACACAAGGCCGCGGGCGTGCCGGCGCGCGACGTGTGGGCGCAGAGCTTCGACCTCAACGACATCCTGTACTGGGTGAAGAACGAGCCGGCCTTTGGTCGTCAGGCCGTCTACCTCGATGACGCCAACGTGCCCGCCGACGTGCCCACCGCCGAACAGCTCAAGGCCTACCGTGCCCAGGGCGTGCGCATCGTCGCGCCGCCGCTGTGGGTGCTGCTGGCGGCCGACACCAGCGGCAACATCCTGCCCTCGCAGTACGCGCGCAACGCCAAGGCCGCCGGCCTGGACATCATCACCTGGTCGCTGGAGCGCAGCGGCATCCTGGCCGACGGCAACAACGGCTCCTACTACCAGACCTATGACAGCGCCATCACCCGCGAGGGCGACATGTTCCGCATGCTGGACGTGCTGGCCGAGCAGGTCGGCGTGATCGGCGTGTTCTCGGACTGGCCGGCCACCGTCAGCTTCTACGCCAACTGCACTGGCCAGAAGTAAGCCGGCTCAGGCAGGGCGGCGCGCCACCATGAGGTGATACGTGCCGCGCAGCCCCGCCTCCTCGAAACCGCAGGCCGCGTACATGCGCCGCGCCGGGTTCTCGGGATGAACGGTCAGCGCGACCTGGGCATGGCCCGCCCGCCAGGCGGCGTCCAGCGCCGCCAGCATCAGCGCCTTGCCGATGCCCTGGCGCTGGAAGGCCGGCCACAGGCCAATGCCCAACTGCGGCGTGCCCGCATCCACCGACGCCAGGCCCACACCCTCGGGCAGCACGCGCATCCAGCAGGCGCCCGCGTCCGCACCTTCTTGCACGGCGACAAGGCCGATGTCGGTGGGCCGTCCCCAGTCCTCGGCATAGATACGCACGCCAGGGTCGTCCAGCACCTCGCGCGGGCGCAGCGGCGCGGGCGGCGGGTCCCACAGCGCGATGTGCAGCCAGTCCCACAGCGTGGACTGGTCCTGCGGGAACAGCGGGCGAAAGTGCAGCATAGGCCCGAGCCTAACGGATCGGTCAGTCGCCAGTCTGAGGTCATGGCGATCACGCCGCCAGCAGCTTCGCCGCAGCGGCCATCGCGGCCTCGTCCTTCAGCACGTCGCCGGGCCGCGTGCCGTCGCCCAGCACGGCGCCGCCCCAGCGCATCTTCATGTAGCCGGCGCTGAAGCGCAGGCTGTCCACCAGGGGCGCAGCCAGGTGGGGCTCGTCGCCGCTGCTGGTGGCGCACAGCACATACATCGCCTTGCCGGCCATCTGCGGCTTGAAGTCCAGACCCGGCACGCGCATGAAGGCGCTCCAGTGGTCAAGGTAGAGCTTGAGCGGTGCGGGCAGGCTGTACCAGTACAGCGGCGAGGCGACGAGGAGGTCCGTCGCCCACAAGGTGTCGTCCAGCAGGCGGGCGAGGTCGCCAGTGGGGGCCGGGTACTGGCCAACGCTGTGCCGGATGTCCTCGAAGGGCGGCAGGGCCAATTCAGCCATGCGCTGCCAGCGCACCTCGGTGCCGGCGGGCAACGCCGCCACCGCGGCGCGGGCCATCAGTTCGGCGTTGCCATCGGCGCGGGTGCTGGCGAGGAGGATGAGGACGCGGCGTGCAGCGGTTTCGGTCATGGCGGCAGGGGTTGCTTAGGCGGGGCCAGATGATGGCGCCAAGCCCATGCCCTTTGCCCGCCGCGGGGCACGCCTGCGGCCTGCCGGCTGCCCCCTTCATCTGCGGGGCGCCCCCCAGGGTTTGGGGTGGGCGCCGGCAGGGCTTCGGTCGCCCAATGGTGCAACACCCCTCGGGAGACCCCCCATGCGCCGTGCCCTCCTTGCTCTTGCCCTGTCCACCCTGGGCGTGGCCCAGGCCGCCAGCGTGTCCGTCTACAACAGCCTCGCGGCGTGGCAGGGCGCCATCAGCGGGGCGGCGCAGACGCAGGACTTCTCCGGCTACTCGTCCGGCACCTATCTGACGGGCGTGGCGGTGCTGCCCGGCGTCACGCTGACCAGCAACCTCGGCCCGATGCAAGCCTTCGCGCAGACGGCCACGGCCTTTGGCGCGCGCAACCTTGGCAATGCCTATTTCGAAGGCCACTACGCGCTGCCCTTCCTGGCCGCCGCGCTGGACATCACGGCCTTCGAATCCAGCCCCGGCGTGCCCAGCACCGCGGTCGACCAGGGCCTGCTGTCCTTCCTCTTCGCTGACGGCACGACGCAGGACCTCGCCATCTCCGGCGGCAGCGGMGCGCCCATCTTCGTTGGCGTGATCTCGACCGGTGCCATCGCGGCCTTCCGCTGGACCGAAGCGCATGAAGGCAACGGCGGCAACGAGGAGACGGGGCTGGACAACCTGCGGGTGGCCATGCGCACGACCAATCAGCTGCCCCTGCCTGGCTCGCTGCCGCTGGCCGCGCTGGCGTTGGGCCTGCTGCCGCTGGTGCGCCGCCGCCACTGACGGCGCGTTCACGATCTGGGTTCACGAGACCCGCGGGTCTCGTAGCATGCGCAGCGATTCAACGCACCGCCTGCACATGAAACCCAGCTCGATGTGGATGCTCACGACAGCCTGCGCCTTGCTGGCGACTTCGGGCTGCGCCAGCAGGGCCCACAACGCCAAGACACAGGCCGTTGCGATGCATCTGAGCCGCGGGCAGGCCTTGATCGAGCAAGCCGACTACAAGCAGGCTCTCACGCAATGCCAGGCTGGCATCGATGCCCTGGGAAGCTACTTTCCCGAGCCACCGATCTGCGATGCGGACGGCCGCCCAGTCACCCTCCTCGAACACACCGGCGAACACCTGATCGTCGCCGGGATACTGCAGCGCGACGGCCAGGTTGCCGATGCCGCTCGATCCGTCTGCTCCGTCCTCAAAAGCCGGATCAGCATCGCCAAGCTCTCCGAGAACGCGTGCCGCTGGCGGACGACGTGGGATCGATAGCCACCAGACGCACCACCTCCTCGTCCGTCCACAGCCGGAAGGGGGCGATGAAGTGCGGGCCCGAGCCATCCTCCAGGCCGAAGCTGCCGCTGTTGCCCGGCGCCACGTCCAGCGTCATCTGCAGGCCGGCCAAGTAGTCGCACTGGCCCTCGCTGGCATAGACTGGCACGCCGCCCACCTCGCCCAACTGGCGGTCGCCGGCGTTCAGCTTGAGCTCGTGCACGGCAAAGCACATCGGCGCGCTTCCGGCGCAGCAGCCGTGCGATTGGTAGAACAGCAGCTCGCCGCGCAGTTCGCGCAACTGCGCGATCAGCTCCTGCGCGGCCTCCGTGGCCTGCACGCGGGAAATGGAATCCGTCATCGCAAAGGGGCGGCCTAMGCCGCCCCGGCTCCGCTCAGAAAAAGCCCAATGCGTTCGGGCTGTAGCTGACCAGCAGGTTCTTGGTCTGCTGGTAGTGGTCCAGCATGGCCTTGTGGGTCTCGCGGCCGATGCCGGACTSCTTGTAGCCGCCAAACGCCGCATGCGCCGGATAGGCGTGATAGCAGTTCGTCCACACGCGGCCGGCCTGGATGGCGCGGCCCATGCGGTAGGCGCGGCTGCCGTCGCGGCTCCACACACCGGCGCCCAGGCCGTAGGGCGTGTCGTTGGCGATCTGCAGCGCCTCGGCCTCGGTCTTGAAGGTGGTGACGGCCAGCACCGGGCCGAAGATCTCCTCGCGGAAGATGCGCATGTTGTTGTTGCCCTGGAACAGCGTCGGCTGGATGTAGTAACCGCCCGCCAGGTCGCCGCCCAGCTGCGCGCGGTCGCCGCCGATCAGCACCTTGGCGCCTTCTTCCTTGCCCAGGGCCAGATAGGTCTGGATCTTGTCCATCTGCATGGCCGAGGCTTGCGCGCCCATCATCGTGTCGGTGTCCAGCGGATTGCCCTGCTTGATGGCGGCCACGCGCTTGAGTGCCCGCGCCATGAACTTGTCGTAGATCGATTCCTGGATCAACGCGCGGCTGGGGCAGGTGCAGACCTCACCCTGGTTGAACGCGAACAGCACCAGGCCCTCGATGGCCTTGTCCAGGAAGGCGTCGTCCTCGGCCATCACATCCTCGAAGAAGATGTTGGGGCTCTTGCCGCCCAGCTCCAGCGTGGCCGGGATCAGGTTGCTGGCCGCCGCCTGCGCGATGACCTTGCCGGTAGCGGTGCTGCCGGTGAAGGCGATCTTGGCGATGCGCTTGCTGGTGGCCAGCGGCATGCCGGCCTCGCGGCCGAAGCCGTTGACGATGTTCAGCACACCCGGCGGCAGCAGGTCGGCGATCAGCTCGGCCATCACCAGGATGCTGACCGGCGTGCTCTCCGCGGGCTTGAGCACCACGCAATTGCCCGCGCCCAGGGCAGGCGCCAGCTTCCATGCCGCCATCAGGATGGGGAAGTTCCACGGAATGATCTGGCCGACGACGCCCAGCGGCTCCTGGAAGTGGTACGCGATGGTGTTGCCGTCGATCTGGGACAGCGCGCCTTCCTGCGCACGCACGCAACCCGCGAAGTAGCGGAAGTGATCCACCGTCAGCGGGATGTCGGCGTTCAACGTCTCGCGGATGGGCTTGCCGTTGTCCACGGTCTCGGCGTAGGCCAGCAGCTCCAGGTTCTGCTCGATGCGGTCGGCGATCTTCAGCAGCAGGTTGGCGCGGTCGGCCGGCGGCACGGCCGCCCAGCTCGCGGCAGCGGCGTGGGCGGCGTCCAGCGCCAGCTCGATGTCTGCGGCGCTCGATCGCGCGGCCTGGGTGTAGACCTTGCCGCTGATGGGCGTGATGACGTCGAAGTACTGGCCCTCCACGGGCGGCACGAACTTGCCGCCGATGAAGTTGTCGTAACGCGCCTTGTAGGCGATCTTGGCGCCGGCAGCACCGGGGGCGGCGTAAACAGTCATGGCTTGTCTCCTGCGAATGGGTTGAGGCATGTCCATCAACGCAGAACCCGTGCCAGCACGCGGCGGGCACGCCAGAGCCCGCTGCAAGGGTCGCAGCCAAGGGAAATCACCCTTGGGCTGTTGCAGGCTGGAGCAGTCCGGCACAGGACGGCACAGTGCTGCGCAAACACAGGCCGCGGCACCTGCCGGCAGTGCTCCAGCCGCCCGCTGTCACAGCGCGGCGCAGCCTGCTCACCGCGCTGACACCGGCTCCGGTGCAACCCTGCCAGCGCGCCGCCGCATTGCTCCATCCCGCCGCGAAAACTGCGCGAATTCAACTGGCATGGAGCTTGCGCCTTGACCGGCCATCCGCACGCCGCCTCGGCTTGGCGGTGCATATCCATCAACAAAGGAGACAACGCCATGCAACTCAACCCTCTCGCCGCACTGCTGTCCGTGAGCTTCGGCCTGTTGGCCGCCGGCAGTGCTGCCGCCGCCGTGACCGACCAGATGATCGAGGCCTCGGCCAAGTCGGGCCAGGAAGTGCTGTCCTGGGGCCTGGGCACTCAGGGCCAGCGCCACTCGACGCTCAAGCAGGTCAACGTGGGCAATGTGGCCAAGCTGTCGCCGGTCTGGGCCTTCTCCTTCGGCGGCGAGAAGCAGCGCGGTCAGGAGTCGCAGCCGCTGATCCACAACGGCAAGATGTTCGTGACGGCCTCCTACTCGCGCATCTTTGCGCTGGACGCCGCCACCGGCGCCAAGCTGTGGAAGTACGAGCACCGCCTGCCCGACGGCATCATGCCCTGCTGCGACGTCGTCAACCGCGGCGCGGCCCTGTTCGACAACCTCGTCATCTTCGCCACGCTGGATGCCCAGCTCGTGGCCTTGGACCAGGCCACCGGCGACGTGGTGTGGAAGGAAAAGATCGACGACTACGCCGCCGGCTACTCGGCCACGGCTGCACCCATCATTGCCCAGGGCCTGTTGCTGACGGGTGTGTCGGGCGGCGAGTTCGGCGTGGTCGGCCGTGTGGAAGCGCGCGACCCCCGGACCGGCAAGATGGTCTGGACCCGCCCCACCGTCGAAGGCCACATGGGCTACACCTGGGACAAGGCCGGCGTGAARCACGAGAACGGCATCTCCGGCACGCAGGGCAAGAGCTGGCCCGGCGACCTGTGGAAGACCGGCGGCGCGGCCACCTGGCTGGGCGGCACCTACGACCCCAAGACCGGCCTCGCCTACTTCGGCACCGGCAACCCCGCGCCATGGAACAGCCATCTGCGCCAGGGCGACAACCTGTTCAGCTGCTCCACCGTCGCCATCGACGTGAAGACCGGCCTGATCAAGTGGCACTACCAGGGCACGCCCAACGACGGCTGGGACTTCGACGGCGTCAACGAGTTCATCACCTTCGACCAGGATGGCAAGCGCATGGGCGCCAAGGCCGACCGCAACGGCTTCTTCTACGTGCTCGACGCCACCAACGGCCAGCTCGCCAACGCCTTTCCCTTCGTCAAGAAGATCAGCTGGGCCACCGGCATCGATTTGAAGACCGGCCGGCCCAACTTCGTGCCCGAGAACCGCCCCGGCGACCCGACCGCCGGCGCCGACGGCAAGAAGGGCAACTCGGTGTTCTCGTCGCCGTCCTTCCTGGGCGGCAAGAACCAGATGCCGATGGCCTACAGCCCCGACACCAAGCTCTTTTACGTGCCCGCCAACGAATGGGGCATGGAGATCTGGAACGAACCCATCGCCTACAAGAAGGGCGCCGCCTACCTGGGCGCGGGCTTCACGATCAAGACGCTCAACGACGACTACGTCGGCGCCCTGCGCGCAGTGGACCCCAAGTCCGGCAAGATCGTCTGGGAGATCAAGAACAGCGCGCCGCTGTGGGGCGGTGTGCTGACCACCGCCGGCAACCTGGTGTTCTGGGGCACGCCGGAAGGCTGGCTCAAGGCCGCGGACGCCAAGACCGGCAAGGTCGTCTGGCAGTTCCAGACCGGCTCGGGCGTCGTCGCACCGCCGGTGTCCTGGCAGCAGAACGGCGAGCAGTTCATCAGCGTCGTGTCGGGCTGGGGCGGCGCCGTGCCGCTGTGGGGCGGCGACGTGGCCAAGAAGGTCAGCTTCCTGGAGCAGGGCGGCATGGTTTGGGTGTTCAAGCTGCCGAAATAGGCCCACCCCCTACTCGCTTCGCGAGCCCCCTCGAGGGGCGCCGTCAGTGGCCCGGCAAAGCGCTTGCGCTTCGGTGAAGGCTCATATCGCGCAGCGATGTGATGCCGAAGCCAAAGCCGGTTCCACGACGGCCGCTTGAGGGGCTCGTCTTGCATCCTCGCCTGGAGTTCCTGATGTCCCACCCCACCCGCCGCATCTTCATGATGCAAGCCACCTTGGCCACCCTCGCCTGCCCAGCCATCGCGCAGACGTCGCCGGTCGACGAAGCCAGCGAGACCGCTGTCGCCCTGGGCTACCGGCACGACACCACCAAGGTCGACACCGCCAAGTTCCCCAAGCACCAGGCCAGCCAGCACTGCGCCAACTGCCAGTTCTGGCAGGCCAAACCCACCGACGCGTGGAGCGGCTGCGCGATGTTCGGCCGCAAGGCGCAGGTCGCGAAGAGCGGCTGGTGCAACGCCTGGGTCAAGGCGCCGGGCTGAGCCCAAGCCGGGCTCGCGGAACAGGAGCCCACTTGGTCGATCACACGGAAAAGCGGCTGTCGCCTTCAGGCTGGCTGCTGTCACCCAGACTTTGCGATCCAATGGCAGCTGTCCGCGGCAACGGTCATTGAACGGTTCGCAGCCTGAGCGACTGCTGGACCACCGGGACCGGCCACCCACCGATGCCCGCGCTTGGCGAGTCACCGGGCCGGTCAACGACAGCTATCGCGGCCGCAGGCCCGAACGACGCGGGCGTCAGCAAAGTGACCAAAGCGGAAATACCGATGTCCAGTTCAGCCCGGCGCCGCCATGAGTATTCGCGCAGCGACCAGCGGTGGCCGGCGGTGGTCGCGTACGACTGCATCACAGTCCGCCAAGGGCCGCAGCATCGATCCGCTGAGCCAATGCATGCGTAGGTTGCCAGCGCCCGCCCTGCGCTACGAAGCGATCCGCAGCGTCCAACACCTCGCGAGGCCGTCGCGCTTGAGTAAACACGGCGTCAATCGCCAAGCCTGCCAGGGCACGCTGCTGCCGATGCATCCGGTCGGTATCGACACGACCCTGAGGGTCGAACGTCAGCACGAAATACACCCTGCGGACAATGTGACGGTGCGGCCGCTGACCTCGACGATCAACTCGGCCACCCGCACGCGTTGACCCGCCAGCGCGGGCATGGTGTGCAAATCCGGATCCCGCATGAGGCCGTCGAACGTCGTGTTCTTCATGCGAACCACACGTTCATCAAGATCGACCAGATATCGGCGGCAGGACAGGCCCATGGCAAAGAGGGGGCGATAGCGTCAGTGCAACGGTATCGGAAACGGTCGTTCCCGACATCCTGGCGCTCGTGGACTACCCAGGGCCTATCCGGGTCTTACCCCGGGCTGAGCCGGTCGAGCGGGCTGCGCACCGCGCCGCCTCCAAGCTTGAGCACGTGGGTGTAGATCATGGTAGTGGCGACATCTGAATGGCCGAGCAGCTCCTGGACCGTGCGGATGTCATAGCCGTCCTGCAGCAAATGAGTGGCGAAGCAGTGGCGCAGGGTGTGGGGTGTGGCCGGCTTGGCGACGCCCGCCTGCTCGACCGCCCGCTTGAACGCCCGTTGGAAGGTCTGGTCATACAGATGGTGGCGGCGCACCACCCCGCTGCGCGGATCGGTCGAATGGTGGTCCTGCGGGAAAACCCAGAACCAGGGCCAAGAGGCGCCCATACGCGGGTACTTGCGATCCAGGGCGTGCGGCATCTCCACGCCAGTGGTGCCCGCCTCCACATCGCCCGCCCACACCAGGCGGGCCTGGGCCAACTGCTCTCGCATGGCCGCTGCGAGGGATTGCGGCAACATCACCACCCGGTCCTTGGCCCCCTTGCCCTCGCGCACCGTCAGCGCGCGCAGGCCAAAGTCCACGTCCTTGACCCGAAGCTGCAGGGCCTCCGCGATGCGCAAGCCGGTGCCATAGAGCAGCCGGGCCAGCAGCAGATGTTCACCCGTCAGCCCCGCAAGCACACGACCCACCTCGTCCACCGTGAGCACGACCGGCAAGCGCCGATGCCGGCGGGGGTGCCCGATTTCCTTCAGCCAAGGCAAGTCCTGCCCCAGGACCTTGATGTAGAAGAACAGCAGCGCCGACAGTGCCTGGCTGTGCGTGGAGGGCGAAACATTGCGGTCATTGGCCAGGTACGTCAGGAAGGCCTCGACCTCCGGGCCGCCCATTTGCGCGGGGTGGCGAATGCCATGAAACCGGATGAAGGCCTTGAGCCAATAGGCATAGACCTCCTCGGTCCGCAGGCTGTAGTGCATCAGGCGCAGCCGCTCTCGCAACTGGTCAAGCACCCGCACCGAGCGAAGCGGCGGCAGCGCCGCCGATGGCGCAGGCCGCAGGTTTCCCCGAGCTGGCGAACTGAGTGAGCTGACTGGCATCATGACCACTCCAGCGGCGCCGAACAGGCCCGGCGAGAACTTGTAACAACGTGCCGCTTTTGCCGGAAATTTAATGCTGTATAAAACAACAGTCAACTGGAAAATTCTGAAGGTGAGTCAAGCACTTGCCACGATTCACCACGGCGATGTTGTGGCGCAGCTTGCCTGCCTAGGCAGCAGCGGCTGTCTCCCGAGAACACGTTCCCTTGATCTTCTGCTACAGAAAACCTAACAGGATAATCGAAAGACTGTATGTTTATACAGCRTCGAAAAACTGCTAGCTTGCGCTGCGTAGCAGGCGCGCACGCCCAAGCGGGCTTGGTGCGGACGAGCCAGCAACGCAGCGTGAACGTATCAGCCTTGCGAGGGCTGTTTTGCGCACAGAGTGGTGCGTTGAAACCCGTCGGAATGTGCCCCGCAAAAGCTCCAGAGAACCAGTCGCTAGAACGGACGCCACTGCGTGGCGCCGCTCACCTTCTACGTTAGGTTTCACGAATGACCTCCCTGTTCAAGCGCATCTTCGGGAGAGGCCGACGGCCAGTGCGCGAGGTCGTCGAACACCCGGTACTGGGGCGTTTGGTCTATTCAGTTGATGGCGACGGCTGGGAAAGTGAGACCGGCCACGGTGGCACGCCGTTTCGATTCTTCATTGCGGGGGATCTGGGGGAAGGACCGGATGAGGTGGTTCCGGACGGTGCCCTTATCAAACATGCGGAAGCTATCGCGCTGGACCCGACGGAGTTCGCGGCCCGGATTCAGAAATTCTTGGCGATGGAAGCTCAGGCGCAATCACGTCTCAAGGGTCTCGTTGAGGAAGTGTCGAGTCTCAAGGTCGATGTGGTTTGCTTGATGTGGCCTGATAGGCCAGACGACGGCATGATCCAGTTCCGTGGCCCGGCGGATGATCGGCGCCTATGGCGCTGTGACTACGTACAACGCGAACCTAAATGGTTGGGCTTCGACACATGACTCGCAACGCCAAACCTAACCTGTTGCTGCAGCGGACGGCTTCGCCGCCCGCTGAGCGCGAACGTTAGGTCTTGCTGTGACGCCATCCCCCATCGAGGAAGAAGCAATCCTGTTCGCGATGCCTGAGATCGTCTTGCCGGCAGACGCAGCGAGAGTTATTCGTTGGGTTTCTGTCGGCGAGGCCGAATGCTGGGAACAAGACGCACTCTCCGTCCCTACGGGCTTGCGGGCCGACGATGGTTGGTTACCTGTTGCGGAACCTGGGACACCAAAACCTGCTGGCACAGGGAACCTGCGACTTGAGTTCTATGTTCCGGCTGCGATGCTCGTGTTCCGGCAACAGCCGGGGTGGCTTTATCTCAAACCTGGATCGGCAGTGTTTAATCTTCGAGTCGTTGGACCACGGTCGTTCTTGAGCTACAAGACCTAACCGGTCGCTGCAGCGGACGGCTTCGCCGTCCGCTGAGCTTTCACGTTGAGCCTCACAACCGAAGGGAATCGCTCTCATGCTGCTCATCGAAGGCTACACAGCAGACGAGATCCTGGCCCTTTCAAATGAGGATCTCCGGGCGATCGTCCTCAGCGACGAACCACTTGTCTTCAAAGCCGGCTCAGCAAACATGCTCGGGCGCTTCAAGGTGGAAGGGGCTGCCTTGGTTATGGAGCTGGCACATGTGGACGGCGGGGGCGAAGGCGCTCTCCCTGCACTTGCAGCACTCGCACGCAGGTACGCCCTTCGCGAAAATCTTGCGTCAATCAACTGGCGCGTTCACGCGGTGCATTGCGCAAAACCAAACCTCAAGCTGCGTCGAGTTCTCGAGCGTCGCGGCTTCGAGGTTGCGTCGGTACCCGGCGTCGGGGAGTGCTACCAACTGGCCGAGGCACTCAGTGAGGCCCAACCCTTCGCTGCGGCGGACGGCTTCGCCGCCCGCTGACCTTGCACGTTAAAGCGCAGATGACTTACGGGCCAAAGCCGCTGGGGACCTGGAGCAACCATGAAGCGCCGAACTGCGGCAGCTCCCACAATTTTTTGCGGGCCGGGCAGCGGTACCGTGTGAAGCGAGAGTTTTCGGACCACGACGGTCACGCACATCCGGGAGGCGAAGAGTGGTTGTTCTTGGGCTACTCATTTTCGCCCTATGACGACGGGATGTCGTTCTTCGTTTCGCTGGACGGCGCGCAGGAGTGGCAAATACGGCTGCAATGGCGCGCGGAAGAACAAGGCCACGTACTCGATCATCTATCGGAGTACGTCGATGCGCTTTAACCTGCCATTCGAGCGGACCGCCTTCGGCGTCCGCTCACTTTCACGTTGAAGCGCATGAAGAACATCCAAGTCATCGATGGCGCGGACAACGCGGTTTACGACATCTTTGCAGCGACCGACGACGAGTTCGCAATGATCTTTCCGGCCGGTCAAGATGTGGCGTTCATTGACGAAGTGATGGCGCGCGCACCCGAGGCTGGGCTAGACCATGCGTTCGCCGCGGTTTGGCAGCGCCGAGTTGCGAAGGTCGAAGTGAATGGAATCCACGGAGTTCTCTTCTACGAAATGGCTCACAAGAAGCGGTACTACCCAACAAGGCGGGATGAAGATGCGATCAACCCAGATGGCACACGCCTCCGCTGACATGCGCTTCAACCTTTCGCTCCAGCGGACGGCTTCGCCGCCCGCTGAGCTTTGACGTTGACGCTGTGCAATAACCCAACGACATGCGGTAAATCCGACTGTCACCGACGCAGGCGTGTCGGCACGATCGAAGTCATCACGCTGCAGCCGGATGAAGCCAATGCCACGCTACAAGCTCGTAGATCGCAGTCCCCGCTTTCTACCTGTTGTGCTGGCCGAGCAGATTCAACCTGGCACCTTCGAGTTCGCGCTGGATCATCT
>NZ_JBFUMN010000088.1:0-13554 GCF_054049335.1 Roseateles sp. P5_E1
AGGCCGCAGGCCGAAGGGTGCACCAATGAGCTTCACCGTCATCATCCCCGCGCGCCTGGCATCGACGCGGCTGCCGAACAAGCCGCTGGCCGACATCGCCGGCCTGCCGATGATCGTGCGCGTGGCGCGCCGCGCGGCCGAGTCCGGTGCCAGCCAGATCGTCGTGGCGACCGATGCGCCCGAAGTCGCGGCCGCCTGCGCCACCCACGGTGTGCGCGCGCTGATGACGCGGGCCGACCATCCGTCCGGTAGTGACCGTCTCGCCGAAGCCGTCGAGCAGCTCGGGCTGGCTGACGACGCCGTTGTCGTCAACGTGCAAGGTGACGAACCGCTGATCGCACCGGCCATGATCGACGCCTGCGCACTGATGCTGGCCGCCCAGGCCGACTGCGTGATGGCCACCGTCGCGCATGCGCTGACCGATCCTTCTGAGTTCGCGAACCCGAATGTCGTCAAGCTGGTCACCGACAAGGCCGGCCGTGCGCTGTATTTCTCACGCGCGCCCATCGCCTGGTGGCGCGACGGCGGCGGCCAGCCCAACGGCGCGCTGCGCCATGTCGGCCTGTATGCCTACCGCGCCGGCTTCCTGCGTCGCTTCCCCACGCTGGCCGTCAGCCCCCTGGAGCAGATCGAGTCGCTGGAGCAGTTGCGCGTGCTCTGGCACGGCGAGCGCATCGCCGTGCATGTGAGCGACGAGCGGCCCGGCCCCGGCGTGGACACGCCCGAGGATCTGGAGCGCGTGAGGCGTCTCATCGAGGGTTGACGCGGGTCTGCGGCGTCAGGCTCAGATAAGGCCGCATGCGATACTTGACCGCTGATTTATGCAGGACTTTTTCACAGTCCTGACGAGACGAGGAGACCCATGCGATTGATCCTTCTGGGCGCGCCAGGCGCCGGCAAAGGCACCCAAGCTGCCTTCATCTGCAAGCAATTCGGCATTCCGCAGATCTCCACCGGTGACATGCTGCGCGCCGCCATCAAGGCCGGCACACAAATGGGCCTGGCTGCCAAGGCCGTCATGGATTCGGGCGCGCTGGTCAGCGACGACATCATCATCGGCCTCGTCAAGGAACGCATTGCCCAGGACGACTGCGCCAAGGGTTTCCTCTTTGACGGCTTCCCGCGCACCATCCCTCAGGCCGATGCAATGAAGGCTGCCGGCGTCAAGCTGGACTACGTGCTCGAGATCGACGTGCCCTTCGACGCCATCATCGAACGCATGAGCGGCCGCCGCGTGCATGTGGCCTCAGGCCGCACCTATCACGTCAAGTTCAACCCACCCAAGGTCGAGGGCAAGGACGACGAGACCGGCGAGCCGCTGGTCCAGCGGGAGGACGACAAGGAAGAGACGGTCAAGAAGCGCCTGGATGTCTATTCGGCCCAGACCCGGCCTCTGGTCGACTACTACTCGCAGTGGGCCGCCACGGGCGATGCCAATGCCCCCAAGTACCGCCGCATCGAAGGCGTCGGTTCGGTCGACGACATCATGAAGAAGGCCCTGGCCGCGCTGGCCTGAGCGTTCTCACCCCAAGAACAAGCCGCGGCGCGCGTGCCCCGCGGCTTTTTTGTCGTCCACAATTGACGTTTACGTCAACCGTTCCCCATACCCAGGAGATCCTCATCATGGAAATTGCAGGCAAGGTGTTCATCGTCACCGGCGGCGCCTCGGGCCTCGGTGAAGGCACGGCCCGCATGCTGGCGGCCCACGGTGCCAAGGTCGTCATCGCCGATCTGCAGGCCGAACGTGGCCAGGCCGTGGCCGCCGAGCTCGGTGGCCTCTTCGTCAAATGCGACGTCAGCCAGGAGGCTGATGGTCAAGCTGCCGTCGCTGCAGCCACGGGCCTGGGCAAGCTGGTCGGCCTCGTCAACTGCGCCGGCATCGCGCCGGCCATCAAGACAGTCGGCAAGGATGGCGCCCACCCGCTGGCGGCCTTCAGCAAGACCATCACGGTCAACCTGATCGGCAGCTTCAACATGATCCGCCTGGCCGCCGAGGCCATGGCCAGGAACGAGCCAGAACCGACTGGAGAGCGCGGCGTGCTGATCTCGACGGCGTCGGTCGCGGCCTATGACGGCCAGATCGGCCAGGCGGCCTATTCGGCGTCCAAGGGCGGTGTGGTCGGCATGACGCTGCCCATCGCCCGCGACCTGGCTCGCAACGGCATCCGCAACATGACCATCGCCCCAGGTATTTTCGGCACGCCGATGCTGTTCGGCATGCCCCAGGAGGTGCAGGACGCGCTGGCCGCGAGCGTCCCCTTCCCGAGCCGCCTGGGCAAGCCCGAGGACTACGCCAAGCTCGTGCACCAGATCGTCACCAACGACATGCTGAACGGCGAAGTCATCCGCCTGGACGGCGCGATCCGCCTGGCACCGAAATAACGCCCCTCGTCCTGTCTCGCCCTGCTGCACGCGGGCGCGCCCAGCCGGTTCCCCGAGGGGACGGCGATGCTTGCGGCATCGAGCCGCAAGCACATCGCCAAGCGGGCCGGCTCGGTGAACTGGAGTCGGACACAAGCAGTCCCTGCGGACTGCTTGTGCCTACGGAAGGCCATGGGCCTCTGGCCCATGGCAGGCCCAGCGCTCGGCCCGGAATACCAGTATCGAACGGGCAGCGGAATGAAAAAGGGCCTGGTTCGCACCAGGCCCTTTTCATTTAGAGATCCCCAACGATCAGCGCTTGGCTGAACGCGACTGGATGACCCACAGGCGCGCCAGGTCAGCGGCGCCTTCATTGCCCTTGACCGATTTCCAGGCCGCCTGTGCCTTGGCGCTTTCGCCAGCCAGCTGGTGGGCCAGGCCGAGGTAGAGCTTGGCGTCTTCGGGGCGCTTCAGATCGCCCTTGGCGATACCTTGTTCGATCTGCTCGATGCCCTTCTTGGCGTTGCCGCCAAAGGCATTGGCCAGCCCCAGCTTAACGAACTCGTTGCCGTCCTTGGCATCCGCGGCAGCCTTCTCGTTGGCCGCTGCAGCGGCCTTGGCTTCGCCAATTTTCTTGACCATCAGGTCGGCCAGGCGCTTGTGGCGGGCGCCTTCGGCCCCCTGACCCAGCACGCCCGCGGCCATGCCCTTGTCAACGACCTGCTTGCCCTCTTCCGGATAGCCGGCCTGAGCGGCCAGCTGGGCCATCTCCATGTAGTCCTCGGCACCGCGCGACATGTTGCCCGTGACCAGGCGCAGGCGATAAAGATCCAGCGCGTAGCGGCTGCTGTCGAAGCTCTTCTTCTGCGGCAGGCCGCCCAGGATCTGGGCCCACAGTTTGGGATCCGGATAGAAGTTCAGCAGCTTCTCAGTCGCCACGGATTCCGCGTTGCCGTCGCCCTTCTTCTGGGCCGCGAACAGCAGCAGGTTGAGCTTGTCCTTGGGTGGCGCACGGCCCGCACGCTCGTCGGCGGCGATTTCGTCCAGCGTGTCCTTGATGGTCGATGTCATGTCGCCGGACAGGAACTGCGCGTTCTGCTGCACCTGCTTCATGGTCGGGCTGTTGCCGCCTTCCTTGAAGTAGCGCTGCGCCCAGGTCAGGGCCTTGCCGTTGTCGCGGTTGCGCAGATAGGTGCCAGCGATGGCCTCCATGTACTGCAGCTGCTGGGCCTGGCCCAGCTTGCCCGCGCCTTTGAGCACGTCAAAGGAGCGAGCCATCGTGTCGGGATCGTTGGCGCCCATCGCGGCGGAGAAACGCACACCTTCGATGGCGTTGGTTTCGCCGGCGGTGCGTCCACCCACGGCTTCGGCATCGCGCAGCTTGCCTAGCGCTTCCTTGTACTTGCCGGCCTTGACCAACTTGCTGGCCTCGGTCAGCGGCGTGCCGACTTCCTTGCGCACGCTGTCCTGGGCGGCCGCCTGGCTGAAGCCGAACTCCGCGCCGGGCGCGCCGTTCAGGGTCAGGGCCAGGGCGCCAACAGCGACGGCCACCATGGTTTTCAGAGTCTTCAACTTGCTCTCCTGCAAAGCAAAAACGCGCCGCCCTTTCGGGCAGCGCGCATCACAGTATCGTGGTCAGCGGTCCCGCAGACGTCACTTGACGAATTGCTCGTTACCAACCATGCCCATCTTCTTGACGCTGTTACGCTGGGCCGAGGCCATTACCGCCGCAACGACGCCGTAGTCCACCAGCTTGTTCGGCTTGATATGGATTTCAGGCTGATCGCTGATCGGCATCGCGCCGATTTCCTGCATCTTGGCGTCGACTGCGTCCTTGCTGTTCGCCAGCGCAGCTTCATCCCAGTAGACAGTGCCGTCGAAGTCGATCATGACGGTGTGCACGACCGGGTCTTGCTGAGGCGGCGTCGTGCTCGGCGGTGGCATGTCCAGGTTGACCGTATGCAGCTGGATGGGGATGGTGATGATGAGCATCACCAGCAGCACCAGCATCACGTCAATCAGCGGCGTCGTGTTGACGTCCATCATGACTTCGGGGTCACCATCTCCCGACGAACTTCCGACATTCATTCCCATGTTTGACTCCTGGGATCAGTTGCGAGCCGGCGGCTCGGTGACGAAGTTGACCTTCATGATGCCGGCACGCTGGCTGGCGAAGATCACGCGACCGACCGACTCGTAGCGCGCCTTGTCGTCGCCGCGAATATGGACCTCGGGCTGCGGGTTCTTGACCGACTCCTTGCCGAGGCGCTTGACCAGCTCCTCCATGTCGGGAATCAGCTTGGTACCCCAGTAGACGTCGCCGTCCTTGCTGACCGAGATTTCGATGTTTTCCGGTTTGGTGACGCGAATCTGGTTGGTCTCCTTGGGGAGATTCACCGCGATCGACTGCGTCACCACCGGCACGGTGATGAGGAAGATGATCAACAGCACCAACATCACGTCCACGAGGGGCGTGGTGTTGATGGTCGAGACCACCTCGTCATCGCCGGAAGAGGATCCGACGTTCATGCCCATGGCATTGGCTCCTTTACGAGCGGCTGCTCAGGGATGAATTAGCGCTTGGCGACCGAGCGGTTGCCCATCAGCACGCCGTGCAGATCGCCGGCGAAGGAACGAACCTGGCTCATGACACCCTTGTTGCGGTTCACCAGCCAGTTGTAGCCCAGCACGGCCGGAACGGCGACGACCAGACCGATAGCGGTCATGATCAGCGCGGCGCCCACGGGGCCGGCGACCTTGTCGATGGAAGCCTGGCCAGCCAGACCGATGGCGGTCAGCGCGTTCAGGATGCCCCACACCGTACCGAACAGGCCGATGAAGGGAGCGGTCGAGCCGACGGTCGCCAGGAAGCCCAGGCCGGCGGAGATCTTGGTGTTGACGTCGGCAACGGCGCGGTCGACGTTCATCGTCACCCAGCTGCTGTGGTCGATGTTCTCGGTCAGGGCGCCCTCATGGTGCTCCGAAGCCTCGATGGCGGTGGTGGCGATGTAGCGGAAGGCGCTTTCTTCCTTCAGGCTGCGGATGCCATCGGCCAGGCTGGCCTTCTTGAAGAAGGTGGCGCGGACTTCCTTGGCTTCGGAGGACAGCTTGCTCGTGTCCCACAGGCGCACGACCAGGATGTACCAGGAACCCATGGACATCATGGCCAGTATGAACAGCACGACCTGGTCGACAAAGTTGCCATGGGCAACGATGTTGGCCAGACCATAGGGGTTGTCTAGCGGCTTGGAGGCGGCAGCAGCCGGAGCGGCGGCGGCGTCAACCACGGCGGCCGAGGCGGCGTCGGCCGGCTTCTGATCTTGCGCGTGGGCAGGCGAAACGGCCAGGGTCGCGACCATGGCGATGGCGGCAAGGAAGCCGGTGATGCGAGAAATCATGGAGTCAACTCCTAGGAAAAATTCTGTTTTGATGCGGTTCTGAAAGCGCCGGTCTGGCGCCGGGTTCTAAGCAGGTCTCTTAGTCGATCTTGAACTGGAACTCCTGCTCGAACACGTGATCGCCCGGGCATTCGTAGGTGTCACGCAGAGTAGCTTCGATGGCCTGGATCAGGGCGCGCTGCGCCTTGCGATCCACGCCACCACGCTGCGAGGTGATTTCAACGGCTGTGACACGGCCTGCCTTCACGGTGGCGATAGCCTTGTACAGAGCTTCGCCGCTCCAGTTGACCGACGGCATTTCAGGCTTGCCCATCTTGGTGCAGACCATGGCCGCCTTGACGGGGCCTGTGCGAGCAGGCGGAGGCGGTGCAGCGACCACCGGCGGCGGCGCCGGGCGAATGTCGGCGGCTGGCGGTTGAACCTGTGTGGAAACGATGGCCGGGGCCGGCGGCGCGGGTGCGGTCACCTGGAACTCGGGCGGCGGCACGAAAGGCGGAGGCGGCGCCTTGAGATCCGGCGGCGGAGGCACCACCTTCTCTGGCGGCGGCGGCGGTTTGACCTTCTCTTCGATCACCTTGACGTCGATGGGGCCGGTGACCTTCTTGACGATATCGCGAGCCAGACCGCTGGCCAGCGCGTAGATGGCCACGACGTGGATCAGGACGACGATGCCGAAGCCCGTGAACCGGGATGCGCCCTGCTTCTCCTGCGCAAAATTCATGCGCGCTCCTTCTTGCAACTACAAATCACAGTCAATGACTCTTCTCGGACAAGCGGCCACCGCCACGGCGAAAGTTGCGCTCCTGCCGTGAACTGGTTCCCGAAGGGCGTGGATTCTAAATCGCGGAAGCAACGATTCCGCCTCGTCGAAAACACGCAGTGCCGCCGGTGTGTAAAGCCTCTTTACACCTGTTCAAGGCAAAAAAAACGCCCGGTGGCAGTAGAGCCGTCGGGCACGCGTTTCATCGCCACGAACCAGGCGCAGCGAGAGACTACACCACCGGCCAAATCTGGCCATGCCGGCATCTTAGCCGTCGCTTTTGTCACGACTTCCTGGGGCTAACCCGGGCAAGCGAAACAGCGCGATTACATGCATCTGGACACAAAAGGCGGACAAAGCCGGAGGGTTCAGGCGAGGCCACCCTTTCAAGCAGCAATCAACCACCCGGTGATGGCGTTGCGTTGGCCCTGGGCAAACGGCGGCACATAGGAGACGAAGTGGGTTTGCGGCACTGCAAACAGCGAGAGTGAATTGAAATGCGGGAAGAAGCTGTCGCTGACGGTGCCGTCGCGCTCGCTGAAGTTCAGCAGACCGCCCCAGTCCGGTCGCCATTGCCGCGTCAGGTTGATGACATAGGCCAGGCGTCGGTCTTCGATGTCAACGTGATCGTCGTGGGCGAGCAGGAAGCTCCCCGGGGCATACATCGTCGCCTGGGCGTACACGCGGTTGACCTCCCGCACGCCGGTGATGTCGCGCATCACGTTCAGAAAGTTCTCATCGGCCATCCAGCGTATGAAACGTGCCAGTAGCCCGGTTTCGCCGCGATTCATTGCATCCGCGAGGGATTCAGTAAAAAAGGAGAACTGAAATTGGCGGCGAGCGACTTCCATGATGCCGTTGCTCAGATGGCTTCGCTGGTTTTCACCGAGCCCGCGCAGTTGCTCGCCCGTCAGCCGGCGGTCGCCCTCAGCGTCGCGATAGCACAAGCTCCAGTCGATAGCTTCGACGGCGCGAGCCAAGGCATCGGCGACATCCGGTTTGAAGAAATCGCGGATCAGTAGGCGGCGGTCACGGCCGAACTGCGCAGTGAGCTGGTTCAGGTCGAGAGCCGGATTGATGTAGTCCATGGAAAGGTTGAACGTCAATAAAAAAGCAGGCCCGAAGGCCTGCTGGATTCTGTTCGATCGATGCGGATCAGAACTTGTAGTTGGCGCGCACGTAGAAGCTGCGGCCCTTGACGTCGGCGTAGGTCGGGTCGAAACCGACCTGGAAATAGTCTTCCTGGACCGTCGTCGGCGGCTTTTTGTCGAGCAGGTTCAAGACGCCGGCTGTAAGGACCAGGTTCTTCACGCCCTTGTATTGGCCCTGCAGGCTCCACAGGTCGTACTTGGGCACGTGACGCACCTCGTCGTAGTCGCGATAGCCGCTTTGACGGAAGTAGCGAACGCCGCCTGCCCAGGCGTCGGTGTCCCAGTCGAGGCTGACGTTTTGCTTGACTCGCACCACCGGGCCACCCCGCAGGTACTTGCCCAAGGTGTCTTCAACATCACCCGTCACGACATTGGTTTCGCTACTCTTGGTGACGATAGTCGCTTCCCAGCTCGGTGTGAGGCTGCCCATCGCGGTGCGAATGCGGTACTTGGCCGAGAGGTCGAAGCCCGAGACCTTGGCCTGGCCGACGTTCTCCAGCGAAGCCTCGACGTGGTCGAGATAGCCCTGGGCGTTCTTGACCAAACGGCTGGAGTAGACCGAGGTGCTGGTCGTAGCGCCGGTCTGGTGGGAGAACCAGTCCTTCAGGATGTCGTCGCCGCTGAGTGCCTTGATGCCGTCCGTGATCTTGATGTCGAAGTAACCCACTTCCATCGACAGATCCTTGATCGGCTCAAAGACCATGCCGATCGTGGCGGTCTTGGACTTCTCAGGCTTGAGGTTGCGGTTGCTGTTGTTGATCACCGTCAGCTGCGTGTCGCAGTAGTTGGGATCGGGGAACTGCGCGCAGCCCTTGAGGGTGTTGTAGTACGGATCGGTGAAATTGCCGCCCGTGTTGGTGCCGGCCGAAGGTGCATACAGGTTGTCCAGCGCGGGAGCGCGGAAGCCCTTGCCCACCGAGGCACGCACCAGCAGTTCCTTCATCGGCGTCCAGCGCAGGCTGAACTTGGGGCTGGTGGACGACAGATTGGGCGAGCTGAAGGAACCATCACGCGACTCACCCTTGGCGCCGCTGTAGCGGTCGCCACGAACGGCAGCATTCAGTTCCAAGTTCTTGATGACCGGCAGGTTCAGCTCGGCGTAGATGCCCGTGGTCTTGCGTTCTCCACGCACCTTACCGGCGTTGCCCGAACCACCCACGATGTCGCCGGAGCCGGCGATTTCGGAGTAGCCGTCCAGATACTCTTCCTTGCGGATGTCCAGACCCGCGGCGATGGCGGCGTTACCGCCGGCCATCGCGAACAATTCGCGCGTTGCTGACAGGTCGAAGGCATTCAACGTCGTCTTGGAGGCGCGGTTGTTGCCGTGCAGTTCGGCTTCCTTCAGCAAGGCCAAACCGACCGCGTCGTTCGGGCCAAAGGGATTCACGTTGCCGGTTTTGAGCACGCGCACCAGTTGCGTGTCAGAGAAATTCCCAGTCAGGAAGTCTTCGCTGGCCTTGGAAGTGGCCTTCATCAGGCCGACCTTGTAATCCCAGCCTGCGAGCTGGCCCTCAGCACCCACGAGGGCGCGGGTCATGCTGTTGGTCACGCTGGTCAGGCGCTGGCCGCCGTCCACCATGCGCCAGGCGATGACGAGGTCACCGCGATAGCCCTTGCTGCTGGACGCGTCCACGGCAGCAGTGGGGTAGTACTTGCCGCCAGCCGGGTACAGGTAGTCGTCGCGGCCCGTGGTGCTCGAAGGCGTTTGCGACGAGCCCAGAATGATCTCGTTCTTGGAGTAGGACAGCTCGGCGAACAGCTGGTGATCGGAGCTCAGCTCGGCCGTGCCGCGCACCAGACCGCCGATGCGTGTGGACGCGGGGACGATGTCGATCTTGCTGGTGTAGTCGTAGCGGCAGTTGGCGCCGCCCGGGAAGCTGTCCGGCAGCACACAGGTCGGGAACTTGGCGACACCGGGGATGTAGGCACCCGTCGTGGCGTTGTAGGCGTTGGCCGGGAAGGTGTTGCCCGAAGACTTGACAACGCCGATGTCCGGACGATTGCCGGTCTTGGCGAAATCGCGGTCCGCCGCGCGGATCACGTCGTATTCCTGGAAGCTGAAGGTGCCCAGGATGTTGAACTTGTCCTTGGCCAGGTCGCCAAAGCCGATGCCACCCTGTGCCGAGGCGATCTTGCCGCCGATGCCCTGGGGTTGCTCGTAGCCGGCCGTCACTTCACCGCCGCGGAAATCCTTGCGGGTGATGAAGTTGATGACGCCGCCGATGGCGTCGGAGCCATAGGTCGACGAGGCGCCGTCGCGCAGGATTTCGATGCGCTCGATGGCGGCCAGGGGGATGGCGTTCAGGTCAACGCCGGCGCCGGCGAAAGGGTAGATTGCCAGGCGGCGGCCATTCAGCAGCACCAGGGTGCGCTCGCGGCCCAGGCCGCGCAGCGAGGCGCCGGTCTGGCCGGTGGCGGCGGAGTCGCCGATGGACTCACCGAGGGAGCGGCCACCGCCGTTGTTCGAGCTGAGGCGGTCGACCAGTTCCTGGACATTCGAGGCGCCGGACTTGTCGATGGATTCGCGCGTGACGATGGTCAGCGGCACAGCCGTTTCAGCATCGATGCGCTTGATGCTGGAACCTGTGACCTCGATGCGTTCGAGCTTCTGCGCATCCTGGGCCAGCGCGCTTGTTGCGGCCAGGGCCAGGACGGCGCTGGTGATGATGGATTTTTTGAACATTGACACTCCTGAATGGATGAATGCCCGCCTTTGTGGTGAGGCGGTGCTGGCCCGGGTAGGACCGATCCTTGGCCTGAGCGATCAGCTCAGATTTGGGGTGCCGGAAGTTTGTGCGGTCGCAGCATCGCCCCCCTCCCCGTACATGCACCTAGGACCGCGCCAATCGGCGGTAAGCCATTGATACGAAACGGTTTCTCGGAGTTACGAGGCCTAGTGTCAAACCCTAGCCGTTGTCTACGCGCGACGTGATCGAGACCAACCGGGGCACCGCCTTCAGTAAAACTTGCGTAAAGCTTGCAGTTGGCTGTCTGAGTACTTCATCACACCTTCCGCGCTCGACGATGCGGCCCGCTTGCATCACGGCGACCTCATCAGCGATGTACTCGACCACGCCAATGTTGTGCGTGATGAAGAGATAGGCTAGGCCCTGCTCGCGCTGCAGTTCGCGCAGCAGATTGAGGATCTGGGCCTGCACGGAGACGTCCAGCGCCGACGTCGGCTCGTCGCAGACGATCAGCCTGGGCTCGACCGCCAGCGCGCGGGCGATGGCGATGCGCTGGCGCTGGCCGCCGGAGAACTCGTGGGGCCAGCGCTGCAGGGCGTCGCGGCGCAGGCCGACCTGGTCGACCAGGGTGTGCAGGCGCTCGCGGCGGGCGGTGGCGTCGAGGTCGGGGCGCAGCGCGATCAAGCCCTCCTCCAGCACGTCGGCGACGCGCATGCGCGGGTTCAGCGACGCGAACGGGTCCTGGAAGATGATCTGGATGTGGCGCCGCGCCTGCTGCAGCGCCGGGCCGGCCAGCTTGAACAGGTCCTGGCCTTCGAAGAGAGCCTGGCCGCTGATGCTGGCCTGGCGACGCAGCAGTTGCACGATCGCCTTGCCCGAGGTTGTCTTGCCGCAACCCGATTCGCCGACCAGGGCCAGCGTGCGGCCGGCATGCAGCTGGAAGCTGATGCCGTCCACCGCGTCGAAATGACGCGGTCCTCGGTGAAAGAGCGGCGCCTTCAGCGTGAAGCGCACGCGCAGGTCGCGCACGTCGAGCAGCGGCTCGCCCAGCCCCGGCGCCGCTGCCATCAACACCCTGGCGACCGCAGGCTCTCGCGGCAAGGCCTCGCCCGGCTGGCTGTAGAGCAGGCAGCGCACCTGGTGCTGCGGGCCTTCTTCGGCCAGCGCCGGTGCCGTGGTTGCGCAGTGGCTCATGGCCTTGTCGCAACGCGGCGCAAAGCGGCAACCGGCGAATGCCGTCCACAGCGGCGGCACCATGCCGGCGATGGCCGCCAGCGGCTCGCCGCGCCGGGCAGCACCGGGCAAAGCCTGCAGCAGCAACCGGGCATAGGGGTGCTTGGGCGCCGCGAAGAACTCGGCGGCCGGCGCCACCTCGATGATCTGGCCCGCATACATCAGCGCCACTCGGTGGGCCATGCCGCTGACGACGGCCAGGTCATGGGTGATCAGCAGCACGCCGAGCTGGCGCTCGCGCTGCAGGTCGCGGATCAGGTCGAGGATCTGCGCCTGGATGGTCACGTCCAGCGCCGTCGTCGGCTCGTCGGCGATCAGGTACTCCGGCTCGGCCGCCAGCGCAATGGCGATCATCACGCGCTGCTTCTGCCCTCCCGACAGGCGGAACGGGTAGTCGTCGATGCGGCGCTGCGGCTCGGGAATGCCGACCCGGGCCAGCCAGTCGATGGCCTTGGCACGCGCCGCGGTGCCGCGCAGCGGCGTATGGGCTTCGATAGCCTCGACGATCTGGTCACCCACGCGCATGACCGGGTTCAGGCTGGTCGAGGGCTCCTGGAAGATCATCGACACCCGCCCGCCGCGCACCTCGCGCATGCGGCTCTCGGGCAGCGCCAACAGGTCCTGCCCGTCCAGGCGCACGGCACCACCGGCGATACGGCCGTTCTCGGGCAGCAGGCGCATCAACGCCAGCGCCGTCATGCTCTTGCCGCAGCCGCTCTCGCCGACCAGCGCAAAGGTCTCGCCGCGGGTCAGCGCGAGATGCAGGCCGTCGATGGCACGCACGAGGCCCGCGTCGGCATCCAGTTGAACCCGCAGGTCGTCGATCTCAAGCATCGGCGACCCCCTTGCGCTGGAAGACGCGCGGCCGGGTGGAGCGGGCCTTGGGATCGAAAGCGTCGCGCACGCCATCGGCAAACAGATTGGCCGCCAACACCAGGCCAACCATGAAACCGAAGGCCGCCGCGAAACTCCACCAGACCACCGGGTCGCGCGACATCTCGGCGCGGGCCAGGTTGATCATGCTGCCGAAGCTGTTCATGACCGGATCGACGCCGACGCCGACATAGGTCAGCACGGCTTCGTACAGGATGAGTTCGGAGAAGCTGAGCACGACCGTGATCAGCACCAGGTGCATGACGTTGGGCACGATGTGGCGGGCCATGATCGCCAAGTCGCCGACACCGAAGGCCGTCGCCGCCTGCACGTAGTCAAGCTCGCGCAGCTTCAAGGTCTCGGCGCGCACAAGGCGGCACAGGCCGGCCCAGCCGGTCAGGCCGAGGATGAGGCAGAGCATCAGCATCTTCAGGTCCGACCGCTCGGCGGCCGTCTCGAAGAGCTCGGGGTTCTTGTCCAGAAAGACCTGGACCATCAGCACGCAGGCGGCGATCAGCAGCACATTGGGCACCGAGCTCAGCATCGTGTAGAGGTACTGGATGGCCTCGTCGACCCAGCCCTTGTAGTAGCCGGCCAGCACGCCGAGCAGCAGCGCGATGGGCAGTGTGGCCAGCGTAGCCAGCGCGCCAATGACGAAGGCGGTGCGCACACTCTTGAGGGCTTGCACGAGCACGTCGTTGCCGGTGCGGTCGGTGCCGAAGACGTGGTAGTGCGGCATCAGCGCGATGACGGGCCCGGCCAGCAGCGCGATGACGGCCAGCATGATCAGCATGGCGCGCAGCGGATAGTAGGTGCGGTCGGCAGCAAGATCGGCCAGCCCGTGGCGCCAGCCACCGTGATGACGGGCCAGGGCCGCGGCGGTCAGAACGACCATCACCCCGACGGCCAGCAGGCCGCCCGCCAGGCCCAGGGCAGCGCGCGCAACGACGTCGGCCGACCATTGCGTCGCCGGGTCGGTCAGGTGCGCGCCACCGAACTGCAGGCGCGGGTAGTCGCGGCTCACTTGGCCCTGGGCGTCGGTGACGCTTTCCTTGTTGAAGCCACGCGTGCCCAGCGGCAATGAGTAGCTG
>NZ_JBFUMN010000089.1:0-13234 GCF_054049335.1 Roseateles sp. P5_E1
GAGTACTCGATCTCGTTGAGGGCGCCGCTGCGGTTGGCCATCTTCAGCCCGGCCTGGAATTCGCTGTAGCGCTGGCCGGGCGCGGGCAGTTCCCAGTCGCCGGTTGCGGCATTCAGACCTTCGATTTGCAGCGGCTTGGTGCCGGCGCGGCGACTGCCGGGCTGGTGCTGGAGGGCCATTTCGCCAGAGATGGGAGCCTCGACGGTGATGGTCGCGATGGCGTCAATCAGCGCGTCGATCCGCGCCGACGGCCGGCGCAGCGGGCGGGCCACGGCGGGCAGCGTCGCTTCCAGCGCCTCGGCCTCGGCAGTCGCCTCCGCCGTCACGGGCGGCGCGTCGAAATGCGGCTCCTCCAACGACGGCACGGCGCGCTTCGGCCCCGCCTTGCGGGCGGCCCAGGCGCCCTGGGCGATGACGCCGATCAGCACCACGCCACCCGTGATGGCCAGAAGTTCGGTCAACGAAACGTTCATGCCGCCTCCGCCATCGCCAGGGCTTTGTCCATGTCGACGGCCACGATGCGCGACACACCCTGCTCCTGCATGGTCACGCCAATCAGTTGTTCAGCCATTTCCATCGCAATCTTGTTGTGCGAGATGAAGAGGAATTGCGTGCCCGCACTCATCTTGGTGACGAGGCGCGCATAACGCTCGGTGTTGGCGTCGTCCAGCGGTGCGTCCACTTCGTCCAGCAGGCAGAAGGGCGCCGGGTTGAGCTGGAAGATCGCGAACACCAGCGCGATGGCCGTCAGCGCCTTTTCGCCGCCCGACAGCAGGTGAATGGTGCTGTTCTTCTTGCCCGGCGGCTGGGCCAGGACCTGCACGCCGGCGTCCAGGATCTCGTCGCCCGTCATGACGAGGCGCGCCTCGCCGCCACCGAACAGTTCGGGGAACATGCGGCCGAAGTGGTCGTTGACCTGGTTGAAGGTCGAGCCCAGCAGGTCGCGCGTCTCGAGGTCGATCTTGTGGATCGCGTCTTCCAGCGTCTTGATGGCCGAGTTCAGGTCGGCGCACTGCGAGTCGAGGAAGGTCTTGCGCTCGCGGGCCGTGGTCAGCTCGTCGAGTGCGGCGAGGTTGACGGCACCCAGGGCCGCGATCTCGCGGTTGATGCGATCAATCTCGCCCTGAAGGCCGTAGAGCTTGACGGCGCCGTCTTCGATGGACTTGGCCAGCAGGTCCAGGTCGACGGCCGCCGCTTCGAGTTGCTCGCGGTACTGCGCACCGCCGAGCTGGGCGGCCTGCTCCTCGAGCTGCAGCTTGGTGATGGCCTCGCGCAGCGGGTCCAGGCTGCGCTCGAAACCCATACGCTGCTCGTCGGCCTTGCGCAGGCGCAGGCTCAGGTCGTCGTAGTTGGCACGCACGGCGGCCAAGGCCTGCTCGCGTTCGACCTTCACGGCCAGCGCGTCCTGCAGCCCGGCTTGCGCCGCGGCGTCGTTCAGCGTGTCCAACTCGCCCTGCAGGCTGGCAGCCGAGGTCGCGACGGTGGCGATCTGCGCCTCTGCAGTTTCGATGCCACGCTGCAGCTCGCCGCGGCGTGCAGCCAGCGTCTGGGTTGCGAAGCGCGCCTCCTGAGAGCGGCGCTCCAGCGCGCGCAATTGCTCGCGCGCATCAGCCAGCCTGCGCTCGGCGGCGATGGTGCCGTCTTCGAGCTCCGCGTGGCGCTGCTGCGCGTCGCCGAGCTGGATGTCCAACTCCTCGAAGCGGGCCTCGCCGACGGCGCGGCGCTCCTGCAGGCCTTCCTGCTGGGCGGCGATCTCGGCCAACTCGGCATCCAGCACGCTGCGGCGCTGCTGGCTGGCTTCGGCCTGTTGGGAGAGGCGCAGCAGCTCGACGTGGATCTGGTGGGCGCGGGTCTGCGCCTCACTGGCCTCGCGGCGCAGCGTCGTCAACCGTCCATTGGCGTCGTTGAACTGGTGCTCGATGCGGCTCAGCGACAGGCGAGCCTCGTCGGCGATCAGGTTCTGGGCGCGCTGGGCCGTCGTCAGCTGCTCGATCTCCTGGGCGCGGGCCAGCAGGCCGGCCTGCTCGGAGTCGGGCGCATAGAAGGTGACTGAGAACTGACCGACCGCATGGCCGGCCGGCGTCAGGATCAGCTCGCCGTGCGTCAGCTTGCCGCGCGCGGCAAGCGCCTCGTCGAGCGTCGGCGCGGTGTAGACGCCTTCCAGCCAGTCATTCAGCAGCGCGGACAGGCCCGCGTCGTTCAGGCGCAGCAACTCGCTGAGCTTGGGCAGCGTCTCGTGCGTGTTGGCGATGGAGCCGCTCGGCGTCGAATAAAAAGCCAGGCGAGCTGGCGGCGAGTCGGCTTCGAAGGCGCGCACCGTGTCCAGCCGGCCGACGCTCAAGGCGCCCATGCGCTCGCGCAGCGCGGACTCCAGCGCGTTCTCCCAGCCTTGGGCGATATGCAGCTTGGTCCACAGGCCTTGCAGGCCATCCAGCCCATGCTTGGCCAGCCAGGGCTTGAGTTTGCCCTCAGTCTGGACCTTTTCCTGCAGCGCCTTCAGCGCTTCGAGCCGAGCGGTCAGTTCGGACTGCCGGGCGAGCTGGGCGTTGGTGTCCTGCTGGGCGTTGCGGCGCTGCTCTTCGAGTTGCGGCACCTGCTCGGCCAATTCCTGCAGGCGAGCGTCGGACAGATCGCGCGCCTCGTCGGCTGCAGCACTGCGTTCGCGCAGGGCTTCCAGGGCTTCGTGATCGGGAGCACCCAGTGCGCGCGACTCGGCCGTCAGCTTGTCCTCGCGCTGGCGCAGCGCCCTCGCCTGCTCGTCCACGCTGCGGCTCTCGGCGGCCAGCACCTGGATCTGCTGCTGCACCTGGGCGACCAGGGCACGCTGCTCGTTGGCTCGGGCCTGGGCCGCACGCACGGCGTCCTCGCTCTGCGGCAGCTGGGCCTGCTGCTCCTCGGCCTGGGCGGCCAGGATCTCGCTCTGTTCGTCGGCGCCGGCAATCTGCTCGGCAATGCCTTCCAGCTCGGCCTTGGCCTGTTCGACGCGCTCGCGCCACTGGCCGTCCTGCGTGTGCAACTCGGCCAGGCGGGCTTGCGCGCGGTTGCGGCTTTCGACGACAAAGCGGATGCGCTCTTCCAGCCGGCTCACTTCGAGCTGGGCGTCGGCGTAGCGGCCTTGTGACGCGTGCAACTCGTCGCCCGCCGCGTAGTGGGCCTGGCGAACTTCTTCCAGCGTGGCCTCGACGGCGCGCAGCTCGGCAGTGCGCGACTCCAGCGCATTCAGCGCCTCGGCGTGTGCCGCCTTGACGCGCGTCGCCTCGTTGCCGGCGTCGCGCAGTTTCAGAAACCACAGCTGGTGCAGCTTCAGCGTGCCGCTGTCCTGCAGGCTGCGATAGCTCGCCGCGACCTCGGCCTGACGTTCCAGCTTCTCCAGATTCGCGTTCAGCTCGCGCAGGATGTCGTCGACGCGGGTCAGGTTCTCGCGGGTGTCCTTGAGACGGTTCTCGGTCTCGCGGCGGCGTTCCTTGTACTTGGACACGCCGGCCGCTTCTTCCAGGAACAGGCGCAGCTCTTCCGGCTTGCTCTCGATGATGCGCGAGATGGTGCCCTGGCCGATGATGGCGTAGGCGCGCGGCCCCAGGCCGGTGCCCAGGAAGACGTCCTGCACGTCGCGGCGGCGCACCGGCTGGTTGTTGATGAAGTAGCTGCTGGTGCCGTCACGCGTCAGCACGCGCTTGACGGCGATCTCGGTGAACTGGTTCCACGGGCCGCCGGCGCGGGCGGATTGGTTGTCGAACACCAGCTCCACGCTGGAGCGCCCCGCGGGCTTGCGGTTGCCCGAGCCGTTGAAGATGACGTCCTGCATGGACTCGCCACGCAGCTCGCTCGCCTTGCTCTCGCCCAGCACCCAGCGCACCGCATCCATGATGTTGGACTTGCCGCAGCCGTTGGGCCCGACGACGCCGACGAGTTGCCCAGGCAACTGGAAGGTCGTGGGTTCAGCAAAGGATTTGAAGCCGGCCAGCTTGATCGAATTCAGCCGCATGAAGCTCGCGCGTAAGCCCTTGATTTGGCTAAAGAAAAGCGCCTTCAATGGGCGCTTCGACGGGGTCGGATGATAGCATTCGCACCCTCTCTGATTGACCCTGCATCATGGCTACCAAGAAGTCCGCCTCCGCCCCCGCCGCCAAGAAGAAACCCAAGATGCGCGAGGTGCCCAAGAACCCGCCCACCAAGCCCAGCAAGGACATCCTGGTCTTTCCGAATCCGAACCCGGAACGCGACTACGTCATCCAGTTCCAGGTGCCCGAGTTCACCTGCCACTGCCCGCTGACCGGCCAGCCCGATTTCGCCCACTTCACGATCGACATGATTGCGGACGAACTCTGCGTGGAGCTCAAGAGCCTGAAGATGTACTTCTGGAGCTACCGCAACGAGGGCGCCTTCCACGAGAAGGTCACCAACACCATCCTCGACGACATCATCAAGGTCACCGACCCGCGTTTCATCCGCATCACGGCCAAGTGGTATGTGCGCGGCGGCATCTACACCAATGTCGTGGCCGAGCACCGCAAGCCCGGCTGGGCGCCAGCGCCCCGCGTGGACCTGCCGGCCCATGGGTTTGAGTCGGGGATGCTGGGCTGATCAGCGTTTCATGATGGGGTTGCGCCGCCACGCGTCCTGGTTGTCATCGACGATGCGGCCGGCGTTCAAGGTGGACAGATAGCGCTTGAGCATGGCATCGAACTCCTGCAGCCGCCCCAGGCAGGCGCTTCGGCGTGACCAGCCCACATAGTTCAGCGCCTCGGCCACATGGGGCTTGAGCGCAACGTACTTGCCCTCGTTGCCGCTGGTGATCAGATGGGACAGCGCCGGGTAATGTGGCGAAATGAAGTAGTCGATGCGGCCGGCGTCGAGCTTCAGGAAGTTCTCCTTGATGCCCGGCCCTGCCTCGACATTGAGATTGGCCTCGATGTACTCGTCCAGCCCGTCACCGAAGCGCGTGCCATGCGTGACGCCGCCGCGCAACCCGCGCAGGTCTTCGCGTTTGGTGAACTTCAGGTTTTGCCCGGCTCGCACAAACACCGACGAAGGGTTGGTGAAGATGGGCGTGTCGGCGAAGGCCAGGTATTGCTCGCGCTCGGCATTGCGCTTGAGTTCAGTGACGATATCCACCTCGCCGACGCGCGCGTTCTGCAGCACGCGCACGAACGGCCCGACATAGCGCAGTTCATAGGGCAGCTTGATCGCTTGCAGCACGGCCAGCACCACATCGACGCTGGCGCCCCGCAGCGTCTGGCCGTCATACCAGGCATAGGGCGGGTACTCGGGATCGGCCGTCACGACGACCTTCTGGCAGGCTGCCTGGCCCAGGGCTGCGCCATTTGCGGCAAGCAGCACGCAGATCAGCCAACAGCGTTTCGTCACATGCCTCCCCAGGCTGCAGATCACGGGCCGCGCCCTATCATGCCTGCATGAGTTTTCCCGTCAATCCGCGGCTCGACCGGCTGCACCCCTATCCTTTCGAGCGCCTGCGCGAGCTGACCGCCGGCATCACGCCCAATCCCGACCTCGCGCCCATCTCGCTGGGCATCGGCGAACCGCGCCATGCCGCGCCGGCCCTCATCGCGGAGGCCATCAGCAACTCGATGAAGAGCCTGGCGGGCTACCCGGCCACTGCCGGCACGCCGGCCCTGCGCGAGGCCATCGTTGGCTGGATCGCGCGTCGCTACGGTTTGACGCTGGACCCGGCCACGCAGGTTCTGCCCGTCAATGGCTCCCGCGAGGCGCTGTTTGCCATCGCCCAGACCGTCGTCGACTCGAGCCGACCCGGCGCCACCGTCGTCTGCCCCAATCCCTTCTATCAAATCTACGAAGGGGCCGCGTTGCTGGCCGGTGCCGAGGTGGCCTACGCCAATTCCGATCCGACGCGCAACTTCGCCGTCGACTGGCGCCAGATCGATGACGCGACCTGGGCGCGCACCCAGCTGCTCTATGTCTGCTCGCCCGGCAACCCCAGCGGCGCGGTGATGCCGCTGTCGGAATGGCAGGCCCTGTTCGAATTGAGCGATCGCCACGGCTTCGTCATCGCATCGGACGAGTGCTATTCGGAGATCTATTTCCGTGACGAGGCGCCCCTGGGAGGCCTTGAGGCCGCTGCCAGGCTGGGCCGCCCCGACTTCCGCAACCTGATCGCCTTCACGTCCCTGTCCAAGCGCTCCAACGTACCGGGCCTGCGCTCGGGTTTCGTGGCCGGCGACGCGGCCCTGCTCAAGAAGTTCCTGCTCTACCGCACCTATCACGGCAGCGCCATGAGCCCCATCGTGCAGGCCGCCAGCATCGCGGCCTGGGGCGACGAGGCCCATGTGGTCGAAAACCGGGCTCGCTACCGCCACAAGTTCGCCGAAGTCACGCCCCTGCTGGCTGACGTTCTGGACGTGGCCCTGCCCGATGCCGGCTTCTACCTCTGGGCGGCTGTTCCAGGCGGTAACGACGTGCGCTTCGCCCAGGAGCTGCTCGCTCAATACAATCTCGCCGTCCTGCCGGGCAGCCTGCTGGCGCGCGAAGCCAATGGCAGCAACCCTGGCGCCGGGCGTATCCGCCTGGCTCTCGTGGCCGACGAGGCCGAATGCCTCGAAGCCGCCCGCCGCATCGTCTCCTTCACGAAATCTCTCCCATGAACACCGCTGAACTGCAAAGCCTGATCGACCTCGCCTGGGACAACCGCGCGGCGCTGGACCCCACCAACGCGCCCGAGTTGCGCCAGGCCGTCGAGCACGTCATCGCCGAGCTGGATGCAGGCCGCCTGCGCGTGGCCACCCGCGAGAGCGTCGGCCAGTGGACGGTGCACCAGTGGGTCAAGAAGGCGGTCCTGCTGTCCTTCCGGCTGAACGACAACCGCATCATGGGCGACAAGGAGCTGACCTTCTTCGACAAGGTGCCCACCAAGTACGCGGGCTGGAGCGACGAGCAGCTGCGCGCCAGCGGCGTGCGCATCGTGCCCCCGGCCGTCGCGCGCCGCGGCAGTTTCCAGGCGAAGAATGTCGTTCTGATGCCCAGCTACGTGAACATCGGCGCCTACGTGGATGAAGGCGCCATGGTCGATACCTGGGCCACCGTCGGCTCCTGCGCGCAGATCGGCAAGAACGTGCACCTGAGCGGCGGCGTCGGCATCGGCGGCGTGCTGGAGCCGCTGCAGGCCAACCCGACCATCATCGAGGACAACTGCTTCATCGGCGCCCGCTCCGAGGTCGTCGAAGGCGTCATCGTCGAGGAGAACTCGGTGATCTCGATGGGCGTCTACATCGGCCAAAGCACGCCGATCTACGACCGCGCCACCGACACCGTCAGCTACGGCCGCATCCCGGCCGGCTCCGTCGTCATCTCGGGCAGCCTGCCCAAGGATGGCGGCCGCTACTCGCTGTACGCGGCCATCATCGTGAAGCGGGTCGACGCGCAAACGCGCTCCAAGACCAGCATCAACGAACTGCTGCGGGCCTGATCATGAGCAGCCCCGGCGCCGGCAACATGGAACGCATCCTGCGGCTGATGGCCGACAAGGGTGCTTCGGACTGCTATCTGTCAGCCAACATGCCGGTGCTGATCCGGATCAACGGCCAGACCGTGCAGCTGTCAGACCAGCTGCTGACGCCGCCCCAGCCGCGCCAGCTCATCGCCGAGGTCATCGACCCGGCATCGCTGGCCGAACTGGACAACACCGGCGAGCTGAACATGGCGGTGTCGGTGCGTGGCGTGGGGAGCTTCCGGTTGTCAGGCTTTCGCCAGCGCGGCTCGATCGCCGGTGTGTTCCGCCACATCCCGCACGACATCCCGACGCTGGAGAGCCTGCAGCTACCGGGCGTGCTGGGCACGATGATCAAGGAAAAGCGCGGCCTCATCCTGATGGTGGGCGCCACCGGCACCGGCAAGAGCACCACGCTGGCCTCCATGCTGGAGATGCGCAACCAGACGATGACCGGGCACATCCTCACCATCGAGGACCCGATCGAATACCTGTTCAGCAACAAGCGCTCGGTCGTCAACCAGCGCGAGATCGGCCGCGACACGGCGTCGCTGCAGATCGCGCTGAAGAACGCACTGCGTCAGGCGCCCGACTGCATCCTGATCGGTGAAATCCGCGACCGCGACACCATGACGGCGGCCATCAGCTATGCACTGTCGGGCCACCTGGTGCTCGCCACGCTGCACGGCAACAACACCTACCACGCGTTGAACCGCATCCTGTCCTTCTATACGCCCGAGTCCCGCCCGGCGTTGCTGAACGACCTGGCGGCAGGCCTCAAGGCCATCGTGTCGCAGCGCCTCGTGCGCGCCACGACGGGCGGGCGCGTGCCCGTCGTCGAGATCCTTTTCAACACCAAGCTGACGTCCGAGCTCATCGAGCAGGGCGATTTCGCCGGCGTGAAGGAGGCGATGGAAAAGTCCATCGCCGAGGGTTCGCAGACCTACGAAGAGCATTTCGCCAAGCTCATCACCGAAGGCACCATCACCCGAGAGGAAGGCCTGGCGTTCGCTGACTCGCCGACCAACCTGCTCTGGCGGCTGCAGAACGAAGCGCCGGGCCAACGCCTGGTCACGGCGCCGCGCAAAGAAGAAAAGGCCGGCGACGACGCCAGCTTTACAGAAATCACATTGGACGTCCGCGGCTCTTGAAACTGATCACCTGTATCGAAACCCAAGCCGCCCGCCTTGACCAGGCGGGCGTGTTTTTTGGCCATGGCACCTCGACCGCCTTTGACGAGGCCGCGTGGCTGGTGCTGTGGCGCCTGGGTCTGCCGCTGGAGGCGCTGGACGACCACGCCGAGCGTGAACTGAACCCGGCCGAACTGGCCAGCGTCAACGAACTCGTCGACCAACGCATCGAAACGCGCAAGCCCGCCGCCTACCTGACCGGCGAAGCCTGGCTGCAAGGCGTGCCCTTCACCATCGACGAGCGCGCCATCGTGCCGCGCAGCTTCATCGCCGAGCTGATTGCCGACGCCAGCATCGACCCCTGGCTGCACCCGAGCAGCCGCCGCGTGCTGGACCTGTGTACCGGCAACGGCAGCCTGGCGGTACTGGCGGCGATGGCCTGGCCCGACGTCGAGGTGGATGCGCTGGACATCGACATCAACGCCCTCGCCGTGGCCAAGCTGAACGTGGAGCGCCACAACCTGGCCCTGCGTGTGCGCCTGCTGCAAGGCGACGGCCTGGCCGGAGCGCAAGGACCCTACGACCTGATCCTCTGTAACCCGCCCTACGTCAACAGCCAGAGCATGGCCGCCCTGCCCGCCGAATACCGCGCCGAGCCCGAACTGGCGCTGGCCGGCGGCAGCGACGGCATGGATTTCATCCGCGAGCTGCTGCGCGCTGCGCCCGCGGCGTTGAACGACGACGGCGTGCTGGTACTCGAGATCGGCAACGAACGCGAGAATTTTGAGGCGGCCTTCCCGGCCCTGGAAGTCGTCTGGCTGGAAACCTCCGCGGGCGACGACCAGGTCCTCCTGGTCACGAAGGAGGCTCTCGCATGACAGCCCCCACGTTCGTTTCACTCACTGCCCCCCGAGGGGGCTTCGCCGCCTTTGGGGCGGCCCGGCAGGCGGCGACATGATCACACTTCGCGACATCACGCTGCGCCGCGGCGTCAAGGTGGTGCTGGACAACGCCTCCGCCACGCTGCAGCCCGGCGAAAAGATCGGCCTGGTCGGCCGCAACGGCGCGGGCAAATCCAGCCTGTTTGCGCTGCTGACGCACCGCCTGGGCAACGACAAGGGCGAGGTCGAGGTGCCCAAGCACTGGCGTCGTTCCGAGGTCGCCCAGAACATGCCCGAGACCGAGGACGGCGCGACCGACTACGTGCTCGAAGGCGACCTGCCGCTGGTTGCTGCCCGCGCCGCGCTAGAAGCCGCCGAAGCCGCCAACGACGGCCATGCGATGGCCGACGCCCACGCGCTGCTGGCCGACGTTGGCGCCTTCGACGCCCGCTCCCGCGCCCAGGCGCTGCTGATGGGCCTTGGCTTCAAGACCGAGCAGCTCGACGCTCCCGTCAACAGCTTCTCCGGCGGCTGGCGCATGCGCCTGCAGCTGGCCCGCGCGCTGATGTGCCCGGCCGAGCTGATGCTGCTGGACGAGCCCACCAACCACTTGGACCTGGACGCCCTGGTCTGGCTGGAAGCCTGGCTGCAGCGCTACGACGGCACGCTGATCATCATCAGCCATGACCGCGAATTCCTCGACGCGATCACCAAGGTCACGCTGCATCTGGACGAAGGCAAGCTGGTGCGCTACGGCGGCAACTACACCAGCTTCGAGACGCAGCGCGCCGAGCGCATGGTGCTGCAGCAGGCCGCCTTCTCCAAGCAGCAGGACCGCGTGGCCCACTTGCAGAAATTCATCGACCGCTTCAAGGCCAAGGCCAGCAAGGCCAAGCAGGCGCAGAGCCGCGTGAAGGCGCTGGAGCGCATGGAGCGGCTGGCGCCCGTGCTGGCGTCTGCCGACTTCAATTTCGAGTTCCGCGAGCCGCTGAATCTGCCCAACCCGATGCTGATGTTCGACGAGATGTCAGCCGGCTACGGCACGACCACGATCGTGCGCGACATCGACCGCTCGGTGCTGGCCGGACAGCGCATCGGCATCCTCGGCGCCAACGGCCAGGGCAAGTCGACGCTGGTGAAGACCATCGCCGGTACCCAGCCAGCGCTGGCGGGCAGGCTAACGCAGGGCAAGGGCCTGTCCATCGGTTACTTCGCCCAGCAGGAACTGGACGTGCTGCGCCTGGACGAAGGCCCGCTGGAGCACATGGTGCGGCTGGCTCGCGAGGTCGGCCCAGCCGGCCGCGAGCAGGAACTGCGCGACTTCCTCGGCCAGTTCCGCTTCACTGGCGACATGGTCAACCAGCAAGTCGGCAGCCTGTCTGGCGGCGAGAAGGCGCGGCTGGTGCTGGCCATGCTGGTGTGGCAACGCCCCAACCTGCTGCTGCTGGACGAACCCACCAACCACCTGGACCTGAACACCCGCGAGGCGCTGTCGATGGCGCTCAACGAGTTCGAGGGCACCGTCATGCTGGTCAGCCACGACCGCGCGCTGCTGCGCGAGGTCTGCGACGAGTTCTGGCTGGTGGCCGACGGCGTCGTCAAGCCTTTCGACGGTGACCTGGACGATTACCAGAAATGGCTGCTCGACCAAAGCAAGGAAGCCGCCCGTGCGGCCAAGAAGCAGTCGGCGGCAGCGCCGGCGCCAGTGGTCAAGGCTTCAGCTGCGCCTGCGCCTGCCGCGCGCGAGGACCGCAAGGTTTCGGGTCAGGCGCGCGCCAAGCTGGCCGACCAGACGCGGCCGCTGCGCAAGGAGATGGAGCAGATCGACAAGCGCATGCATGCTCTCGCCACTGAGCGCGCCGGCATCGAAGCCCAGCTCGCCGAAGGCGCTGCCGCCTCGGCCATTGCCGAGATGGGCAAGCGCCTGAAGGCGATCAGCGACCAGCTCGAAGCCGACGAGGCGCGTTGGCTGGAGCTGGGTGAGCAGATCGAGGCGCTGAACGCCTAGATCGCGAGCACCGCTGCCAGGGCAATCGCGCCTGGCAGCGCCTGCACGAAAAGGATCTTCTTCGAGGCCGTGGCCGCGCCGAACACGCCGGCCACGACGACGCAACCCAGGAAGAACACCAGCCAGGGCTTGCCCGCGCCTGCGGCGCCCTGCATCAGGCTCCAGGCCAGGCCTGCGGCGAGAAAGCCGTTGTAGAGGCCCTGGTTGGCCGCCAGTGCCTTGGTCTGCTCGGCGAAGTCCGCCTTCAGCCCGAAGGCCTTGCGGCCCAGCGGCTTGGTCCAGAAGAACATTTCCAGCACCAGGAAATACAGGTGCAGCAGCGCCACCAGCGCCGACAGCACGATTGCGACCATCTGCATCGTTTCTCCTCGTCTTTTGTGATTGGGGGTGGCGCATCGTCTCAGATCGCCCTAGCGTCCGGTGTCGCATGAAAGACCATTTAACTTGTGCGCAATTGAATTGCGAACTACATTAATGGCCATGGCACGCAGCAAGACCCCACCCCCCAACGCCGATCCCCGCGGCGAATGGCTGCAGCTGGACCGCCAGCTCTGCTTCGCGCTGTACAGCAGCTCGCTGGCCATGACCCGCATCTACAAGCCCCTGCTGGCGCCGCTGGGCCTGACCTATCCGCAGTACCTCGTCATGTTGGTGCTGTGGGAGGGCGGGGGCCTGAGCCATCACCTGAGTGTTGGGCAGCTCGGCCAACGCCTGTCGCTGGACTCGGGCACGCTGACGCCGCTGCTCAAGCGCCTGGAAGCCCTGGGCCACATCGAGCGCCGCCGCGCCAGCGACGATGAGCGCCGTGTCGACATCTTCCTGACGCCGCAGGGCCGCAAGCTGCGCGAGCAGGCACTGGACATCCCCGGCCACCTCGCCTGCGCCAGCGCCTGCGAACTGGACGAGGTCATCGCGCTGACGCAGCGGCTCACGCAATTGCGCCAGCAACTCAACCGGGCCGCCGACACGGCTGCCTGATTTCTTCCCCCACCACCCCAAAGGAGCCACCATGGCCATCGAAAAAGCCCTCTACACCGCCACCGCCACTGCCACCGGTGGCCGCGCCGGCACCGCCAAGTCGTCTGACGGCGCCATCGACGTGACGCTGTCCACGCCCAAGGAACTCGGCGGCGCCGGCGGCCCGGGCACCAACCCCGAGCAGCTGTTCGCGGCCGGCTATTCCGCCTGCTTCATTGGCGCCATGAAAGCCGTCGCCGGCAAGCAGAAGATCAGCCTGCCTGCCGAGGTCTCGATTACCAGCGACGTCGCCATCGGCCCACACGCCAACAAGCCCGGCGCCTTCGGCATCCAGGTCGACATGAAGATCTCCGTGCCCGGTATGGACCGCGCCGCCCTGGAGGCTCTGGTCAAGACCGCCCACGAGGTCTGCCCCTACTCGAACGCCACGCGCGGCAACGTCGACGTCTCGCTGACTGTCGTCTAACCGTCGTCTGAATGGGCGTCACGCCGGCGTCACGCGCGCCGGTCAGCATCGCGGGTTTTCCAATCACACCGGAGACCCGCGATGCGCCCCTTCCTGACCACCGCCATCGCCAGCGCCCTGCTGGCCCTCGCCGCTCCATCCCGCGCGGCCGAGCCGGTGCTGATCGGCATGGGCAACCTCAGCGGCTCGCTGAGCGACCTCTCCGGCCTGAACTACAACCTCGAGAGCGGCCTAGCCGCCAACCTGCTTGGCGGCATGGGCTCAGGCCTGGCCTGGGCCGGCGGCAACACCTTCCTGGCGCTGCCGGAC
>NZ_JBFUMN010000090.1:0-12965 GCF_054049335.1 Roseateles sp. P5_E1
GCTGCCGACCTCGTGGCTGATGCCGTGGGCCAGCGCCGGGTTGATGGCGAGCTTGGCGAGGTAGCGCTTCACGCGGGCGTTGTCGTTGCCGGCCCCGTCGCCGGGCAAGGCACCGCGCTGCACCTTCATCTTGTGCGCGGTCTGCCAGCAACGCAGGGATACCTCGCCCACGCGGCCCATGGCCTGGGAGTCGGACGAGAACATGCTGATGGCGCCGAGGTCGTGCAGGATGTCTTCGGCGGCGATGGTCTCGCGGCGGATGCGGCTCTCGGCAAAGGCCAGGTCTTCGGCAATGCCCGCGTCCAGGTGATGGCAGACCATCAGCATGTCGAGGTGCTCGTCCAGCGTGTTGACGGTGAACGGCCGCGTCGGGTTGGTGGAGCTGGGCAGCACATTGGCCTCACCCACCACGCGCATGATGTCCGGCGCATGGCCGCCGCCTGCGCCTTCGGTGTGGAAGCTGTGGATGGTGCGGCCCTTGAAGGCGGCAATCGTGTCTTCGACAAAGCCGCTCTCGTTGAGCGTGTCGGTGTGGATGGCGACCTGGGTGTCAGTCAGCTCGGCCACGTTCAGGCAGTTGTCGATGGCCGCGGGCGTGGTGCCCCAGTCCTCGTGCAGCTTCAGGCCGATGGCGCCGGCGTCGATCTGCTGCATCAGGGCCTCGGGGCGGCTGGCGTTGCCCTTGCCCATGAAGCCGAGGTTCATCGGGAAGGCCTCGGCCGCCTTCAGCATCGTGGCGATGTGATGTGGCCCGGGCGTGCAGGTGGTGGCCAGCGTGCCGGTGGCGGGGCCGGTGCCGCCGCCGATCATGGTGGTCACGCCGCTCATCAGCGCCTCTTCGATCTGCTGCGGGCAGATGAAGTGGATGTGGGTGTCGATGGCGCCGGGCGTGACGATGAAGCCCTCGCCCGCAATGATTTCGGTGCCCGGGCCGATGACGATGTCCACACCGGGCTGCACGTCGGGGTTGCCGGCCTTGCCGATGGCCGCGATGCGGCAGCCGCGCAAGCCGATGTCGGCCTTGACGATGCCCCAGTGGTCGAGGATGACGACGTTGGTGATGACGGTGTCGACCGCGTCACCCGGGCCGGGCCCGTTGATGCGCTGGGACTGGCCCATGCCGTCGCGCASGGTCTTGCCGCCGCCGAACTTGACCTCTTCGCCGTAGCCGCCGGCACGCAGCGTCAGGTCCTGCTCGATCTCGATGATGAGGGCGGTGTCGGCCAGGCGCAGCTTGTCGCCGACGGTGGGGCCGAGCATCTCGGCATAAGCCCTGCGGGAAATCTTCATAGCTTGCCCTGCACGAGGCCACGGAAGCCGTAGACCGTGCGGTCACCGGCCAGGTCGACCAGCTCGACGGTGCGCGTCTGCCCCGGCTCGAAGCGCACGGCCGTGCCGCTGCAGATGTTCAGGCGCATGCCGCGCGCGGCCTCGCGGTCGAAGCCGAGGGCCGCGTTGGTCTCGGCGAAGTGGTAGTGCGAGCCAACCTGGATGGGCCGCTCGCCGGTGTTGGCGACCTTCAGCGTCAGCGTGCGGCGGCCCGGGTTGAGTTCGTGTTCGCCCTCGGCGGTGATCAGTTCGCCCGGCACCATCACTTGCGGCCCTTGGCGAACCACCAGATCGCGAAGCCGGCGGCGGCGACGAGGGCCGTCATGCCGACGCCATCCCAACCGTGCAGGTGGATACCCGGTGCGCCGTGGCCGTCGTGGGCCAGGGCGGAAGCGCCGATCAACGGCAGCAGCAAAAGCATTTTGCGCATGGGAAGGGCTCAGGCAATGGGTTGATGAACGGTCACGAGCTTGGTGCCGTCGGGAAAGGTGGCCTCGACCTGGATCTCCGGGATCATCTCGGCGATGCCGTCCATGACATCGGCCCGGGTCAGGATCTCGCGGCCCTCGCTCATCAGCTGCGCGACCGTCTTGCCGTCACGCGCACCTTCGAGGATGGCGGCACTGATGAAGGCCACGGCCTCAGGGTAGTTGAGCTTGAGCCCACGCGCGCGGCGGCGTTCGGCGAGCAGCGCTGCGGTGAAGAGCAGCAGCTTGTCTTTCTCTCTCGGAGTGAGTTCCATCTCTCTTCACTTGTTGGTCAGCTTGGTGGCCAAGCATGGGGAGGCAGCTCCATGTTGGCTTCGCGACAGCTTGAGGGCAATCGGGGCTACCTAACCCCTAGCTTGAAGCATGCCAGAGATGCTTTCTCCACAGGGCTGAGGATTCAATGTCCTCACCACCGGCTCAGCATGCCGTTCTGCCCTCGTTTTTTCAGGAGACCGCCATGACCACCCCCAACAACGGCCACGGCCTGCTCGGCACCCGCGAACAAAAGTTCACCCGCCTGCTGCCCGAGAACCACAAGCCCTTCAGCGACGCCAGCCTCGACGCGCTGGCCGCGCTGATGATCGTGCCGGACGACGAACTCAACGACGGCGCCGACGCCGAGGAGAACCTCAAGGTGCCGGCCGGCTACACCTACTTCGGCCAGTTCATCGACCATGACCTGACGCTGGACATCACCTCGTCCTTCTCCCGACCCACGGACGCCGCGTCCAACCTGCGCAACCCGGCCTTGGACCTGGACTGCGTCTACGGCGCCGGCCCACAGGACCAGCCCTACATGTACGCCGCCGACGGCGCCACGCTGCTGATCGACCCGAGCGGCAAGGACCTGATGCGCCAGCCGGCCAATGGCCGCGCCATCATTGGCGACAAGCGCAACGACGAGAACTCCATCGTCTGCCAGATCCAGCTGGCGATGATCAAGTTCCACAACGCCGTGGTCGCCAAGCTCGCCGCCAGCGGCGACACCGGCAACCTGTTCGAGCGCGCCCGCGCCGAGGTCACCTGGACCTACCAGCGCATCGTGCTGGAGGACTACCTGCTGCGCATCGTCAACACCCACACCTACGACTTCTTCACCCAGCGCCGCGCGGCCCTCGGCGACGCCGCCTACGACCTCTACGTGCCGACGCTGCGCACCCAGCTGCCCAAGGAGTTCGTCGGCGCGGCCTACCGCTACGGGCACTCGATGGTCAGGCGCGGCTACCGGCTCAACAGCGCGACCAAGAAGCTCATCTTCGACGGCGGCGACCTCAACGATGACAGCCTGATCGGCTTCCAGCCGCTGCCCGAGGCGCATGTCATCGACGACTGGGGCCGCTTCTTCACGCCCAGCTTTGCCATTCCCGTCAAGAACGGCCCCGAGCCGGTAGAGAACAACCCCGCCGTACGCCTGCAGTGGGCCTACAAGATCGACCCGTCGCTGGTGGACCCGTTGGCCGCCCTGCCACCCAGCGTAGGCAACGGCGCGTCGCTGGCTGGGCTCAACCTCAAGCGCGGCAACCTGCCCAGCTACGCCATCGCCACCGGCCAGGCCTTTGCCGCCAAGCTGCACGAGAAGCCGCTGGACCCGGACGATCTGATGGTGCGCGAGGAAGGGCTCAACGGCTTCACCTACAAGAGCATCGAGAGCGCCGACAAGCGCTTCCTGACCGAGACGCCGCTGTGGTTCTACATCCTGGCCGAGGCGCAGAAGCCGGTGCTGGACTACTGGCGCGAGGCGGGAAAGCGCGACCTGAACGATGAAGATTACGTCACCGGCCCGTGCTCGATTTCCCAGCTCGGCCCGGTGGGCGGGCGCATCCTGATGGAGGTGTTCAACGGCATCGTCGACGCCGACCCGCGCTCCTTCCGCCATGCCGCGCCGGCGGGCTGGGTGCCGATGATCGGCAACGAGATCAGCTTCTGGAACGTGCTGAAGTTCACCGGTCTGGTTTAGGGCCTGTTGACGCTACGGTAATGGGTCGCGAAGGCCCGCCGCCAGGGGCCAATCAAGGCGCGGCACGCCGCTCGCACTGACGTGCGGGCAAGTGGCGCAACGCCGAGTGGCCCCTKGYGGCGGGCCTTCCCGAAGGGTTGTSGCCARAAAGGCCGCGCGCGGCGTTGCAAATCCTCCCCGGGTGTCCAACCCGGCTGCGGTTTGCGCCTTGCTCGCGGCCTTTCTGGCCACAACGCGGCCCGTTACCGCAGTGTCAACAGGCCCCGGTCCACTCCACCAGCACCTGATCCGCGGCTGGCTTGCGCGCCGGCCCGGTGGGGTGGCGCGCGGGCGTGCCCAGGGCGATCCAGCCCACCAGCGTCTCGCCCGGCTCGCAGAAGGCCGCGGCGATGGCCGGGTTGCGCACCTTGGCGCCGCTGAGCATCTTGCCGCCAAAGCCCAGCGCATGTGCCGCCGTCAGGAAGTTGGCGATGGCGCCGCCCACGGCCGCCCATTGCTCGTGGGCCGGCACCTGCGGGTGGCCCAGGTCGATGCGGGCGACGACGGCGACCGTCATCGGCGGCTTCAACGCACGCTCGGCATCCAGGGCCGCGCCCTCCTCGTCCTTGCCGGCCGCACGGGCCGCGTCGGCAAACAGGGCGGCCATGCCTTGTTTTGCGGYGCCGCGCACCAGCTTGAACCGATAGGGCACCAACTCGGCGTGGTCGGGTGCGCGCAGCGCGGCCTGGGCCATCAGCGCAAGCTGCTCGTCGCTGGGGCCGGGCTCGACAAGATGCTTGGGGCCGACCGAATAGCGGGTCAGCAGGGCTTGCAGGGGTTCAGGAATCATCGCGTGAGGCTTTTGCGGGCGACCCAGGACAGCGCGTCCACGAGGCCGACCAGCGCAATCATGCCGGCCAGCACCGTGCACGTCTCGGCCATCTGGAACAGRCCCAAGTGGTAGCTCAGCATCTGGCCCAGGCCGCCGGCGCCGACGACGCCCATCACGCTGGCCGCGCGGATGTTGTTYTCCCAGCGGTACAGCGTGTAGCTGACCAGCTGCGGCAGCGTTTGCGGCAACGTGGCGAACAGCCACACGCGGCCCTCACCCAGGCCGCGCTGGCGCAGCGCCAGTGCACCGGCCGCTGGCGCGTTCTCGAAGCTCTCGGCAAACAGCCGCCCCAGCACGCCGCTGGTGTGCAGGGCCAGCGCCAGCGTGCCGGGCAAGGGGCCCAGGCCGGCGAGGATGAGCAGCTGCGTGGCCCAGACCAGTTCGGGCACGCTGCGTAGCAGGTTCAGCACCATGCGCGCCACCGCCCGGCCCACGCCCTGCCCGGAGGCCGGCAGCGCCAGCAGCAGCCCGCCAACGACCGCCAGTGCTGTACCGAGAGCCGACATGGCCAAGGTCTCCAGCAGCGCCCAGCCGGTCTTGGCCAGGAATGCCGGCGCGAGCTGCGGTGGGAAGAAGCTCATCCCGAAACGGCCCATGCTGGCCAGCGCATCCGCGCCGAGGAAGGCGGACCACTGCAGGTTCAGCGACCAGAAGCTGGCGACGACCAATGCCGCCAGGCCGGCGAGCACAGCCCAGGTCGACGCTCGCACGGGTTCGCGCTTCATGCCAGGCGCCCGCGCAGCCAGCGGCTGAAGGCGTCGCTCAGCATCACCAGGCCGATGAAGACCAGCAGGATGGCACTGACCTCGTTGCCGGCGAACATCTTGGAGGCGTTGTCCAGCTGCTGGCCCAGCCCGCCCGCGCCGACAAAGCCCAGCACGACCGACGATCGCACCGCGCATTCCCAGCGATAGACCGTGTAGCTCAGCAGCTCGGGCAGGCAGCTCGGCAGCGCGCCGAAGCACAGCGCCTGCCAGCGCGTGGCCCCGGCGCTCAGCAGGGCGTGCGTGGGCGCGGAATCGGCGCTTTCCAGGATCTCCGCATACACCTTGCCCAGCATGCCGCCGTAGGCGATGGCAATGGCCAGCACGCCGGCCGTGGCGCCCAGGCCGACGACGCGCACGAACACCAGCGCCCAGATCAGCTCGGGAATGGAGCGCAGCGCCACCAGCAGCGCCCGCACCGCGCGGCGCAGCCAACGTGCCGGGCCGGGGCGGCCCTCCAGCGTGCTGGCGGACAAGCGCGCCGTGGCCAGCAGCGACAGCGGCACGGCCAGCACCAGCGCCAGCGTGAGGCCCGCCGTCGCGATCGCCACCGTGCGCCAGGTGTCCAGCGCCAGCATCTGCAGGAACTCGGCGTCGCTGCGCATGTGGATGAACTGCGCGAGATAGCGCCCGGTGGCGCGCAGGCCGCGCTCGTCCAGCAGCGTCCAGGGCTTGAACTCGGACAGCACCAGCAGCGGCCACAGCAGCACCAGGCCGATCAGCAGGGCCAGCCAGCGGCGGTTCAGCGCTGGGTCGCGCAGGGCGGGGTCCGTCACCGGCACATCGCCTGCGGCAGGGCCACCGGCTGCGGCAGCGGCGCGATCTCGGGCGGCGGCTCCAGCTGGCTGCGGTAGAGCTCGTCCAGCAGGTCGCCGCCCAGGCCCGACGGCGCACCGTCGAACACCACCTGCCCGGCGCGCAGCGCGATCACGCGTGGAAAACGCGCCAGCGCCAGGTCCACCTGGTGCAGGCTGCAGACCAGCGCGGCGCCAGCGGCGCGGGCGCCGTCCTGCAGCGCCGCCAGTGATTGCCCGGCGCGGGTCGGGTCCAGCGCGGCCAGCGGCTCGTCGGCCAGCCACAGTTGGGTGTCGGACACCAGCAGCCGCGCCAGGCCCACACGCTGACGCTCGCCGCCGGAGAGGCGGTCCACACGCAGCCAGAGCTTGTCGGGCAGGCCGAGCTTTTCGAGCGCGTCCTGCGCGAGGGCGGCGTCCGGCGGGCTCCACAAGGTGCGCAGTGCGCGGCCGAAAGACATGCGCGGCAGCCGCGCGGCCAGCACGGCCACGGCCACGCGCTGGCGTGGTGGCAGCGGCGGATGCTGGGGCGCCAGTGCAATGCCGGCACGCAGCCGGCGGCGCTCGGCGCGCGCCAGCGACCAGGGCTCGCGGCCCAGCAACGTGAAGCGGCCGGCCAGCGGGCATTGCATCAGCGCGAGCAGGTTCAGCAGCGTCGTCTTGCCCGCGCCCGAGGCGCCGATGACGGCCACCTGCTCGCCGGCGGCCAGCCCGAGAGTGATGCCGCGCAGCACCGGCGTCACACCGCCCAGCGCGGCGGCGTCGACGCCATTCAGTTCAATCATTTCAACAGACCAGCGTTCTCGGCAGCGGCCTTGATGCCGACGTAGTTCTCAGGCTTGGTGGCGATGAACTTGGTCGCACGCTGCAGGCCGAGGATCTCCTTGCCTTGCGGGGTGTTCGGGTCCAGCGCCAGGAAGGCGGCCTTGATCTTGTCCTGCAGGGCCTGCGGCATGTCGGCGTGGACCGACCAGTTGTAGTCGTAGTAGGGCGGCGTCGTGTAGAAGACCTTGACCTCGTTCGGGTCGACCTTCTTGTCGGCCACGAACTTCTCCCAGACCGAGATGTTCAGCGCACCGGCRTCCACCTTGCCGCTGGCGACGGCGGCGATGGTCGCGTCATGTGCGCCGCTGAAGGCCACGCGCTTCAGGTCCACATCGGGGTTGATCTTGGCGGCCAGCAGGAAGCTGCGCGGCATCAGGTGGCCCGAGGTGCTGCTCTGCGAGCCGAAGCTCAGCGTCTTGCCCTTGAGGTCTTCCAGCTTGGCGATGCCGCTGGCCTTGTCGGTGATGAAGACGGAGCGGAACTTCTCGTCCTCCTCGCGCTGCACCAGCGGGACGATCTTGCCGCCTGAGCGCACATTGGCCTGAACAAAGGTGAAGCCGCCAAACCAGGCGAGGTCGATCTTCTTGTTGACCACCGTCTCGACGGCGGCGGCGTAGTCGGTCACCGGCGTCCACTCGACCTTCATGCCGAGCTTGCTCTCCAGGTACTGGCCCAGCGGCGCAAACTTGCGCGCCAGCTCGGTGGGCGACTCGTCGGGGATGGCGGTCACGCGCAGCACCTGCTGAGCCTGGGCCGCAGCGCCGGTGAGCGCCAGCACGGCAACCAGGCCACGCGCCACACGGGCGACGGAACGGGGGAAGGCGGTCATCAGGGTTCTCCAGTCGTGGAAAGCAAGGGGTCAGAAAACGAGCGTGGCCCAGGCGGGGTCGGCCGCGCGAAGGGCGTATTGGACCGCACCGCCGTGATGACGACCGGCGGGGATCAGATCGGCCAGCGCCAGGCCCTGCGCCGCGAGGGCGTCGGAGCAGGCGAAAAAGCGCGCGCCATGGTCCAGCGCGTCCTTCATCCAGCCGGCAATGGTCTTGTCGAAACGCTCCGACGCTCGCAAGGCCTCGGCCACGCCAGGCTTGAGCAGCAGCACCGCCCGCGCCGAAAAATAGACCTCGACCTGCAGTTCCAGAGCCGCTGCCGCGGCGGCATGCGCGAACGGCGTGGCCAGGCGCACCGGGTCGTCGGGATCGGCCGCCCAGAGCAGGATGGCGAGGCCGGTTCGGGACTTCAGCTCAGCTGGTTCAGCCATGCCCACTCCTGCATCGCCTGGCGGATCGCATCCCCGCCGATGGTCAGTTGCGCCTTTTCCGCTTCCAGATTCGACGGTGCCAGCTCCACCAGCCAGCCAGCGTCATACGGCGATTGATGCACCAGCTCCGGCCGCTCTTCCAGCGCCTCGTTGACCTTGACCACCCGGCCCGACAGCGGTGACTTCACCGACACGATGGACTTGGCCAGCTCCACAACGCCGATGGAGCGGCCCTGCTCGACCTCGCTGCCGACCGGCTTGGGGCGGCACATGTAGATGTCGCCCGAGGCCTTGAGGCCCAGGGCCGTGATGCCGATGCGGACATGGCCGTCGGGCAGCGGTTCGGCCCAGCTCTGGTCTGCCGTCCAGTACCAGAGCGCCTCGGGCATTTCGGCGCTGGCGATCAGCATGGCAGGGCCTCGCGGCGGAAGGGGGTGGGAGTCGAACCCACCCAGCAGCGCGTGGCGCCACCCACCGGGTTTGAAGCCCGGCCGACACACCGGTGTCGTTCCCCTTCCCTCATGACGTGATGCTTTCGGCGAACAGCGCGCTGTCCGCCCGGAGCCGATGTTCGTCGCCCACGCGGCGCAGCAGCCCAACGCGGTCGAAATGTTCCAGGTGCTGGATGGCCCGCTTGCGGCCCAGGCCGGTCGCGTCGCGGAAAGCCGCAGCGGTAACCGTGCCCTGCTCGGCGCCGATGAGGCGCGCGATGCCGGCCAGCCGCGTCATCGTCGCCGTGTCGCAGTAGAGGTCCTTCACCACCTGGTGCAGTTCGCCCTGCTGGGCCAGCCGCGCCAGCGTGGCGCGCATCAGCGGCTCGGGCTCGGCGCAGTCCTTGGCGAGGTCGCGGGCCCAGGCGCCTTCCGCACCCGCAGCGGCCAGCCGGGGCGCGATCTTCTCGGCGATGCGCTGCTCGGCGGCCGACAGCTGCACGCCGTGCTCGGGCAGGTGCATGCAGGCGCCGCGCTGGGCGATGTGACCCGCGGCACGCAGCTCAGCCAGCAGCTGGCGCCACAAGGCCTCGGCGATGCGGGGCGCGACGAGGCGGCGCAGCCGGGCGGCATCGGGGCCGAGTTCGTCAGGCGACTTCGCATGAAAGTCGGCCAGCGTGGTGAGCAGCTTGGTCGTCAGCGCCGCACGGGCCTCGGTGCCCAGGGACCAGCCGTCCAGCGGCTCGGCGAGGCCCTCGGCCTGCCCAAAGCGGGCCAGGTCCAGCCCCAGCGACGACAGCGCCATCAGCCGCTCGCGACGTTGCTCGGCGGTGGGCAGCTCGCAGGCCGCGAGTTCGGCAAGCCGCTCGGGGGTACGGCGATAGCGCGCGGGCGCAAAGGGATCGAGCACGATGCCGCCGGCGATGGTGCGGCTGGCGCCGGCATCGCGCAGCACGAGGCGGTCGCCGCGCCAGGCACCGACGGGCGCGTGGCAGACGAGCTGCACGCGGGCCGTGCCGCCCGGCTCGATGGCGTCGCCGTCCAGCACCGCCACACTGGCCATGACGGCTTGGGCGCCGAGGTGCAGGTGAACACGCGTGCCCGAGCGCAGCGGCCTGGCCTCGCCGGGCCATAGCGTGAGCCGCGCATCGAGCCGTTCGGTCGCTAGCGCCACGGCCGGCGCGGTCAGCCACTGGCCGCGCGGCGCCTGCTCCCTGGCGAGGCCGGCAAGCGCGACGGCGCAGCGCTGGCCGGCCTGGGCTCGCTCGACAGCTCGGTTCTGCGCATGCAGGCTGCGCACGCGGGCGCGGCGACCTTGAATGACGAGCTCATCGCCGACGGCGATCTCGCCGGCATGCAGCGTGCCGGTGACGACGGTACCGACGCCGTCGAGGCTGAAGGCGCGGTCGACTGCGAGGCGGGCGGCGAGGTGCTGGGAGGCGCGGGCCGGCAGCTGGCGGGCGGCGTCGAACAGCAGGTCGCGCAGTTCACCTAGGCCATCGCTGGTGGGCGCCGACACGACCAGGATGGGCGCGGCATCCAGGCTCGTTCCGACGAGGAGCGCCCTCACCTCTTCTTGCAGTGCGACGACGCGCGCGGGCTCGGCGCGATCGGCCTTGGTGATGACAACGGCGCCGCGTGTGAGCCCCAGCAGGCTGAGCACCGCCAGGTGTTCGCGCGTCTGCGGCATGACGCCGTCGTCGGCCGCAACCAGCAGCAATGCGAAGTCGATGCCGCTGGCACCGGCCAGCATGGTGTGCACCAGCTTCTCGTGGCCGGGGACGTCGATGAAGCCGATCCGTTCATCGTGATCAGGGACATCGAGATAGGCATAGCCCAGCTCGATGCTGATGCCACGCGCCTTCTCTTCGGGCAGGCGGTCGGTGTCCACACCCGTCAGCGCACGCACGAGCGTGGTCTTGCCGTGGTCGATGTGGCCGGCGGTTCCCACGATCACGCCAGGGCCTCCTTCAACAAGGCGAGCTGAGAGGTCAGCAGCGCGGGCTCTTCGAGGCAGCGCAGGTCCAGCAGCAGCCGGTTGTCCTGCACGCGGCCGATGACGGGTCGTGGCAGCTCGCGCAGCGCGGTGGCCAACGCTTCAAGCGTGCGGCCGCGGCCGTCGACCGCGCTGATTGCCAGGCCGGCAGACGGCAGCCGCTCGACAGGGAGTGAGCCAGAGCCGATCTGGCTCTGCAGTGCCACCGTCTCGACGGTGAAGCGCGGCGCGACAGCGGCGGCGATCTCGGGCAGCAGGCGTTGGGCCAGCGCGGCGATCTGGTCCTGAGGCCTCGTCAACAGGCGCAGTGTCGGCAGGTCCCGCGCCAGCCTTTCGGGCCGCAGATAGAGCCGCAGCGTGGCCTCCAGCGCTGCGAGCGGCAGCTTGGACAGGCGCAGCGCGCGCTTCATCGGGTACTTGCGGATCCTGCCGACCGCCGCGCGGCTGCCGACGATGAGGCCGGCCTGCGGGCCGCCGAGCAGCTTGTCGCCGCTGAAGGTGACGACGTCGCAGCCGGCCGCGAGCATGGCCTGGGGCAGCGGCTCGGCGGGCAGGCCGTAGGCGGCCAGGTCCACCAGCGCGCCGCTGCCGAGGTCGGTCATCAGGGGCAGGCCGGCGGCATGCGCGATGGGCGCCAGCGTGGCCTCGTCCACCGCCGCCGTGAAGCCCTGCACCTGGTAGTTGCTGGTGTGCACCTTGACGATCAACCCGGTGCGCGGCGTGATGGCCTGCTCGTAGTCGCGTGGGTGGGTGCGGTTGGTGGTGCCCACCTCCACCAGCGTCGCGCCGGCCGTGGCCATCACGTCGGGCAGGCGGAAATGCCCGCCGATCTCGACCAGCTCGCCGCGCGACACGATGGCTTCCTTGCCACCGGCCAGCGCGGCAATGCCCAGCAGCACGGCGGCGGCGTTGTTGTTGACGACGGTGGCGGCCTCCGCGCCGGTCAGCTCGCACAGCAGGGCTTCGATCAGTTCGTCGCGGTCGCCGCGGCCACCCGCGGCAAGGTCGAACTCGAGGTTGTTGGGCGAACCCATCAGCGCCAACACCTGCTGCAGCGCGGCGTCGGCCAGCAGCGAGCGGCCGAGGTTGGTATGGATGACGGTGCCGGTCAGGTTGAGCACGGCGCGCATGGCGGGACGCATGCGGGCCTGCACGCGGGCGGCGAGCGCGGCGGGCAGGCCGTCCAGGTCCGAACGGGTCAGCGCGCCGGCCAGGGCCTGGGTGCGCAGCGCGTCCAGCAGCGCCCTCGCCTCCTTGGCGACCAGCGTGTGGCCATGCTCGGCCACCAGCGGCGCGGCTTCGCGCAGCAATCTGTCCAGGGCCGGGAGGTCTTTTGGACTTGCCTTGGAACCGTGGACCACGGATTCGTCGGGCGCAGCCATCAGTGCTCTCGTCCTGGCGGCGGTGCCTCGTCCGGCTCGCCGAGCAGCAGCAACAGGTTGACGCCATGCGGATGCAAGCCGGCTTCGCCGACCAGCAGGTCCAGCGTCAGGCTGGCGAGGTCGTCGGCCAGCGGCTCGACGCCGTTGTCGCGGGCCGGGTGCATCAGCTTCAGGTAGTGGCCGCACTCGCTGCAGCACTCGGCCTGCACGACGGCGCCGGTGGTGGTCGAGGCGCCATCGGCCGCGACCAGGCTTTGCAGCGAGATGCCCTTGGTGCTCTGGCAGTGCGTGCACTTGATGCGCACGTAATGCCATTGCGTGGCGCACAGGCCGCAGGCGAGATAACGCGCGCCCTCGGCCCCCAGGCGCTCCAGCGAGGCGACCGGGCGGGAGCCACAGCAGGGGCACAGCGTGGGGTCGTCGGTGCGGCCGAAGGGCGGCACGGGCGCGTCGACATGCGCGGCATAGGTCTGCCGCACGAGGCGCGTGAAATGCAGCTGCAGGCCGGCAGCGATCAGCGGTGCGCTGGCCAGGTCCAGCCCCAGCATGACGCCGGACAGCAGGCGGCCGGCCTGGGTCTCCAGTTGCTCGTCGCTGGCGGCGGCGAGTTGCAGCGCGGCGGCCTTGGCGGGGCCGTCGGGCAGCCGGCGGGCCAGGTCGGTGAGCAGCGCGCGCAGCGAATCGCGCCACACCGGCGCGCGCGGCCAGGTCTCGGCCGGGAGCAGCGGCGCGCCGGCGCGGGCGGCGGCGTCGATGTCGTCCGGCGTGGGCAGGGGCACGGCGACGTTGGCCGACAAGGCGCGGTGCTGGGCGTCGGCCAGCTCGGCGACGAAGCGCAGGAAGTCGCCCATGGCATGCCCGTCGGCC
>NZ_JBFUMN010000091.1:0-12586 GCF_054049335.1 Roseateles sp. P5_E1
CTGCTGGGTGTTGCCGACGGCGCACCCCTGCTCAGTGTCGAGCGCGTGGCGTTCACCTATGGCGACCGACCGGTCGAATTGCGTCGCGGGCTTTACCACACCGAAGCAGACCACTACCTCAATGAGTTGAACTGAATCTGACAATGCCGCAGTGCAGCAAGTGCGAAGGTTGACGGGGATCTAGGCCCTAGAATCTTTCGGTTTCACATTGATTACGCAGGCTCGACCATGACGGACAGTGTCAAGAAAAGACCGGTCTATACCAATATTCACGTCACACAGATCGTCAGCTACCGCCTCCCGCCTGCCGGCATCGTCTCCATCCTGCATCGCATCAGCGGCTTCCTGATGTTCCTGCTGCTGCCCTTMGTGGTCTGGATGCTGGACAGCAGCCTGAGCACGGAAATCTCCTTCGAGACCTTCACGAACGTGTTCGTGGCCGGCTTCGCAGGCATCCCGGGCTGGTTCGTCAAGCTGGTGGCGCTGGGCCTGATCTGGGGCTATCTGTTCCATTTCATCGCCGGCGTGCGCCACCTGTGGATGGACGCGACGCACAGCGTCAGCAAGGCCCAGGGCCATAACTCGGCAATGGTCACACTGGTCCTCAGCACGCTGCTGACGTTGCTGCTGGGCGCCAAGCTGTTCGGTCTGTACTGAGCCCTCGAGGACAACAACAATGAGTACTTTCGGCTCCAAGCGCATCGTCGTCGGTGCGCATTACGGCCTGCGCGACTGGCTGGCGCAACGCGTCACCGCCGTGCTGATGGCCCTGTTTACCGTCGTGCTGCTGGTGCAGGTGCTGATGCCCGGCGCCCTCGGCTATGACCGCTGGGCGGCGATCTTTTCCCAGCAGTGGATGAAGGTCATCACCTTCGTGACCATCCTGTCCCTGGCCTATCACGCCTGGGTCGGCATGCGTGACATCTGGATGGATTACGTGAAGCCTGTCGGCGTGCGCCTGGCACTGCAGGTGTTCACGCTCGTTTGGCTTGTGGGTTGCGCTGGTTGGGCGATCCAGGTTCTGTGGAGACTCTGATGGCGCAGCTTGCGACCCGTAAGTTTGATGTGGTGATCGTCGGGGCYGGTGGCTCCGGCATGCGCGCCTCGCTGCAACTGGCATTGGCCGGCCTGAACGTGGCCGTGCTGTCCAAGGTCTTCCCGACCCGCTCGCACACCGTCGCCGCTCAAGGTGGCATCGGCGCGTCCCTGGGCAACATGAGCGAGGACAACTGGCACTACCACTTCTTCGACACCGTCAAGGGTTCGGACTGGCTGGGCGACCAGGACGCCATCGAGTTCATGTGCCGCGAGGCGCCCAAGGTCGTCTACGAGCTTGAGCACTTCGGCATGCCCTTCGACCGCAATGCCGACGGCACCATCTACCAGCGCCCCTTCGGCGGCCACACCGCCAACTACGGCGAGAAGCCCGTGCAGCGCGCCTGCGCCGCGGCCGACCGCACCRGCCACGCGCTGCTGCACACGCTCTATCAGCAAAACGTCAAGGCGCGCACGCAGTTCTTCGTCGAGTGGATGGCGCTGGACATCATCCGCGACGCCGAGGGCGATGCCGTCGGCGTGACCGCGCTGGAGATGGAGACGGGCGAGGTCCAGATCCTGCACGCCAAGACCGTGCTGCTGGCCACCGGCGGCGCCGGCCGCATCTTCGCAGCCTCCACCAACGCSTTCATCAACACCGGYGACGGCYTGGGCATGGCGGCGCGTGCCGGCATCCCGCTSGARGACATGGAGTTCTGGCAGTTCCACCCSACCGGCGTGGCCGGYGCSGGCGTGCTGCTGACCGARGGCTGCCGCGGYGAAGGYGCGATCCTGCGCAACAGCAACGGCGAGCGCTTCATGGAGCGCTATGCCCCGACGCTGAAGGACCTGGCACCGCGTGACTTCGTGTCGCGCTCGATGGACCAGGAGATCAAGGAAGGTCGCGGCTGCGGTCCCAACAAGGACTATGTGCTGCTGGACATGACCCACCTGGGCGCCGAGACGATTGCCAAGCGCCTGCCCTCGGTGCTGGAGATCGGCCACAACTTCGCCAACGTCGACATCACCAAGGAGCCGATCCCCGTGGTGCCGACCATCCACTACCAGATGGGTGGCATCCCGACGAACGTGCATGGCCAGGTCGTCATCCCGAAGAACGGCAAGCCCAACGACATCATCAACGGCCTCTACGCCGTGGGTGAGTGCTCCTGCGTGTCGGTGCACGGCGCCAACCGCCTGGGCACCAACTCGCTGCTGGACCTGCTTGTGTTCGGCCGCGCGGCCGGCAACCACATCGTCGACTTCAACCTGAAGACCAAGTCCCACAAGGACCTGCCCAAGGACGCCGCCGACAAGACCCTGGCCCGCCTGGCGCGCCTGGATTCGGCCACCAATGGCGAGTACTCGCAGGACGTCGCCAACGACATCCGCGCCGCCATGCAGCAGCACGCCGGCGTGTTCCGCACGCAGGCGTCGATGGACGAAGGCGTGGCCAAGATCAAGGAAATCGCCAAGCGTGTCGGCAGCATCGGCCTGAAGGACAAGTCCAAGGTCTTCAACACGGCCCGTGTCGAAGCGCTGGAAGTCGAGAACCTCATCGAAGCCGCCCAGGCCACGATGATCTCGGCCGCCGCCCGCCCCGAGAGCCGTGGCGCCCACGCGCACAACGACTACCCGAACCGCGACGACGCGAACTGGATGAAGCACACGCTGTGGTACTCCGAAGGCAACCGCCTGGACTACAAGCCTGTCAATCTCACGCCGCTGACGGTTGAGTCRGTGCCCCCGAAGGTCCGTACCTTCTGACGCCGCGCCGAGCAAGGATCAAGACATCATGAAGCGCACCTTCCAGATCTACCGCTACGACCCCGACAAGGACGCCAAGCCCTACATGCAGACCCTCGAGGTCGAGCTGGATGGCCATGAGCGCATGCTGCTCGACGCCCTGGTCAAGCTGAAGGCCGTCGACCCGACGCTGTCCTTCCGCCGCTCCTGCCGCGAAGGCGTTTGCGGCTCGGACGCGATGAACATCAACGGCAAGAACGGTCTGGCCTGCCTGACCAATATGCTGACGCTGCCGGGCACCATCACGTTGAAGCCGCTGCCSGGCCTGCCSGTSGTGCGCGACCTCATCGTCGACATGACGCAGTTCTTCAAGCAGTACCACTCGATCAAGCCCTATCTCGTCAACGACAACATCCCGCCCGACAAGGAGCGGCTGCAGTCGCCCGTCGAGCGCGAGGAGCTGGACGGCCTGTACGAGTGCATCCTGTGCGCGAGCTGCTCGACGAGCTGCCCGAGCTTCTGGTGGAACCCCGACAAGTTCGTCGGCCCGGCAGGTCTCTTGCAGGCCTACCGCTTCATCGCCGACAGCCGCGACGAAGCCACCGCGGAGCGCCTGGACAACCTCGAAGACCCGTACCGCCTGTTCCGCTGCCACACCATCATGAACTGCGTGGACGTCTGCCCCAAGGGCCTGAACCCCACGAAGGCCATCGGCAAAATCAAGGAATTGATGGTCCGCCGCGCGGTCTGACGATGGCTGAAGTGATCGGTGAACGGGAACTCTCCAAGCTGCGCTGGCGCTGCCGTCGGGGCCTGCTCGAGAACGACATCTTCATCGAGCGCTTCTTCAACCGTCATCCCGAAGGCATCAGCCTCAGCCATGCCGAAGGCCTGACTGCGCTGATGGACCTGGCCGACAACGACCTTTTGGATCTGTTACTGCGCCGCAAGGAACCCAGTGGTGAAATCGACACCATTGCCGTGCGAGGCGTGCTCGCCGATCTGCGCACCTGACACCAGTTTTTCAAAGCCTCAAAGGACTGCACCATGACCCCGTCCGACGTGAAAGCCACCCTGTCGTTCTCCGACGGCAGCCCCTCGATGGACCTGCCCCTGTACAAGGGCAGCATCGGCCCGGATGTCATCGACATCCGCAAGCTCTACGCGCAGACCGGCAAGTTCACGTATGACCCCGGCTTCCTGTCGACGGCGTCGTGCAACTCGACCATCACCTACATCGACGGCGACAAGGGTGAGCTGCTCTACCGCGGCTACCCCATCGAGCAGCTCGCGGTGAACTGCGACTACCTCGAGACCTGCTACCTGCTGCTTTACGGAGAGCTGCCGAACGCGGCCGAGAAGGCCAACTTCGAAGACCGTGTGATGCACCACACCATGGTCAATGAGCAGATGCAGTTCTTCCTGCGGGGTTTTCGCCRTGACGCCCACCCGATGGCCGTCATGACGGGCCTGGTGGGTGCGATGTCCTCGTTCTATCACGACAGCACCGACATCAATAACCCCGAGCACCGCGAGATCTCGGCCATCCGCCTGATCGCCAAGATGCCCACGCTCGTGGCCATGGCCTACAAGTACACCGTCGGCCAGCCCTACATCTACCCGAAGAACGACCTCAGCTACGCCGGCAACTTCATGCGCATGATGTTTGCCACGCCCTGCGAGGACTACAGCCCCAACCCGGTGCTGGTGCGCGCCATGGACCGCATCTTCACGCTGCATGCCGACCATGAGCAGAACGCGTCGACCTCGACCGTGCGCCTGTGCGGTTCGTCGGGCACCAACCCGTTCGCGGCCATCGCGGCCGGCGTGGCCTGCCTGTGGGGCCCCGCGCACGGCGGCGCCAACGAGGCCTGCCTGAACATGCTGGGCGACATCCAGAAGCAGGGCGGCGTTGCCCGCATCGGCGAGTTCGTCAACAAGGTCAAGGACAAGAACTCCGGCGTCAAGCTGATGGGCTTCGGTCACCGGGTCTACAAGAACTACGACCCGCGCGCCAAGCTGATGCGCGAGACCTGCCACGAAGTGCTGAGCGAGCTGGGCCTGGAAAACGACCCGCTGTTCGAGTTGGCCATGAAGCTGGAGAAGATCGCGCTGGAAGACGAGTACTTCGTCGCCCGCAAGCTCTACCCGAACGTCGACTTCTACTCGGGCATCGTGCAGCGCGCCATCGGCATCCCCGTGCCGCTGTTCACCGCCATCTTCGCGCTGGCCCGCACGGTCGGCTGGATCGCCCAGCTCAATGAGATGATCGGCGACCCCGAGTACAAGATCGGCCGCCCGCGCCAGCTCTTCGTCGGCGCCACGCCGCGCGACGTCAAGCCCATCGCCCAGCGCTGATCGCTGAACGACACTTAGCGCCTCATGCGAACCCCTCGGTCTTCCCGAGGGGTTCTTTCGTTTTGGGAACCCTGATGACCCGTCCTGAGATCCTCGTCCTCGGCAGCGTCAACCGCGACCTCATCGTGCATGCGCCGCGGCTGCCGCTGCCGGGCGAGACGCTGCGCGGCCAGCGCTTCGGCTCCTGCCTGGGCGGCAAGGGCGCCAACCAGGCCGTGGCCGCGGCGCGCCTGGGTGCCCGCGTGGCACTGGCTGCACGGGTGGGCCTGCTGGAGAACGGCGCGGCCATGGTGACCCAACTGATCGCGGAAGGCGTCGACACGCGCGCGATTGCCCAGCCAGCCGACGAGGTGCCCGGCGTGGCGCTCATCGTCGTCGGTGCCGAGGACGCAGAGAACCAGATCGTCACCGTCGCCGGCTCTAACGGCACGCTGCCGCTGGAGCAGGTCGAAGCCCTGGACATGGCGGGTCTGCGCTGGCTGGTCGCCCAGCAGGAGCTACCGCTGCAGAGCGTCGCCCGAGCCTTCGAGCGCGCCCGCGCGGCCGGTGTGAAGACCGTGCTGAACGCCGCACCTTTTCGCGCCGGTTGTGAGGCTTTGTTGCCGCTGGTCGACCTGCTCGTCGTCAATGCGCTGGAAGCCCAGGCCCTGATCACGACGCTGGGCGGTGGCGCCGCCGAACCCGAGACGCTGGCCCGGGCCTTGCGCGCCAAAGGCCCGGCGGCGGTCCTCGTGTCGCTGGGCGCCGAAGGCCTGTGCTGGATCGACGCGGAAGGTGTCCGCCGCGTGCCCGCCCGTGTCGTGAAGGCCGTCGACACCGTCGGCGCTGGCGATACCCTCGTTGGGGCCCTCATCACCGCGTTGGCCGAGGGCCAGCCCATCGAGAACGCGCTCGCCTTCGCCCAGGCCGCAGCGGCCCTGGCCGTGTCCCGCGCCGGCGTGCAGGACGCGATGCCGCGCCGCGCGGAAGTCGAGCAACTCCTCACGCAAACAAACTGAATCCCACAAGGAGAACAAGATGCCCCAGACCCTGCTGCTGCCCCGCTGGATCCTGACCATGAAGGCCGGCGAAGACACGCTGGAAAACCACGCGCTGCTGATCGACGGCGAGCGCATCGCGGCCGTCGGCCCGCGCGAGACGCTGCTGGCCCAGTACCCCCAGGCCGAGCGCGTCGAGCTGCCCGAGCAGATCCTCATTCCCGGCCTCATCAACGCCCATGCCCACTCGGCCATGACGCTGCTGCGCGGCGTGGCCGATGACGTGCCGCTGATGGACTGGCTGCAGAACCACATCTGGCCGCTGGAGAAGAAGTGGGTCAGCGAGGAGTGGACGTATCTGGGCTCCAAGCTCGCTGCGGCCGAGGGCCTGCGCAGCGGCACGACCTACATCAACGACATGTACTTCTTCCCGACCGCGATGGCCCGTGCCGCCGTGGACTCGGGCGTGCGCGCTGCCGTGTCGATGAACGTCATCGACTTCCCCACCGGCTATGCCTCGGGCCCCGACGACTACATCGCCAAGGGCATCGCCGCCTACGAACAGTACAAGGGCRAGAAGCTGCTGGACTGGACGAGTGCGCCGCATGCGCCCTACACGGTGTCCGACGAGACCTTCATCAAGCTGCGCGACCTGGCCGAGAAGCTGGACATCCAGATGCATTGCCACATCCACGAGACGGCGGGCGAGGTGGAAGACGGTTTGAAACAGTTCGGCGTGCGGCCGCTGGAACGGCTGACTAAGCTGGGACTGATGAACGAACGCATGATCGCGGTCCACATGGTGCATCTCAATAACGAGGAGATCGAGCTGATGGCCAGGAACGGGGTGCACCTGGTGCACAACCCCAATTCCAACCTCAAGCTGGCCTCGGGCGTCATGCCGTTGAAGGCGCTGGAGGCCGCCGGAGTCAACACCGTGCTGGGCACCGACGGCGCGGCGTCCAATAATCGTCTCGACATGTTCGGTGAGATCCGCTCAGCAGCGCTGTTAGCCAAGGGCATCACCGGTGATCCGACGGTGGCCTCTGCGCGCACCGCGCTGGAGATGGCCACGGTGCGCGCCGCCAAGGCCATGGGCCGCGGCGACGACCTGGGCTCGCTGGAGGTCGGCAAGCTGGCCGACTGCGTCGCCGTGTCGCTGGACAGCATCGAATGCCAGCCCGTGTACAACGCCGCGGCCCAGCTCGTCTATGTTGCCGGCCGTGAGCATGTCAGCAATGTCTGGATCGGCGGCCGCCAGGTGCTGCGCGAGCGCCAGCCGGTCACCATYGATGTGCCGGCACTGATGGCCGAGGTGCGCGACGTCGTCGGCCGAATGAAAGCGCCATGACCAGAGCGTGGAGCCAGCACGGCCGCTTCAGCCTCAATTGGCGTGGCGATGTGCTGGTTCTGCGCCTTGAAGGGACCTGGAACGAGGTGGCCGCCACGCGGCTGCGCCAAGAGGGCGGCCGCCTGGCTCGTGAGCGTGCCGGCCGTCCCTGGGGCCTGCTGAGCGACACCGCCGCCTGGGAAGGCGCCACGCCCGAGGCGCTGGATGGCATCTGGGCCTTCTTCGAAGACGCCCTGGCCCATGACCTCGCCGCGGCGGCGACGGTCATCCCGGACAGTTTCCAGGCCCTCATCATCCAGCCGATGGCGGCCCGCGCCGCCACGCTGACCAACTTCCACGGCTGCGCCAGCGTCGCCGAGGCCGAGGCCTGGCTGCAAAGCCGCGGCCTGAGTCTGGGCGCATAGCCGGCGCAGGGCATCCTGCCGCCTAGAATGCTGGTTTCCCCTTACGCCGGCCGCGCGGCCCCGCCTCCCGACGCCATGACCCGCACCCTGCATCTGCAATGTTTCGAGGGCGGCAACGCCTTGTCCGCCTTCCGTGCCCAAGCCCTGCTGGGCCGGCTGCAACAGGTCAACGAGCGCATCAGCGCCGTCAGTGCCCGCGCGGTGCACTGGGTCTGGACGGACACGGCGATGGCCGGCGATGCGCACCAGCGCTTCGAGGCGCTGCTGACCTATGGCGAACCGGCCGCAGCTGCAGCCACCGGCGACCTCGTCGTCGTCGCGCCGCGCTTCGGTACGGTCAGCCCCTGGGCGTCCAAGGCAACCGACATTGCACGCAACTGCGGCCTGGCGCTCAAGCGCGTCGAGCGCGTCGTTGAATACCGCGTCGCCCTCAAGCCCGGCCTGCTCGGCGGCGCCAAGTCGCTGAGCGAAGCCGACCTGCAGGCCTGCGCCGAACTGCTGCATGACCGCATGACCGAGTCGGTGTGCTTCACCCGCGAAGCCACCGCCCATCTGTTCGACGAACGCACGGCCGAGCCGCTCGCGCATGTCGACGTACTCGGCCAGGGCCGCGCGGCGCTGGAGAAGGCCAATGTTGAATTCGGCCTGGCGCTGTCGGCCGACGAGATCGACTACCTCGACACCAACTTCAGGAAGCTCGGCCGCAACCCCAGCGACGTCGAACTGATGATGTTCGCCCAGGCCAACAGCGAGCACTGCCGTCACAAGATCTTCAATGCGAGCTTCATCGTCGATGGCGAGGCCCAGCCGCTGAGCCTGTTCGGCATGATCCGCAACACCGAGAAGCTGAACCCGCAGCACACGGTCGTCGCCTACTCGGACAACGCCGCCATCATGGAAGGCCACGCCATCCAGCGCTGGATGGCCGCCGACGCGCCGGGCTCGGCCTACACGGCCCGCGCCGAGCAGGCCGAGGTGCTGATGAAGGTGGAGACGCACAACCACCCGACGGCCATCTCGCCCTTCCCGGGTGCGTCCACGGGCGCTGGCGGCGAGATCCGCGATGAAGGCGCCACCGGCCGCGGTTCCAAGCCCAAGGCGGGCCTGACCGGCTTTTCGGTGTCCAACCTGCATCTGCCGGGTTTGAACGAGCCCTGGGAGCAGAACCCCGTGGGCAAGCCGGCGCATATCGCGTCGGCGCTGCAGATCATGATCGAGGGCCCGCTCGGTGGCGCGGCCTTCAACAACGAGTTCGGCCGGCCGAATCTGGCGGGTTATTTCCGCGTCTACGAGCAGACCGTGGACGGCGTGCGCCGCGGCTATCACAAGCCCATCATGATTGCCGGCGGCCTGGGCACCATCCGCTCGGACCTGACGAGGAAGATCGAGTTCCCGGCCGGCAGCCTGCTGATCCAGCTGGGCGGCCCCGGCATGCGCATCGGCATGGGCGGCAGCGCGGCCAGTTCGATGGCGGCGGGCACCAACACGGCCGACCTGGACTTCGACTCCGTGCAGCGCGGCAACCCTGAGATCGAACGGCGTGCGCAGGAGGTCATCAATCACTGCTGGGGCCTCGGGCAAGAGAACCCGGTGCTGGCCATCCACGACGTCGGCGCGGGCGGCATCTCGAATGCCTTCCCGGAACTTGTCAACGACGCCGGCCGCGGCGCGCGCTTTGACCTGCGCAAGGTGCCGCTGGAGGAGTCGGGTCTCGCGCCGAAGGAAATCTGGTGCAACGAGAGCCAGGAGCGCTATGTGCTGGCCATCGCGCCGGGCAGCCTGGATCGTTTTGCGGCGATGTGCGCGCGTGAGCGCTGCCCCTTCGCCGTCGTCGGCGTCGTCACCGAAGAGCGCGACCTGAAGCTGGTCGATGGCGACACGGAAGTGACCGACCACCCCATCGACATGCCCATGGACGTGCTGCTGGGCAAGCCGCCCAAGATGCAGCGCGACGTGACACGTGTGGTCCGCAGCGGCGGCGCGCTGGACCTGTCCGGCGTCAAGCTGGAGCAGGCCGCTTTCGACGTGCTGCGCCACCCGACCGTGGCCAGCAAACGCTTCCTCGTCACCATCGGCGACCGCACCGTSGGCGGCCTGAACCACCGCGACCAGATGGTCGGCCCCTGGCAGGTGCCGGTGGCGGACTGCGCCGTCACGCTGGCCGATTTCAACGGTTTTGCCGGCGAAGCCATGAGCATGGGCGAGCGCACGCCGCTGGCGTCCGTCAACGCGCCGGCTTCCGGCCGCATGGCCGTGGCCGAGGCCATCACCAACCTGCTGGCCGCGCCCTTCGAACTGCCGCGCGTGAAGCTCAGCGCCAACTGGATGGCGGCCTGCGGCGAGGCTGGTGAAGACGCGGCGCTGTTCGACACGGTCAAGGCCGTCGGCATGGAGCTGTGCCCGGCGCTGGGCATCTCGATCCCGGTCGGCAAGGACTCCTTGTCGATGCGTACCAAGTGGGATGGCCAACAGGTCACCGCGCCGGTGTCGCTGATCGTCACCGCCTTTGCCAGCATCGCCGACGTGCGCGGCACGCTGACGCCGGAATGGCAGCGCGAGGACTCGTGCGCCATCCTCATCGACTTGGGCCAAGGCCGGCACCGCATGGCCGGCTCCATCCTGGCCCAGACGCTTAACCAGTTCGGCAGCGACGTGCCCGACCTGGACGAGCCGCAACTGCTGGTCGCGCTGGTCAACGCCATCAACGAGCTGCGCGCTGCCGGCAAGCTGCTGGCGTATCACGACCGCAGCGACGGCGGCCTGTGGGCGGCGGCCTGCGAGATGGCCTTTGCCGGCCAGACCGGCCTGAGCCTGAACGTCGACATGCTGGTCACCGAAGGCGACGGCATCAGCGACAGCCGTGCCGACATGGGCGACTCCAAGAACTGGGCCGCCCAGGTCAATGCCCGCCGCGAGGAGCTGACGCTGCGCGCGCTGTTCAGCGAGGAGCTGGGGGCGCTGATCCAGGTGCGCGCCGCCGACCGCGACGCCGTCATGCAGTTGCTGCGTGCGCATGGTCTGTCCAAGCATTCGCATGTCGTGGCCAAGCCGAATGCGGCGCGACAGATGGAAGTCTGGCGTGATGCGAAGAAGGTGTTTGGCGCTGACCTCACCAGCCTGCAGCAGACCTGGGACGAAGTGAGCTGGCGGATCGCGAAGTTGCGCGACAACCCGGCCGGCGCGGATGCTGAACACGCCGCCGCCGGCAAGGCCGACGACCCGGGCCTGCACGTGCACCTGACGTTCACGCCGGAAGCACCGTTTGTCTCAACCGGTGCCCGTCCCAAGGTCGCCATCCTGCGCGAGCAGGGCGTCAACTCGCATGTCGAAATGGCCTATGCGATGTCGCTTGGCGGCTTCGACAGCTTTGACGTGCACATGAGCGACCTGCAGTCGGGCGCCGTCAAGCTGGACGGCTTTGCGGCCTTCGTCGCCTGCGGCGGCTTCAGCTACGGCGACACCCTGGGCGCCGGCGAAGGCTGGGCGCGCAGCATCATGTTCAACCCGGTGCTGACCGAGCAGTTCCGCACCTTCTTCTCGCGCTCCGACACGCTGGCCTTGGGTGTCTGCAACGGCTGCCAGATGCTGGCCGCGCTCGCGCCCATCATTCCGGGTGCCGACGCCTGGCCGCGCTTCACGCGCAACCAGAGCGAGCAGTACGAGGCCCGCCTCGCCCTCGTTGAAGTGCTGGACTCGCCCAGCGTCTTCTTCAAGGACATGGCCGGCAGCCGCGCGCCCATCGCCGTCGCTCACGGCGAGGGTTTTGCAAACTTCGCGCGCCAGGGCGATGCGAGCAAGGTCATCCAGGCCATGCGCTTTGTCGACAACCACGGCCAGGCGACCGAGGCCTACCCGTTCAATCCGAACGGCAGCCCGGGCGGCCTGACCTCGGTGACCACGCCGGACGGCCGCTTCACGGCGCTGATGCCCCACCCGGAGCGCGTGTTCCGCAATGTGCAGATGAGCTGGACGAGCGGCGACCTCGCGCAGCACAGCCCGTGGCTGCGGATGTTCCAGAACGCGCGCAAGGCGCTCGGTTAAGCAGCGTCGACTTCGAGCAGCAGCCGGTCGAGGCCCTCTTCGGTGCCTCGCCGGCGCTGCTCCAGGTCCTGGTGGCCATCGAGATAGGCGAGTTGCTCGGTCAGCTTCAGCGTCGAGCCGGCAGGACTATTTGCGAACTCCACCGTGACCAGTGAGGCCGACAGCGCGCGACCGTCCGCCGCCATCGAGTAGGCAAAGACGATGCGCGCCTGCGGCACGATGTCCAGGAAGACCTTGTCGACGGCCAACTGGGTGCCGTCGGGCAGGGCGCTGCGGTAGATCTCCTGCCCGCCGGGGCGGAAGTCCATGCTGAACTCCGTGGCGTTCGTCTCGGCATGGCAGTCGGACCAGCGCTGCTTGGTGGCCGGATCGGCCCAGGCGGCGAACACGCGGGTGGCCGAGGCCTTGAAGCGGCGCTCCAGCACGAAGCTGGTGTGGGCAGCGGGAGTCGTCGTCACGGTTGTTTGTCCTGTTCTTCGAGAAGGGCGTCGAGGGCGTCGAACTGGCGATGCCACATCGCCTTGCGCGTGGCCACCCAGTCCTCCAGGCCGCCAAAGGCATCGGGCGCGATGCGGTAAGTGCGCACGCGACCGGCCTTGTCCGATTGCACAAGGCCGCCCGCTTCCAGTGCCGCCAGATGCTTCAGCGCCGAGGGCAGGGCGATGTCCAAGGGC
>NZ_JBFUMN010000092.1:0-12242 GCF_054049335.1 Roseateles sp. P5_E1
CTGGCCGAGACGATCAACGGGCTGTACAAGGCCGAGCTGATCCACCGGCGCGGGCCCTGGAAGACGCGCGAGGCGGTGGAGATTGCCACGCTCGAATGGGTGTCGTGGTTCAACCACCGCCGCCTGCTCGAACCCCTCGGCCATGTGCCGCCGGCAGAGTTCGAGGCCAACTACTATCGAATTCTTGAGTCTCAGACCGCAGCGGTCTGACTCAAGCCAACGGGCCTCCATAGATCCCGGGGCGGTTCAGCGGCTGGATCCTGGATCACGTCGGTCAGCTTTGGCTGCATAACCGCCACGATGCTGTCGATCAGATGCCGGGGCGTGAAGTACTGTCCTGCACCGCTCTTCTTCTCGCCGGCGTTGCGTTCCAGCAGGTCCTCGTACAGGTCGCCCAGGTCATCCCTATCGACGCTGTACCAGTCCAGGCTGTCGATGTCGGTCACCAGCTTGCTCAGCGTGGCAGGCTTGGTGATGAAAGTGTTGGCGTTGGCGTAGATCTCCTGCACCGCGCCTCGGCCGTGCAGGCCGTAGTCCAACAGCATCTCCTTGTAGGTGTCTAGCCGCTCAGGAGCTGAGGCGTTGAGCAGATCGTCCCAACGCGTGCCGGGTTGCTCGACGGGCGGCTCGGACTTCTTGGGACGCTTCCAGACCTTGAGGCGGTCTTCCTGACCGGTCTCCTTCATCATTTTCAGGAACAGCAGGTAGGTCAGCTCGCTCAGGTACTGGTGGTAGGTGACACCGTCATCGCGCAGCACGTGGCACAGCGACCAAAGCTTGGCGCCRATGTCGAGTGCAGCAGTGTGGTTGGACATGGATAGAGGTCAGAGAAAAGTCAGCGGTTGGCGGATTCGGGCGGCAAAGCCCACAGCGCGTCGTTGAAGGCATCAAGCACGGGTTGGAGTTGGCCATTGAAGACCTTGTCCAGCCGACTGAAGCCTCCACCCTCGCGCTTGAAGATGAGATCGGGGTCGTCGATGGCGGAGCGATCCACCAGCACGTTGGCCTTTGTCTGCGCAGCGATCCGTTTGAGCCAATCGCGCTGCGGCGTGCTCCAAGTGTTGCCTGCAGGCGGGTGGGCGAGCAGATGCTGGAGGGCACGATCGACGCGCTCGGCGTAGGGTAGCAGTGGGTCACCGATGGCCGCTTGGCGGATGTAGCCCACGATGCGGGCCGCGATGTCCTGGTTGGTGAGTTCCCGCCATGCTGATGAGAGGTTGGTTTCGGTGAAGCCCGCCCTGTCCAGTGCCAGGACGAGCTCGCGGAGCTGAGCACGAGTCAGCTCGCGGGGCCTCGTCAGCACGGTAACGAGCGCCGGGATCTGGTTGCCCTGCGCCTTGATGAACTCGCTGAAGGCACGGATGTAGTCGTCGGGCTTCTTGCCCTTGCCGTAGCCGCGCTCGGCACGGTCGAAGGCATCGGCATGCTCCGACACAAACAGCTCGCGCTCGGGACCGTCACTGCGCTGGTCGAGCAGCTCGCCCAGTTCCGGGTTCTGCACAAACCAGGCAGCCACATCGGACAGCGGCATGGCTTTCAACTTCTGCACGAAGGCCTGCACTGGCATGCCCGCCTTTGCTTCAAAGTCCTGCCGGTTCTTGTCGGTGAGGTGCCGCTTCTTGGCCTGCAGCTTGGCCAGGAACTGGTCACGTGCCAGTTCGGTCGCCGATTCGTCCTTCAGCGTGGCCAGTTCCTGCGCCAGTTGCGTGAAGGTGATCTTCTGGTTGACGACCACGGGCTTCATGGCCGTCATGTCGCCAATGGCTTCAAAGATGCGGACGGCGTCGAAGACGCGGAACGAATCTTTCATGTCCGTCCCGCCGAAATCGCAGAGCCGCGTTGCTCGACCGAGCATCTGGTCGAACAGGATGCGGCTGTTCACTTGGCGGAGGAACACCAGGTTGCAGATCTCCGGCACATCTACTCCGGTGGTCAGCAGGTCGACCGTGACCGCGACGTTGGGTAGGCGCTCGTTCTTGTACCGACGAATCAGCTGCAACGGCTTGTCGGCAGCTCCGGTGATCTTGATGACGGCGTCGTCCTCCACCGCGCCGTACTGGGCTTCAAAAGCCTTCTTCAGCAGGTCCACCACCATGTCGGCGTGGCCGTCGCTGACACAGAAGATCAAGGTCTTGCGGCGAGATGCTGGGTCCAGCTCCTGAGCGAGGTACTTGCAGACCACCTCGTTGAACTGCCGCGTGATGACCTTGCGGTTGAATTCATCGACTTTCAGCTTGATGTCGTCGGGCGTCCTGAACAACTCGATCTGCTGGCGGCCCGTGTTGTAAACCTTCACCTCCTCGCCAGCCTTCCACGTGATGCCCTGGTCAGAGAGCAAGGTGTGCAATTGGATGGGTGGCTCGTAGTCCACCAGATAGCCGTCCACGACTGCTTCACGGTAGCCGTAGGTGAAGACCGGCGCTCCGAAGATCTGCGTTGTGTGCAGCGCCGGCGTGGCGGTGAGGCCGACCTTCACCGCATCGAAGTAGTCCAGCACGCGCCGGTACTTAGAGACATAGTCGTCGTAGCCGCGGAAGCTGAGCTCAGTGTCGGAAAGCTCGCGATCCAGCAGGTAGCCGCGGTGGCACTCGTCCACGATGATGCAGTCGTACTGGTCGATGGGCGGCGACGTAGTGCCATCACTGGGGTAGAGCACGCGCTGCACCATCCCTTGCACTGTGGCCAGGTGAACAGCGGTGTCGCCGTCTGGCGCCTGATCCTCCAGCTCCTTGATTCCGAAGATGTCAGCGAAGGTCTGCAAGCGCTCCATGCGCGTGTCCTTGAACGCGTTGGCAGCCTGTTCGCCCAGCGCAGAGCGGTCGACGAGGAACAAAATGCGCCGAAAGCGCTTGGCCTTGAGCAGACGGTAGATCAGCGCGATACAAGTCTTAGTCTTACCGGTGCCCGTGGCCATGGCCAGCAGGATTGCGCGCTGGCCATCTCGGATGCTGGCTTCCGTGGCCAGGATGGCACGCTGCTGGTAGGGGCGCAGCGGAAAGCCGTAGTCAAAAGGCGCTTGGGCCAGCTCCGCATGTGCTTGGTCTTCGTCGCGCTGGAGTAGGGCCAGCAGACCTTCTGGGGTATGCCAGCCGTCGAGCGCGTGTCCCAGGTTCTCAGGCCGGCGCACGTCACAGAACCAAACGCCACTCTGCTCGGCGAGCTGCCGAAGGTAGGGGCGCCCATTGGTTGAGAACACAAATGGCACCCAAAATTCGCCCTGCGCACCATAGGACGTGGCAGGTAGCTCGACTTCGGCGGATGGTTTGAAGCTCCTGCTGTAGCGTTTGGCCTGCTGCAGAGCGCCCGACACGTCGATGTGCTTGCGCTTGGCTTCGACGATGGCAATAAGCATCAATCCGACGAAGAGCACATAGTCGGCCGGCCCGCTTTGCGTCGGCCACTCGGCAATGGCGAGGTTCTTGCCTTTCTGCGGTCGCGCACCTTTAGCGTAGGTCTGTGTGGCGGAGTCGGCCTGCCAGCCGGCGGCGACCAGCTGCTCGTCAATGAGCTTGCGTGTGTCAGCTTCGCTGAGCTGCAGCGTGGCCGCCGCACTGTTCGCCGCAGCGACGAACTGATTTACCGCCTGTGCCGACTGCTGGGCACCTTGGGCTTGGAGGGTCTGAAGGCGGGCGGCCAGCTCAGCCTTGGCTGCTTCAGCCTCGGCAGCCATGTTCTCCCAAAAGGCGCGCTCTTCCTGGCTTAGGGCGACTTGAGCTTGGGTGGTCTGAAGTGCCTGAGCGACGCCCTCATGTGCGGCCCGGAACTGGGTCAGTTCCGCGCGTAGTGAATCCAACTCGGTCTTGAGCTCCGCGCTCTGGTCCTCAGGGGGGTGGGGCGGAACGAAGGCGCCCGACTTGAAGTTCGGGTCTTTGAAGGTCTTGTGGAACCAGACGCTGAGCTGCCAGGTGAGGCGCAGCGCAAGCAGAGCCACTCGGTGGTCGCCGGCTAGCTTGTGATTGGCGTCGTTGCCAGCCTTGCGGACCTCATGGAACAGGGCGCTGACCTCACGCGGCAGGATGCCGTGATCTTGCAGGCGGCGCAGCAGGTCAGTCTGCTTTTCGTCGGCGCTGGCAAATAGGCCGACCCGAGAGGCTGTGAGCTGGGCAAGACCCTCGGCGAGTTGCCGCAGCTTGAGCAGGCAGGTGTTGGGATCGTCGAGGAAATAGCGCTCGGCCAGTAGGCCTAGGCGCACGAACTGATCGTCGTGAGCCTTCAGATGGCCGAAGTTGGATTGGCTGACAGCGTTCATGGCCTCCCCTTGCCGTGCAGCGTGCGCTCTTAGTCGCGCCGGATTTTGTGGGCCGATTTTGCCGGAACAGCGCGTACCGAAAGCAATTCTTCGCGAGCGCTGGCCTCGGTGGACCTCGGGCCGAGCCTCATACCATCTTCACCAAACCTTAAGTGAGCGAGATGAGAAGCGCCCATCGCGGTGAGCCAGGCGTTCCGAGACCGATTGAAGGCGAGAGGACCGCCGCTTACATGCCGATGTGGGTCATCACGGGTACCAGGCGAATAGTCGCTTGGCATCCAAAGGAAAAACTCATGAGCCTCCAACTTACCATTGCCAACGCCACGGGCGTGCTTTACCCGAATCCGAACTTTGGCCTCCTCGGCGAGCCACCTCTTAAAGGCGTGGTGTACGTAAGTCCAGACGAAGCTGGTACGCGAGGCACGACCCGTTTGGAGGTGTGTGCTTGGTACCAGTCCGCCAACAACCGAAACGACTACGTCCTGTACGTTGGCGGAGGCCTGCGTGGTGCCTTGTGCCTCGTTGAAGACGATCAGCACTACCCCGGTTGCCCAGACTTTGAAGGCGCCGTGGGAATCGACTGGGAACTTTGCGTCGAAGGTTGGTTCTTGTGGCTCGCGTCGAACGCTGAACCGCTGATCCAAATTCGGTTCTTCACAACGCAGAAATCGCACATTGCTGCAGACGATCGGAGGGTGTCGGTCGTCTTTTAACCTTCAGGGCTCTCGTCGATGACGAGAGCCCTTTTATTTTGGAGTCTGCCCGGCGAGTCGTCCGCGATGTAGATAGCGAGCGAGCAATACGGGCATCAACGGCCTGTTGAGTTCCCAGTTCGCCCCGCAGCCTTTTGCCGGTGGACCCCTGGGTGGACCCCTGGGAACTTTTTCAAGCCCAGAATGGAAAAAGGACTTAGCCGCTTTCGCTTCTAAGTCCTTGATTTCTCTTCTTATTTTTGGTCGGGACGGCGGGATTCGAACTCGCGACCCCTTGCACCCCATGCTTAAGCTCGGGCATCGGCGTCAGGCGCGGCGGCATGTAAAGCTGCATGCGACTCTAGCCCGGCGCACAACCAGGGCGGCCCCTATGCCGACGGCTTGCTGGTCGTGCAGGACGGCCACAAGCGCCTGTCGCAGGGACCGCAGAACTTCAGCGGATTCGTTAGCGCGAGGTGGAGACGGCCATGATGCGTTGAGCCGCATCAACGCGTGATGCGCTTCGCCTCCAGCTCGCTGCGCAGCTTCTCCGCCTCGTCCTCGAAGCGCACGGCCGTCAAGCCCAGGACGGGGTCCTGCAGCAGGGCGGTGTCGAGAGTCGAGCGGCTCCGCCAGCGCTTCACGAGGTCTTGGCTCAGTGCGTAGAGCTGCTGGTTCTTGGCTTCAGCATCGACCAGGGCTTGGGTGCTGCGTTCGAGCAGCTGGGTGAGGGCTTGACTCGCCTGCAGGCGCGAGGCGCTCTCCTGACGGACGGCCAGCAATTGCTGCTGCAGCGCCTGCTCACGTTCGCCGGCCTTGGCCGCGGTCTCCTGCTGGGCCAGTTCGGCCTGCCGGGCCGCCTGCAGCTGCGTGCGCAGTGCTTCCAGCTCGGCTTCGCGCGCCTTGAGCTTGGTGGCGCTGCCGGCGATCTGCGCCTTGGCGCTAGACGCCTCCTTGTGCGCGGCCGCCGCGTCGGCCTCAGCCTTGGCCTTGTCGGCCTGCAGCGTGGACTGCTGCTCCTGTGCGGCGCGCAGCGCGGTCTGGGCGCGGCGGAGGGCCTCGCGCTCCTTGGAGGGCTTGGCGTCCTGGGCCTGTGCGCCCAGTGCCAGCACGGCGGCGAGGGCGAGAGTGGCGAAGCGCTTCATCTTCAGAACCTCACGTTCAGGTCCAACTGCAGGACGTCGATGCGCAGCGGCGCACTGCTCAGGTTGCCGCTGAGCGAGGTCGGGTCGCTGGGCACGGCCAGGAAGCGCACGCCGTCGTCGAGGTTGCGCGTGCTGGTCCAACGGACACCCAGCCAGAAGCCACGGTCCAGCCCGTAGTTGCCGCCCATGCTCCAGCCCTTGTAGTTGGTGCCGCCGAGGTGCCAGGTCGTGTCGGTGAAGCCGTCGACCCAGGCGTCGCGCTCAACCATGCGGAAGGCGGCGAAGGCCTGCCAGTCGCCACGGCGCGAGATCTTCGGTGCGCCGGCCTGCAGGCGGCCCTGCACGGCTGTCGTCTTCTCGCGCAGATCGGGCAGGGCCACGCCGGCGCGGGCCTCGATGTCTTTCAGATCGAATTTGGTGTTCTTGATCCAGTCCAGCGTGAAGCCGACTGGCACTGGCAGCAGGCTGTCGAGCTGCAGGCCGAGCGTCAGGTTGACGGGGCGGAAGCGCGACGCCAGGCCCCAGGTCGGCGCGGCCGTGCTGGTCGGGTCGTTCAGGCTGATCAGCGTGTTGCCTTTCAAGCGCAGGCTGGCCGGGTATTGCGAAGCGAAGTAGCTGGTTGCGCCATTGCGCGGGCCGCTGGGCGGCGGGTTGGCCTCGCGCTGGCCCTCGATGCGATGGAACTCATAGGCCGCCAGGCCGAGCTTGAACTGCACGCCGCGCGCCAGGTCAATCTCGCCACCGACCTGGCCGCCGAGCAACCATTTGTCGTGGGTGCTGAGGTTGAGCTCTTCCAGCGGGAAAACGCCGGCCGTCGCGAACAGCGAGCGCTGCGGCGTGAAGGCATGGCTGAGCTTGGCGGCCACGCCGTCGAAGGCGAGGTCGTCGGGCCAGGCCAGGTCCGTGCTGTAGAAGGGGTTGGGCAGGCGGCCGAAGTCGGCGGACAGGCCGTTGCTGAAGGTCGGGGGCTGCCAGCGGATGTAGGCGCGGTCCAGGCCGATGGTGTAGCGGTTGAAGTCGTTGCCCAGTGTCTGCGTTGTCGACGTGGCGCTGTTGGCCGTATTGCCGGTGGCCAGGCGCACGCTGGCTAGTACCTGGTCGCTAAGCTTGGCATCCACCTCCAGGCGAGCGCGCAAGGTCAGGCGCTGGCGGTCCGTCGTCGTGTTGGTCAGGTCGGGCGCCCAGGCCGGCGACGCGGTCTGGGCGCGATAGACCWCGGCGGGCAGGTTGTGGTCGTCGAAGAACTCGGACTGAACCCGCGCCCGGATGTCGCCGCCGACGCGGATGCGGCCGACCCAGTCGGGCAGGGCGTCCGGCTGGCCCCAGCGCTCGCCCTTGGCCTGGGCCAGCACCTCGGCCTTGATCTCGTCGCGCATCTGCTGGCGCACCGTCTCGGGCACATAAGGGATGCGCAGTACCTTGGGCGCCGCGGCATCGGCCGGGGTGGCGGGCGCCGGTGCGGCCGCGGTGGACTGGGCCTGCTTGAGGATGGCCTCGGCCTTGTCGCGAGTCAGCAGGCCCTGGGCGACCAGGGCGTCGATGAGGGCTTGCGTGGTGGCGCGCAGGCGGGCGATTTCTTCCTTGTCGGAGGCGGTCTGGGCGCAGACCGGGGCCGCCACGAGAGCGGCGGTCAGCAGGGCGAGGATGGATTTCATGGCTGGGGACAAAAGTCGGAATCAGGCTTGCGGCCGCACGCTCAGGCGAAAGCGCATCGGCTGGGACAGGGCCAGCGCAGGTGGCGGCGGCAACTTGAATTGGCGGCGGGTTTCATCGAGGGCAGCGCGCAGCGCGTTGTCGTTGGCGTCGTTGCCGCTTGGACTGAGCTCGAAGCGCTGGATACCGCCGTCGCCGGTCAGCCAGACGGCGAAGGTGACCGTCAGCTGGTCGGCGTCGGATTTCAGATGCCGCTCGATCTCGCTTTGGAGCAGCTGACGCGCGGTGTTGGCGTAGAAGCGCTCCTGGGCGCGGTCGGCCGAAGTGCCGGCCGGGCCGGCGCCGCCGCCGGTGGTCGGCGGGCCGCCGGCATATTCCTTGGCCACGCTGCCGGCCGAGAAGGCGCTGGGGCCGTCACCGGCTGCACCCTCCATCTTGATGGTCTCGGCGGCCTTGGGTGCCTCGGCCTGCTTGAGCTGCTCCTCGCGTATGACCTGCTTGGGCTCGTCCTTGGGTGGCTCGGGTTTCTTCTCCTCCTTGGGGGGAGGCGGCGGGGGCGGCGGTGTGTCGGGCAGGATGGAGATCTTGGCGACCTGGCGCCTGGGGGCGTCGGGCTTGATGTTCTTGACCGCCCACCACACGGCCAAGCCGAGCAGCAGAAAGGCGGCGGCGACAAGGAGCTTGACGTGATTGGCCTTCATGTCACGTCCCGATTCGGCTCGTCACCAGGCCCATATTGACCTGCAGCTTGTTGCACAGGTCGATGACGGCGATGACGCTGGCGTATTGCGTGCGCGCATCGCCCTTGATGGCGACCGACATCTGCGCATCGCGCGCCTTGGCCGCGCCGAGCTGGGCCTCCAGCTCAACGAGGCTGACGCCCACGCCGTTCAGCAGCACGCCGCCGTCGGGCATCACCTGCACGATCTTCAGCTCGTGCTTCTCGGTGCTGGGCTTGTTGCTCGGCTTGGGCATGGTGATGCTCAGGCCCTGCACCGAGGCCGTCGTCATCAGGATGAAGACGACCAGCAGCACATAGGCCAGATCCAGCATCGGCGTCACGTTGATGCTGTCGTAGGGCTTGGCGTCCTGGTTGACTTGCATGCTCTCAACCACCTTCCGCGCGCTTGGTGACGAGGCCGATCTCGGTGATGTCCAGCTTCTTGGCCACCTCCAGCACCTGCATGACCTTCTCGTACTGCGCCGCCGCGTCGGCCTTCAGCACCACGGGCAGAGCCGGGTTGGCGGCCTTGTACTGGGCCAGGCTGCGGCTGAGTTGCTCCATGTCGACCGGGTAGGCGTCCAGGTAGACGCCGCCGTCGGCCGTGATCGTGATCGCACGCGTCTGCGGCTTGGCGAGGTTGTTGGCCGCGCGCGTCTCGGGCGACTTGACCTTCACGCCCTGCACCGACGCGGTCGTCAGGATGATGAAGACGACGAGCAGCACGTAGGCCAGATCCAGCATCGGCGTCACGTTGATGTCGTCGTAGGGCTGGTTGTCACCCTTGATGTCGGCAGACATGGCTGGCTCCGAGCTCAGGGGGCGCCGTAGAGTTCAGCGACGCGAGTGATGAATTCGTCGATGAAGATCTGCATGTCCGAGGTCGCGTTCTTGATCTGCGCGGCCAGGTAGTTGTAGCCAAACAGCGCCGGGATCGCGACGCCCAGGCCCGCCACCGTTGCCAGCAGCGCGGCAGCAATGCCCGGTGCGATCGCGTTGACGTTCACGTCACCCGCAGCGGCGATCGCGGCGAAGGTGATCATCACGCCCACCACGGTGCCCAGCAGGCCCAGGAAAGGCCCGCCCGAGATCGCGATGGTCAGTAGCACCATGCCGGAGTTCAGGTGGGCGTTCTCGCGCACATAGTCAGCATCGACCGAGGCCTTGACCGCGTCCAGCGAAGCGCCCGACAGCGGCTTGGCGCCCGCCTCGCCGACCTTGCGCTTGGCCAGCTCGCGCACGCCCGCCTGGTAGAGGCGGTAGATGGGCGACTGCGGATGCGGCGCGTGTGCCTCCAGATGCAGGAGATCGTCGGTGGCGTCGCGGAACTTCAGCACGAAGCTGCGGTTGGCGCGTCCCACCTTGGTCACCAGCAGGCCCTTGCTGACCATCACCCAGCAGGCGATGGCGAACATGACGCCGAGGATGCCGATGACGACCCAGGCATCCATCGTCAGGTTCTTGACCAGGATGCCCATATAGCCGTGGCTCTCGCCTTCGGCCTCGGCAGCGTCCTTGGCTTCGCGGTTGGACGCGACCAGCTTGCTCTCGGCGCCCTGGGCCCCCGCGGCCACGGCGATCCAGTCCGCGCTGCGCAGGGCCGCAGCCAGCTGCACCTCGTCCATCAGGCCACGTGCACCTTCGCCCAGGCGCAGGCTGCTGCCCAGCGCCGACGTGGCGAGGTCGCCTTGGGCCACCTGGGCGCCGTTGACGAACAGGGTGGCCTTGCCCAGGCCCAGGCGCAGTGCGACCTGGGTCCAGCGTGCCACCGGTACCGCGCCGCCGCTGACCTCGGCCTTGTCAGCGCGCACGACGAACTTGCCGCCGTTCAGATTCAGCGTCAGCCCGCCCCACTGCAGCAACGTGACCCGCTGCACGTCGTCGAGCTTGACCCACAGGCTGACCGTCAGCTGGTTGCCGGCATCGATGACCGGCTTGTCGGACAGCGCATAGACGATGGCCTCGCCACCCAGCTTGGCACTGGTAGCCAGCAGGCCGTTGGGCTCGGTGACCAGCGTGCCCTGCGGCTTGACGGCGCCGAGTTGGTCGGCACCCGCCGGCTTGTCGCTGAAGTGCAGGGCGATGACGGTGGCCGCATCGAAGCCGCTGGCTTCGCCTTCGGCCGCCGCCTTGGCATTGCCGCCGTAGACGTAGAAAACGTTCTTGTCGCTGCCGGGCAGCACGCTCGGCATTTGCACCCACAGCACCGCCAGCTCGTTGACGCTGTCAAAGCGCTCGATGCTGAACTTCAGCGGCGTCTTGTCGTCACCGGCGATGACGCGCAGATCGCTGCCGTCCTCCTTGGCCGCCGTGAAATCGAAGTTGCCCGAATGCAGGCGAACGGCCACGGCCACGCCGCTGGCGGCCTCCTTGGTCTCCAGCCCCTGGGTCGAGGTGTTCAGCGTGATCTTGGCGCGTTCGCTCCAGTCAGCGTTCCACCAGGCATGGGCGGTGGCCGGCAGCAGGGCGGCCAGGACGAGGGCGGTGAGGGCTTTGCGCATGGTTTCTTTCGTGATCACTGGCTGCCGAAGCCGAGGAACTCCAGCAGCAGGTTGCGGCGCCTGCGGCGCTTCTTCTTCTCGTCGTCGTCGCCGTCGCTGCTGCCGGGGCCAGCACTGGTGGCGGCCAGCGCCGTGTTGGCCGGCGCGGCAATCGCGGGTGCCGCCGCCTCGACCTTGCCGCCACCCGTCGTCTTGCCGCCGACCTGGATGTCGATGGCGTTGACCAGGCGCTCGGCGGCCAGCGTGGCGTTGCCCTTGGAGCGGATGCCCGCCTCGCCGGCGTTGATCTCGCCGGCGGGCGCGAACAGGAAGAGGTTGCTGTCGGCGTTCAGCACCGCGATGCCCGAGCCGCTGAAGGAGCCCGAGGTGTCGAACACCAGGTTGCCCTGGTCGTCCAGACGCAGCACGGGGGCTGGCGCACCGGTGACGGTCTTGGCGCCACGGCCCGCGTCGATATTGCCGGCCGAGGCCCACAGCAGCAGGTCGCCCTTGGCCAGCGTGAACACCCGCGACTGGTTGACGGCGAAGTCATCGCGCACGGCCGCCGCGATGGCGCCGCCGTTGACGGTGACCAACCCCAGCTCGGTCGGCGGCTTGGGCAGGCCGCTGGCGACGATCTCGCCCGCGTTCGCGCCGCCGCCCGGTGCCAGCAGGCGGATGTCGGCCTGTTGCAGCGTCTTGATCTGGCTGGTGGGCAGGCGCAGCTCGCCGCTCGGTCGTGCCGTCAGGCCCCCGATGGGGAAGAGGGTGTTGATGGCTGCATAGCCCGGTGCATAGGCGCGCCAGCGCTCGTCGCCGGCCAGCGCCGCGGCGGCCGAGCCGGCCGCCTGCAGCTCGGTGACAAGCTGGCGGTTCAGCCAGGGCATCTGCTGCGTCAGTGGCAGGGCCTCGAAGGCGGTCAGCGCCTGGGCATCGCCGACGCCCGACTGAGCGGCGCCGAGGCTGCGCACATAGTCGCCCAGCGCGTGCAGTTGGGCCGGGCTGGCCAGTGCGGCCAGCAGCTCCTGGCGGCGCGGCGTGTCGATACCGGTCAGGCGATGCGTCAGCAGCGGCGCCGTGACCGTGGCGCGCTGGGTTTCCGGAAGACTTTCGAAGACCTTCAGCGCCTGCGCATCACTGAGATCGCTCCAAGCTGGCTGGCTCGTGCCCTTGAGCTTGGCGGCGTAGTCGGTGACCTGGGCGTCGCCCAGCGCGACACCGAGCAGCGCGGCGATGCGCAGCCGCTGCTCGGCCTCGTCGGCGCGGGCCGGCAGGCCGCGCACGAAGCCGGCGATGCCGGCG
>NZ_JBFUMN010000093.1:0-11924 GCF_054049335.1 Roseateles sp. P5_E1
GACCCACTCCATCGCCTGGGAACACCAGGCCCGCTTCTCGCCGGACGGCAAGCAGATCGCCTTCCTCAGCGACGCCGGCGGCGGCGACAACATCTGGGTCATGAACGTGGACGGCAGCGGCGCCCGCGCCGTCACCAAGGAAGACTTCCGCCTGCTGAACAACCCGGTCTGGCACCCCAGCGGCAAATACCTGCTGGCACGCAAGCACTACACCGGCACGCGCAGTGCGGGCTCGGGCGAGATCTGGCTCTTCCATGTCGACGGCGACGCGGCCAAGAACAAGGGCGTGCAGCTCAACGAGAAGCCCAACTGGCAGAAGGACCTCGGCGAGCCGGCCATGTCGCCGGACGGCAAATACCTGTATTACTCGCAGGACACGACACCCGGAAAGACCTTCGAATACAACAAGGACAGCAATGGCGAGATCTACAAGGTCTACCGCCAGGACCTGAGCGACGGCTCGGTCGAGGCCTTCGTTCAAGGCCCTGGTGGCGCGGTGCGGCCCACGCCCTCTCCGGACGGCAAATACCTGGCCTTCGTGCGCCGCGTGCGCAACCAGAGCACGCTATTTCTGAAGGACCTGAGCACCGGTGTCGAGCGCCCTGCGTGGAGCGGCCTGTCGCGCGACCTGCAGGAGATCTGGGCGATGTGGGGCGTCTACCCCAGCTTTGCGTGGATGCCGGGCAGCAAGGAGATCGTCGTCTGGGCCGAGGGCAAGATCTGGCGCGTCGACCCCTTCAAGGGCACGGCTGCCGACATTCCCTTCCACGTGAAGGACACGCGCGAGCTGCGCGAGCCGATGCGCTTTGCGCAGGACGTCGCGCCCGCCAAATTCGCGGTGCACCAGTTGCGCGGCGCCCAGGTGTCACCAGACGGCAAGCGCGTCGTCTACTCGGCCCTGGGCTCGCTCTACGTCAAGGATCTGCCTGACGGCACACCGCGCCGGCTGACCAAGCAGGACGAGTCGTTTGAGTTTGCGCCCAGTTGGGCGCGCGACGGCAAGAGCCTGGTGTTTGCGACCTGGCGCGACGACACCCAGGGCACGATTCGTCGCCTGGACATCGCCTCCGGCAAGGAGACCGTGCTCGTCAAAGAGCCGGGCAAATACCTGGAGCCGCGCCTGTCGCCGGACGGCAGGCAGGTGGTCTACCGCAAGGTCAAGGGCGGCGGCCTGACCAGCCCCTGGCACAGTCTGGACACCGGCCTCTACCTCGCCGCGGCCGATGGCTCGGGCAAGCCCGAGCGGATAGCCAAGGAGGGCAGCGGCGCGCAGTTCGGTGCGAAGAGCGACGAGCTCTTCTTCACGAAGACGAGCAGCACCAGTGAGGTCGAGCAGCGCTTCTCGCTGACCCGACTGAACCTGCGCGACCATAGCGAGACCGAGGTGGCGCGCAGCGACGCGGCGGCCGAGTACAGCGTGTCACCCGACGGCCAGTGGCTGGGCTTCGTGGAGCGATACCACGCCTACGTAACGCCGCTGCCGAACGTGCAGGGCCAGTCCGGCAAGACCATCACCGTCGGCGCCAAGATGGACGCGCTGCCGGTGCGCCAGCTCGACGTGAACGCCGGCTCGGCGCTGCACTGGAGCGGCGACAGCAAGAAGCTGCATTTCACGCTGGGAGATGAGCTCTTCACCGCGAACGCCGAAGGGAAGGACAAGGCAACCAGCCAGAAGATCGGCTTCGAGCAGGCCAGCGACAAGCCCACGGGCAAGGTCGCACTGACCGGCGCCCGCATCGTGACGATGAAGGGTGATGAAGTCATTGAGGGCGGCACGGTCCTGGTCGACGGCAACCGCATCGTGGCGGTCGGCAAGGACGTCGCGATTCCCGCGGACGCCAAGCGCATCGACGCCAGCGGCAAGACCATCGTGCCCGGCTTCATCGACGCGCACTGGCATGGTTCCATGAACGACTCGGGCCTGATCCCGCAGCAGAGCTGGGTCAACCTCGCCTCGCTGGCCTTCGGCGTGACGACGCTGCACGACCCGTCCAACCTGAGCTCGGCCATCTTCACGCAGGCCGAGATGCAGCGCGCCGGCCTCGTGCTGGGCCCGCGCATCTACTCGACCGGCACCATCCTCTACGGTGCCCGCACGCCCTTCTATTCCAACGTCAACAGCCTGGACGACGCGCTGACCCACCTGAACCGCCAGAAGGCCGAAGGCGCCATCAGCGTCAAGAGCTACCAGCAGCCGCGCCGTGACCAGCGTCAGCAGGTGCTGGAAGCCGCACGCCAGACCGGCATGATGGTGGTGCCCGAAGGCGGCTCGCTATTTCAGCTGAACATGAGCATGATCGTCGACGGCCACACGACGGTGGAGCATGCGCTGCCCGTCGCCGAGGTCTGGGACGACGTCAAGCAGCTGTGGAGCCAGACGGCAGTGGGCTACACGCCGACGCTGAACGTCGGCTACGGCGGCCTGGACGGCGAGCACTATTGGTACGCCCGCACCGACGTCTGGAAGCACCCGTTGCTGAGCCGCTACGTGCCGCGCACCGTGCTCGAGCCGCGCTCGATTCGCCGCGAGACCGCGCCCGAGGAAGACTTCAACATCATCCGCGTGGCCCGCACCGCGACCGCGCTGTCACGCGCTGGCGTCAACACGTCCATCGGCGCCCACGGCCAGCGCGAGGGGCTGGGCACGCACTGGGAGATGTGGATGTTCGTSMTSGGCGGCATGACCCCGCATGAAGCCCTGCGCACTGCGACCATCAACCCGGCACGCAACTTCGGCTTCGACAAGGACCTGGGCTCCATCGAACCCGGCAAGCTGGCCGACCTGGTCGTCATCAACGGCAACCCGCTGGCCGACATCCGCCAGAGCGACCGCATCGCCCAGGTGATGCAGAACGGCCGCCTGTTCGACGCGATGACGATGAACCAGGTCGCCCCGGTGGCCAAGGCGCGCAAGCCGCTGTTCTTCGAAGGCGCCGACGGCCAGACCATGCCCATCGACAGCGAGGCCCTGGAGTCGGGCCATCTGGGTGACTGAGTCCGGACCGAGGACAGGCCCTGCGGCCTGTCCGACGCCGGACGAAGAGCCCTCGGCCTAAGAGCCGAGGGCCGAGCTCACGCGGCGCCGCCAGAGCAGGAAGGCGGCGCCCAGCCCGATGAGGAGGCCGGTGCCCGGTTCGGGCACCGGCGCTGCCTGCAGGTAGTTGAAGCCCGAGCCTGAGGTCAGCGTCACCTGGCTTTGCGGCACGCCGTTGAGCGAGACCGTCATGCCGCCCCAGCGCAGCGTGTGCCCCAGGTCGAAGGCGGCCGTGGCCAAGGCGCCGCCCTGACCGTTGTATGCGGTCTGGGCCGACGCTTCCAGCTCCACATACAGGGGCAGCATCTGGCCGGTGTTGATGGTGGCCGTGCCGTGCAAAGTGCCGACAGGGTCACCCACATAGCCGTGGATGGCCAGCGTCGGGGAGTTGTTGTACAGATGCCCTCCGGCGCCCAAGTCGAAGGCGCCACCACCCACGTCGGCGCGCACCTGCCAATTCGCCGCAGCCTCATTGGACGCGCCGACACTGAAGCTGCCACTCAGCAGCAGATCGAATTGCACGACCACCTGGGTGCCCGCGGCAACCCCGGCCAGATCCAGCTTGAAATCGTCGCGGAAGGTCGCCCGGGCCAGGCTGTTCAGGCTGCCCGTCGAGGTGCCGTCCATCTTCAGGGTGCCGGCCTGTGCGAAGGCATGGGCGGCGCCGCTGGAATTGAAGCCGCCGGTCACGAGGCCGCTGCTCAATTCAGCGGTGCTGGGCTGGGTCAGCAAGGTATTCACCGGGCCGGTGCCGCCGAAGAAATTCGGGTTCACACCCAGCTGCACCGTGACACTGGTGACGGCTCCGGCGGGGGCCGCCAAGGAGGCAATCGCTAGGGCAAGCGCGGCGCGGATGGGCAACATGGCGGCTCCTCATAAATGATGGCCGCGAGTCTGCCCCTAGCTGCTTGCGCGGACAGCCCCCTAGATGTGAATAGAATCCTCACTCGTCAGGAGAGCGCCCCGCTGAAGTTGGGGGCCGCCGAAGGCGCAGGGTCTAGCGATCCGAACGCTCAGGCAAAAGGACTGACAAACGTCTTGAGTGGGCGCCACCAGTGGCAGACACTCCCGACGTTCCTCACTGGAGAGAAGCCGGCCCTCGAGCCGGCTCACCGAAGGGGCAAGCTTGCGCGGGACTGCACACCGCCTTGTCAATCTCTCAGGTACCCCGGACAGCGAGGACATCCAAACCCGAATTTCGTCGGAGCACTTGATGTCCTCTTTGCTGCAAACGCCCCTGCACGCCCTTCACGTCGAACTCGGCGCCAAGATGGTGCCCTTCGCCGGCTACGACATGCCGGTGCAATACCCCGCCGGCGTGATGGCCGAGCACAAGCACACGCGAGCGGCCGCCGGCCTGTTCGATGTGTCGCACATGGGCCAGGTGCGCCTGGTCGGCTCGGATGCCGCCGCTGCGCTCGAGACCCTGGTGCCGGTCGATATCGTCGACCTCGGCGTCTTCAAGCAGCGCTACGCCCTGTTCACGAACGACCAGGGCGGCCTGCTGGACGACCTGATGGTCTGCAAGCGGCCCGACGACCTGTTCGTCGTCGTGAACGCCGGTTGCAAGGAGCAGGACATTGCCCACATGCAAAAGCACATCGGCTCGCGCTGCGAAGTCATCCCCGTGCCCGAGCGCGCGCTGCTGGCGCTGCAAGGCCCGCTGGCCGTCGACGCGCTCAGCCGCCTGATTCCCGGTGTCGAAAAGCTGACCTTCATGACCGGCGGCTTCTTCTATGTCGACGGCATTGACTTCTTCCTGACCCGCTCGGGCTACACCGGCGAGGATGGCTTCGAAATCTCGGTCCACCAGGATCACGCGATCGCCTTCGCCCGCAAGCTGCTGGCGCAACCCGAGGTCAAGCCCATCGGCCTGGGCGCGCGCGACTCGTTGCGCCTGGAAGCCGGCCTGTGCCTCTACGGCCACGACATCAACGAGACGACCACGCCGGTCGAAGCGGCCATCACCTGGGCCATCCAGAAGGTGCGCCGCGCCGGCGGCGCGCGTGCCGGTGGCTACCCGGGCGCGTCCGTCATCGATGAGCAACTGGCCAACGGCGCGGCTCGCAAGCGCGTCGGCCTTATTGGCAAGGAGCGCATGCCTGTGCGTGAGGGCGCCAAGATCGTGGCGGCCGACGGCACCGAAATCGGCGTCGTCACCAGCGGCACACTCGGCCCCACGGTCAACCAACCGGTGGCCTTGGCCTACCTCGACAAGGCGCATACCGCAGCCGGCACCGAWGTCTTCGCCATCGTGCGCGACAAGCGCACGCCGATGGTTGTTTCCGCCACCCCCTTCACCCCCAACCGCTACTACCGCGGCTAAACCTCTCGGAGCCTGAACGATGAGCATCAAGTACACCCCCGATCACGAATGGCTTGACGTCCACGGCGACGGCACGGCGACGGTCGGCATCACCGTGCACGCGCAGGACGCGCTGGGCGACGTGGTCTTCGTGGACCTGCCCGAAGTCGGCAAGACCTATGCCGAAAAGGAAGTCGCCGGCGTCGTCGAATCCGTCAAGGCCGCGGCCGATGTCTACATGCCCGTGGACGGCGAAGTCGTCGAAGTGAACGAAGCCCTGCGCGACGACCCGGCCCTGGCCAACACCGACCCGCTCAAGGCCGGCTGGTTCTTCAAGGTCAAGCTGAGCAACCCCAGCCAGCTCGATGCCCTGATGGACTCGACCGCCTACGACGCCCTGTTGAAGACCCTGTAAATCCTCGAAGCAAGACCCGCCATGCCGACGCCGCTTTCTCAACTCGAAGACGCCTCCGAATTCCACGCCCGCCACATCGGGCCGGATGCCGTCGATGAATCCCTGATGTGCGCCGCCGTCGGCGTGGCCAGCCGGACCGCGCTGATCGACGCGGTCGTGCCGAAATCCATCCGCCGCGCCCAGGGCATGAAGCTGCCCGCGCCCATCACCGAGGCCGGCGCGCTGGCCGAGCTGAAGCTCATCGCCGGCAAGAACAAGGTCTACAAGAGCTTCATCGGCCAGGGCTACTACGGCACCCACACGCCGGGCGTCATCCTGCGCAACATCCTCGAGAACCCCGCCTGGTACACGGCCTACACGCCCTACCAGGCCGAGATCTCGCAGGGCCGCATGGAAGCCATCCTGAACTTCCAGACGATGGTGACCGACCTCACCGGCATGGACATCGCCAACGGCTCCATGCTGGACGAGGCCACCTCGGCCGCAGAAGCCGTCACGCTGGCCAAGCGCGGCGTGAAGAGCAAGAGCAACACGCTGATCGTTGCTGGTGACGTGCACCCGCAGACCATCGAAGTCATCCAGACGCGTTGCGCGCCGTTGGGTATCGACGTGAAGGTCGGCATGGCGCCCGCGCTGATGGCCGAGAACGACTACTTCGCCGTCGTCTGCCAATACCCCAGCACCACCGGCCTCATCCATGACCTGAAGGTATTTGCCGACCAGGCCCACGCCAAGAGCGCCGCCTTCATCGTCTGCACCGATTTGCTCGCGCTGACGTTGCTGGTCTCGCCTGGCGAGTTCGGCGCCGACATCGTTGCCGGCAACAGCCAGCGCTTCGGCATGCCCATGGGCGCCGGCGGCCCGCACGCCGCCTTCCTGGCTTGCAAGGACGAATTCAAGCGCTCCATGCCGGGTCGCTTGGTCGGCGTCAGCAAGGACGCGCAAGGCCACCCGGCCATGCGCCTGGCGCTGCAGACCCGCGAGCAACACATCCGCCGCGAGAAGGCCACCTCCAACATCTGCACGGCGCAAGTGCTGCCGGCCGTCGTGGCCAGCATGTACGCGGTCTATCACGGCCCGCAAGGCCTCAAGCGCATCGCCGAACGCGTGGCCAGCTACACGGCCATCCTGCACGCCGGCCTGACGCGCATGGGCGCCAAGGTCGTCACGCCGCATGTGTTCGACACGCTGCTGGTCGAGTGCGATCCCGCCCCGATCATGGCCAAGGCCGTGGCCGCGCAAGCCAACCTGCGCAAGATCAGCGACAAGCACGTCAGCATCGCGCTGGACGAGACGACGACGCGCGCCGACATCGAGGCGGTCTGGAGCTGGTTTGCACCCGCCGGTGCGGCCGTGCCGACCGTCGCCGAGTTCGCCGCCGGCATCGACAGCCTGATCCCGGCGCAGCTGCGCCGCACGAGCGCCTACCTGACCCACCCGGTCTTCAACACCCACCACAGTGAAACCGAGATGCTGCGCTACATCCGCAGCCTGTCGGACAAGGACCTGGCGCTGGACCGCAGCATGATCCCGCTGGGCTCCTGCACGATGAAGCTCAACGCCACGGCCGAGATGATCCCCATCACCTGGCCGGAGTTCGCGGGCGTGCACCCCTTCGCGCCGCAGGACCAGCTGGCCGGCTACACCGAGCTGGACCAGCTGCTGCAGAACTGGCTGACCGAGTGCACCGGCTATGCCGGCATCAGCCTGCAGCCCAATGCCGGCTCGCAGGGCGAGTACGCCGGCCTCTTGGCCATCAAGGCCTGGCATGAGTCGCGTGGCGACCACCAGCGCAACGTCTGCCTGATCCCCGAATCCGCACACGGCACCAACCCGGCGTCGGCCCAGATGGTGGGCATGCAGGTCGTCGTCACCAAGTGCGACAAGGAAGGCAATATCGACCTGGTCGACCTGAAGGCCAAGTGCGAACTGCACGCCGCCAAGCTGGCCGCCATCATGATCACCTACCCCTCCACGTATGGCGTGTTCGACACGCACGTGAAGGAAATCTGCGCGATGGTGAAGRCCCACGGCGGCCGCGTTTATGTGGACGGCGCCAACATGAATGCGCTGGTYGGCGTGGCGGCACCCGGCGAGTTCGGCGGYGACGTSWSCCACCTGAACCTGCACAAGACCTTCTGCATCCCGCACGGCGGTGGCGGCCCGGGCGTCGRCCCGGTCTGCGTCGTCGAAGACCTCGTGCCCTTCCTGCCCGCGCACCGCACGGCGGGCCTGGGCAAGGCCACCAACATCGGCGCCGTCTCCGCCGCACCGCTGGGCAACGCGGCCGTGCTGCCGATCTCGTGGATGTACATCCGCATGATGGGTGCCGAGGGCCTGAAGAAGGCCACCGAGGTGGCCATCCTGTCCGCCAACTACGTGGCGGCCCGCCTGTCGGACCACTACGACATCCACTTCAGCGGCAACATCGACGGCGTCAAGGGCGGCGGCGTGGCCCACGAGTGCATCCTGGACCTGCGTCCGCTGAAGGASASCTCCGGCRTCRGCGCWGAGGACGTGGCCAAGCGCCTCATCGACTWCGGCTTCCATGCGCCGACGCTGAGCTTCCCCGTGGCCGGCACGCTGATGGTCGAGCCGACCGAGAGCGAGTCCCGCGCCGAGCTGGACCGTTTCATCGACGCGATGATCCAGATCCGCCAGGAGATCGCCGACGTCGAGTCCGGCAAGGTCAGCCGCGAGGACAACCCGCTGRWSAACGCGCCGCACACCTCGATGGTCGTCAGCGCCACCGACTGGACCCACGGCTACAGCCGCGAAGCCGCCGCCTTCCCCCTGCCCTCGCTGCGCCGCCAGAAATACTGGTCGCCGGTGGGCCGTGTGGACAACGTCTGGGGCGACCGCAATCTGTTCTGCAGCTGCGTGCCGCTCAGCGAGTACGAAGAGGCCTGAGGCTCAGGCCATGCGGGTTCGCTGGTATCGGAAAACAGACGACATCCCGGTACCGGTTCTAGCCCTCGTGCGCCACCTGCACCCGATCACGCCCGGCCGCCTTGGCGGCATACAAGGCTTCATCGGCGGTCTGTACCAACAGCTCCGGGTGGCGCTCGGCGCCGGGCACTTCGGCTGCCAGCCCGATGCTGGCTGTGACGTGGCCGGTGGGGCTGGCCGGGTGCGGCAGCGCCCGCGCTCGCAACGCGGCGACGATGCGCTCGCCCAGCGCCTGCATCTGCATGGCGCCGGCACCGGGCACGATGAAGGCGAACTCCTCGCCGCCATAGCGGGCTACCAGCTCGCCGCTGCGGCGGCCGATGGTGTCGGTCAGCACCGCCGCAATCTGGCGCAGGCAGTCGTCGCCGGCGACATGACCCATGCTGTCGTTGTAGGCCTTGAACAGGTCGGCGTCGAGCAGCCCCAGGCCGAGCGGCTGGCCGGCCCGCTGGGCGCGCGCCCATTCAGCAGCCAGCACCGCATCGAAATGCCGGCGGTTGGCCAGCCCGGTCAGGCCGTCGGTCTGGCTCATCAGCTCGAGCTGCCGGTTGGCGGCCTCCAGCGCCGCGGTGCGCTCCAGCACGCGCGCCTCCAGCACGCGTTCGCTGTCGGTCAATGCCTGCACGCGGGCCTGCTCGGCCTGCAGCGCGCGCGCCTGGGCCTGCTCCTTGTCGGCACGCATGCGCGCGTAGCGGTCGGCCAGTGCCAGCGACAGCAGCAGCAGGTCGACCGCCGAGCCGGCCTGGGTGCCGGCGCTGGTGATCAGGTTGCTGGGCAGCACGCCCAGGTTGCGCATATGGCCCAGCAGCACGGCCACCAGCAGCACGCTGAAGGCCACGACGAAGAAGTAGGCACTGCGCTGGCGCTGCAACGTGCCGGTGATGCCGCAGGCCAGCAGCAGCGCGGCCGTCGTGGCGCTGCAGACGGCCCAGAACGGCGCCGTCTGCGCGAACCAGCCCATCAGCAACGGGATGAGCAGCACATTCAGCGCGATCAGCGCACGCAGCCCGAGGTCCAGCCGCGGCATGGTCTGTGGCGTGCGCAGCATGCGGCGCGAGAACATCATCAGCGCGATAGCCGCCACCGAGCCGGGCACGTTGACGCCGCGCTGCTGCCAGAAGGGGGCATCCGGCCAAAGGAAGTTGGTGCCGATGCCGGTGAAGCAAGCCAGCGACGCCGCGATGCTGCCGGCGAACAGCACGTACCAACCGAACGACGCGTCGCGCAGCAGCAGGAAGATCACCAGGTTGTAGAGGCCCACGGCCAGCGCCAGCCCGAAGTACAGCATCTGCACGGCCAGCCGGCGCTGGTCGAAGTGCGGAAAGACATCGGCGCGCCACAGTCGGGCCGGCACGATCAGCGAATTCGCGGACGCCACCCGCAGCACCAGCGTCCGGGTCTCGCCCGGGGCCAGCGTGACCGCCACGGCGAAGTTGCCGCCCGGCCAGCGCCGCTGGGCAAAGGGGCGCTGGTAGCCGAGCTCATGCCTGATGGCGGTGCCGTCCGGCGCGAGCAGGATCACGTCGAGGTATTGCAGCAGCGGATAGCTGATGTCCAGCATGGCCTGCACCGGCTGGCTGCCGCCGTTGCGCAGCGGCAGGCGCAGCCAGACCGCGGCCCCGGTGTAGCCGAACGACACGGCCTCGCCGCCGGCCGTGCTGGGCTGCCAGTCGCCACGGGCTGCGGCCGCCAGATCCAGCTTGCGGTCCGGGTCCTGCAACAGCTCCCAGTGCGGCCCCAGCGCCAGCCCATCGGCCGGCAGGGCCTGCAGGTCGACACCACCCGCCCAGGCGACGCCCGACAGCAGCCACAACATCCCCGCCACCCACCACCGCCAGGCTTGCTGGCGCCCACCCAAACACCTCTTCAGCATGGGGCGGGAGTGTAGGCAGCGCCCGCACCCGCTTCGCTGAAAGGCTTCCACTCATTGCCCGAAAGGCCTCCCATGGCAGTCTCCGTCTTCGACCTCTTCAAGATCGGCATCGGCCCGAGCAGCTCGCACACGGTCGGGCCGATGCGCGCGGCGCGGCTTTTCGGCCTGCGGCTGCAACACGACGGCCTGCTCGACCAGGTGGCGCGCGTGCAGGTCATCCTGTACGGCAGCCTGGGCGCCACCGGCAAGGGCCACGGCAGCGACAAGGCGGTGCTGCTGGGCCTGGCCGGGCATGAGCCTGACACAGTGGACATCGAGGCCATCCCGGCCTTGATGGACACCATCCGCGCAGGCGACTTGAACCTGCTCGGCCAGCACCAGGTCGCCTTCGACGAAGCCAAGGACCTGGTCTTCAAGCGCCGCGAGACGCTGCCCTTCCACGCCAACGGCATGCGCTGCATCGCCTTCGACGCGGATGGCAACGAAATCGCCAACCGCGTCTACTACTCCGTCGGCGGCGGTTTTGTCGTCAGCGACGAGGTGGCGGCCGACGGCAGCAAGCAGAAGGTCATCGCGCCAGACACCACCGTGCTGCCCTACCCCTTCAAGTCCGGCGACGAGCTGCTGGAGCTGACCAAGCGCCACGGCATCTCCATCGCCGAGCTGATGCGCCGCAACGAATGCCATTGGCGCACCGAGGCCGAGATCGACGCCGGCCTGATGAAGATCTGGGGCGTCATGCAGGCCTGCGTCACGCGCGGCTGCAAGACCGAGGGCATCCTGCCCGGCGGCTTCAAGGTCAAGCGCCGCGCGGCCCAGCTGCACCGCGACCTGACAGCCAACCCCGAGGCCGCGCTGCGCGACCCACTGCAGGTGATGGACTGGGTCAACCTCTACGCGCTGGCGGTCAACGAAGAGAACGCAGCCGGTGGCCGCGTCGTCACGGCGCCTACCAACGGCGCCGCCGGCATCGTGCCCGCGGTGCTGCACTACTACACGCGCTTCGTGCACCATGCCAATGAACGCGGCGTCGTCGACTTCCTGCTGACCGCCGCAGCCATCGGCATCCTCTACAAGGAAAACGCMTCCATCAGCGGYGCCGAGGTCGGCTGCCAGGGCGARGTSGGCGTGGCCTGYTCGATGGCTGCAGGGGCCCTCTGCCAGGTGATGGGCGGCACGCCCGAGCAGGTCGAGAACGCCGCCGAGATCGGCATGGAGCACCACTTGGGCCTGACCTGCGATCCGGTCGGCGGCCTGGTGCAGATTCCCTGCATTGAGCGCAACGCGATCGCGTCGGTCAAGGCCATCAACGCGGCGCGCATGGCGCTGCGCGGCGACGGTACCCACT
>NZ_JBFUMN010000094.1:0-11565 GCF_054049335.1 Roseateles sp. P5_E1
TCGCGCCGACAGCGTCGCTGTCCAAGGCCGTCATCGTCACCTTCGACGAAACGCAGGCTGGCACCATGGGCACTATCATCGCGGGCACGATCGCGGGCCTGGCAGCCGCCGGCAAGTCGGTCGCGGCGATGACGCTCTACGGCCTGATCCAGCAGAAGCTGGCCGCGGCCCTGGGCATCCCGGCCAACTTCGTGCCGGCGTCCGAGATCGTCAAGCGCCTGAACCCGTTTGCAGACCCGACGACGGCCGTTGCGCCGCCTGTCAACAACCCCTGGATCAAGCATGTCGACAGCGACGCCCAGGGCTATGCCGTCGTGTCACTCAGCAAGACCGAGTTGATCTGCACGTTCAAGAAGATGGCACGCCAGGTCGGCGGCACGGCGCCGGCGTCGCCGGTGGCCGCCGTCAGGACGGTTCGCGTCGCCGCTGGCGTGACGGATGTGAGCGTGATGGCCGGACTCTGACGCGGCTGTCCGCACGAATCAGAACGCCCGGCAATGCCGGGCGTTTTCTTTTGCCGCGCCACGCAGATGGGCACCTGTGAGGCGTGCTTAGACTCCCGCATGCCTCTCTACCGCGTTCTGGTCATCGGCGGCTACGGCTTCTTCGGGCGCCGTCTCGTTGAACGGCTGGCCCGCAGCCCCGGCCTGCACCTCATCGTGGCGGGTCGGTCCGCCGCACAAGGCCTGGCCCTGGTGGATGCGCTGCGCGGGGCGGCGCGCGCGCAACTGAGCTGCGCCACGCTCGATGCGGATGCACCGGCTTTCGCCGACGACCTCAAAGCGCTGGCGCCTGACATCACCGTGCACACCTCGGGCCCGTTCCAGGGCCAGCGGTATCACGTCGCTCAAGCCTGCATGGCCGCTGGCGCGCACTACATCGATCTGGCTGACGGCCGGGATTTCGTGGTCGGCATCAGCAGCCTGAACCAGGCCGCGCTGGACCGTGGCCTGAGCATCATCAGCGGCGCGAGTTCCGTGCCTGCCCTGTCCGATGCAGCAGCTCGCCATCTGGCGCAGGGACTCACCCGCGTCGACCACATCGACATCGGCATCAGCCCGGGCAACCGTACCGAACGAGGCCTGGCCACGGTGCGCGCCATCCTGAGCTACTGCGGCAAGGCCCTGCCGGCCGTGGACCACCGTCCCAGCTTTGGCTGGAGTGGGAGCCGGCGTCACCTTTATCCCGTGCCGGTCGGGAACCGGCTGCTGTCGCCTTGTGACGTGCCTGACCTCGCGCTGCTGCCCAAGCGCCATGCCGGCTGCCCGACGATCAGCTTCGGCGCCGGCCTCGAATTACCGCTCCTGCACCGAGGCATGAACGCCCTGGCGCTGCTGGCCCGGGTCGGCATCGTCAAGGACTGGTCGGCTCATGCGGTGGCCCTGAAGTGGCTCGGCGACCGGTTCAGCGGCCTGGGGTCGAACGCGGGCGCCATGCATGTCTGTGTCAGCGGGGAAACTGCTGAAGGCATCAGGCGCAGTCGCACCTGGCATTTGGTTGCTACTCACGGCGATGGCCCCTTCGTCCCGACGCTGGCCGCTGCGGCGCTGATCCGCAAACTGCAGCACGGCGACGCATCGCTCGCAGGCGCCCAGCCCTGTGTGGGCCTGCTGTCGCTGCAGGACTTCGCACGAGAATCCGAAGGCCTGCGCATCGACATGAACGAATCGCCCAGCATCGACGCCCTGAGCCTCTACGAACGCGTGCTGGGCGCCAGCTATTCACAACTGCCAATGGCGGTGCAGCGCTTCCATCGGCTCGCGGGGCACACCGTCTTGAACGGCTGGGTGCAGACACAGGCGCCGAGTTCGCTGCCGGCCCGGCTGCTGGCCTTCTGCCTTGGGACGCCACGCCGTGCCAGCAGCGGCCCGCTCAGCTTCGAGCTCGACGCCAGCGCGGAGGCCGAACGTTGGACGCGCCACTTCCCGACGCGGACCATGACATCACGAATGCGGCTGGTGGCCGGCAAGATCCAGGAGAAGCTCGGGGCTGCCCGGCTGACTTTTGGCTTGAGCGTTGCCGATGGCCGGCTGAGGATGGAGCTTGAAGGCCTGCGTTTCATGGGCCTACCGTGCCCGCGATGGCTGATGCCGCAGGTGGTGGCCGAGGAAACCGGCAAGGACGATCAGCTGCACTTCCGCGTCGCCGCCGGTCTGCCGCTGCTGGGCACCGTCGCGGCCTATGACGGCCATCTCGAACTCGGTCCGGCGCAGGCCACTTCATGATCATCGTGTTCGATGCCCAGTGCCTGCTCTGCAACGGCTGGGTGCAGTTCATCCTGCGGCATGACAGCAAGGCCCGCTTGCGCTTTGCTTCCATCCAGGGCGCCGCGGGGCGGAGTCTGCTGGCCGCAGAGGGGCTGGTGCCCGAAGGCCTGCAGACATTGCTGCTCGTCGATGGCCCTCGCGCGTGGCAGCACACGGCAGCCATATTTCGCGTGCTGCATGCGCTGGGCTGGCCCTGGCGCCTGGCCTGGATCGCATGGCTGATCCCGTCCATCGTCCGAGATCCGTTGTACCGCCTGGTCGCCAGGAACCGCTACCGGCTGTTCGGGCGCTCGGCCGTCTGCATCCGCCCGCAGCCTGAGCATGCGGCCAGATTCCTCGACTAAAAAACGCCCGCAGTGCCGGGCGTTTTTTCTAGAGCGGTTCGGAACGCTTATTCGCCCAGGTAGGCGGCGCGCACCTTCGGATCGTTCAGCAAGGCCTTGCCCTCGCCCTCCATCGTCACCTCGCCCGACTCCATCACATAGCCGCGGTTGGCCAGTTGCAGCGCGCGGCTGGCGTTCTGCTCGACGAGCAGGATGGTGACGCCCTGCTGGTGGATGTCGTTCACGACCTCGAAGATCTTGTCCACCATGATGGGCGAAAGGCCCATGGACGGCTCGTCCAGCAGCAGCACCTTGGGGCGGGCCATCAGCGCGCGGCCCATGGCCAGCATCTGCTGCTCGCCGCCGGACATCGTGCCGGCCAGCTGCTTGGCGCGCTCCTTCAGGCGCGGGAACAGGCCGAAGACCTTGTCCATGTCCGCCTGAATCTCGCCATCCTTGCGGTTGTAGGCGCCCATCTGCAGGTTCTCGGTGATGGTCATGCGCGTGAAGGTGCCACGGCCCTCCGGCACCATGACCAGGCCCTGCTTGGCCAGGTCCCAGGCGCCTTGACCCTTGATGGGCTTGCCGAGGTATTCGACGCTGCCAGCGGCCACCGGCTGCAGGCCGGTGATGGCCTTCAGCGTCGTCGTCTTGCCGGCGCCGTTGGCGCCGATCAGCGACACCAGTTCGCCCTCGCGCACTTCGAAGCTGACGCCCTTGACGGCCTGGATGCCGCCGTAGGCGACCTTCAAGCCAGAAACCTTGAGCAGGGTTGCTGCCATACCTATCACTCCAAATCGTGCGTTGACCAAGCGGCACCCGTGGAACTGGCTTTGCCAGGCCACTGGGTGCGCCCCCTTGAGGGGGAGCGCGAAGCGCTACGGGGGTGGGTCATCCTTAGTGGTTCTTGTGACCGGCGCCGAGGTAGGCCTCGATCACCTTTTCGTTGCGCTGCACGTCGTAAGGCGTGCCTTCGGCGATCTGCTTGCCGTAGTCCAGCACCGTCACGCGGTCGCACAGGCCCATGACCAGCTTCACGTCGTGCTCGATGAGCAGGATGGTGCGGCCGTCGTTGCGGATGCGGTCGATCAGCTCGCGCAGCACGACCTTCTCGGTCGCGTTCATGCCCGCGGCGGGTTCGTCCAGCGCGATCAGCTGCGGGTCGGTGGCCAGGGCCCGGGCGATCTCCAGACGGCGCTGGTCGCCATAGCTCAGCGTGCGGGCCTTGTAGTCTGCGTACTTGCCGATGCCGACATAGTCCAGCAGCTCCTGGGCGCGCGCCTTGATGGCGGCCTCCTCGGCCTTGAACTTGGGCGTGCGGAACACCGCGCCGATCAGGCCGGACTTGGTGCGGATGTGGCGGCCAACCATCACGTTCTCGATCGCAGTCATGTCGGCGAAGAGGCGGATGTTCTGGAAGGTGCGCGCGATGCCGGCCTTGGCCACCTGGTGCACGGCCTGCGGCGTGTAGGGCGTGCCGCCGAGCGAGAAGCTGCCGCCGTCCGGCACGTACAGGCCCGTGATGACGTTGAAGAAGGTCGTCTTGCCGGCGCCGTTGGGGCCGATGAGGCCGTACACCTGGCCGCGCTGGATCTGGATGCCGACGTCGGACAGGGCCTGCACGCCGCCGAAGCGCTTGGATGCGCCGCTGACGTTGAGAACGATGTTGTCGTGTTTGCTCATGTTGGTGTCCTCCCTCACTTCGCGGCAGGCGGGGCGACCTTGCCGTGCTCGGGCGCCGGCCACAGGCCGCGCGGGCGGGCCAGCATGATGCCGATCATGGCCAGGGCCACCAGCAACTGGCGCAGGATGGAGGCGTCGAGGCGACCGTCAGTCATCTGCTGCAGCGGGCCGGCGACGTAGCGCAGTACCTCGGGTAGGGCCGACAGCATCAGCGCGCCAAGGATGACGCCAGGGATGTGGCCGATGCCACCCAGCACGACCATCGCGACGATCATGACCGACTCCTGCAGGCTGAAGGACTCGGGCGACACGAAGCCCTGGAAGCTCGCGAACATCGCGCCCGACACGCCGCCGAAAGTGGCGCCCATGCCGAAGGCCAGCAGCTTCAGGTTGCGGGTGTTGATGCCCATGGCCTTGGCGGCGATCTCGTCCTCACGGATGGCCATCCAGGCGCGGCCGATGCGGGAGTTTTCCAGGCGGTAGCAGACCACCACGCCGCCCACCACGAGGGCCAGGAAGAGGTAGTAGTACAGCGTCACCGACGGCAGCGTGAAGCCGAACACCTCCCAGGACTTGCCCAGGTCCACGCCGAAGACGTGGAAGGAGTCGATCTGGCCGATGCCGCGCGGGCCGTTGGTGATGTTGACCGGGTACTCAAGGTTGTTCAGGAAGACGCGGATGATTTCGCCGAAGCCCAGCGTGACGATGGCGAGATAGTCGCCGCGCAGCTTCAGCGTTGGCGCCCCCAGCATCACGCCGAAGAAGGCTGCCAGCGCCGCTCCGGCCGGGATGACCAGCCACAGCGGCGAATGCAGGCCCGTCGGGAACGCGGCCTGGATGGCCTCGAAGTTCTCGCTCAGGTGCGGGCTGGACATCAGCGCGAACATGTAGGCGCCGACCGCGTAGAAAGCGACGTAGCCCAGGTCCAGCAGGCCGGCATAGCCAACGACGATGTTCAGCCCCAGCGCCAGCAGCACGTAGAGCAGCGCCAGGTCGATGATGCGGACCGGACCATTGCCGAGCTGCTGTGCGAACAACGGCACAACGAGCAGGCCGATGGCGGCCGCGAGGAAGGTGAAGATTTTCTTGGTGTCCATGTCTTGTCTCCCTTCAGGCGCGATCGGCCACACGCTCGCCGAGCAGGCCCGAGGGGCGCAGCGTCAGCACGAGGATCAGGGCGACGAAGGCGAAGATGTCGGCGTAGTGGCTGCCCAGCACGCCACCGGTCAGGTCGCCCAGGTAGCCTGCGCCGATGGCCTCGATGAGGCCGAGCAGCACGCCGCCCACCACCGCGCCGGCCAGGTTGCCGATGCCGCCCAGCACCGCGGCCGTGAAGGCCTTCAGCCCGGGCATGAAGCCCATGGTGTGCTGCACGGTGCCGTAGTTGGCCGCCCACATCAGGCCGGCCACTGCGGCGAGCGCAGCGCCGATGACGAAGGTGGTGGAGATGATGAAGTCGGGCTTCACGCCCATCAAGCCGGCCACGCGCGGGTTCTCGGCGGTGGCGCGCATCGCGCGGCCCAGCTTGGTGTAGTTCACCAGGTACATCAGGCCGGCCAGGATGCAGACCGTCAGGCCCAGGATCAGGCATTGCGTGACGGTGATGACGGGGCCGCCCAGGTCGAACGGCGTGGTGGGCAGCAGCAGCGGGAAGGGCTTGGGGTTCGGCTTCCAGATGATCATCGCCAGCACCTGCAGCAGCAGCGACATGCCCATGGCGGTGATCAGCGGCGCCAGGCGCGGCGCGTTGCGCAGCGGCCGGTAGGCGATCTTCTCGACTGCGTAGTTCAACGTCGCGCAGACGACGATGGCGGCGGCCAGGCCGATCAGCATCAGCAGCCAGCCGGGAATGCCGGAATCCGCCAGCAGCGTGACCAGCGTCCAGCTGACCATGGCGCCCACCATCAGGATCTCGCCGTGGGCGAAATTGATGAGGTTGATGATGCCGTAGACCATCGTGTAGCCCAGGGCGACGAGGGCATACATGCTCCCCAGCACCAGGCCGTTGATGATCTGTTGAATCAGAGTCTCCATGAGGGCTCCAGGAATAATTGTTGGGGCGCAGCATGCGCCAAGCGACCCGGGATAAATCGCAACCCTCGTGCCAATCAAGACGTTTCAAGGGTATTCACCGACGGTATGAAACCCTCGACCGTTTGATCCGTCCCCAGAGGGTGACCCTGGTCAGATTTCACGAGTGTCGACCAGCAAAAACTGGGCGGAAATCCGCACAAACCGCAGCGACTGCGAGCGGTTCTCCGCCAGCGTCGAAAAAACTGCTGCAGGCGCTGTCGTGCGCGCCATCGCATGGGCAAACTACACGGCCCTGCCATGGTTGTGACTGCCTCTCTTCGCCCGCGCGCGCTGCGCCTCCTCCGCCTGCTGAGCCGGCCGGGCTTCCATCTCTTCCTGACAGGCTTGCTGATGGTGCTCGGCTTCGTGCTCGCGCACCGCATCAGTGAACGCAGCGGCCGCGAGCAGTTGTCGGCACTCAGCACCGAGCGGCTGGAGCTCTATGCCTCCAACCTTGCTGCCGAGCTGGGCCGACACGCCTCCCTGCCCAGCTTGCTGGCCATCGCGCCGACGCTGCAGGCCCTGATGCAGGCGCCGGGCGACGAAGCGACCCGCCGGGCCGCCAGCCAGATGCTGGCCCGCGTCAATGTGCGCGCCGGCACCCACCAGATCTTTGTCGCCGACGCCAAGGGCCAGGTCTTGTCGGCCAGCGAAGCGCTGACGCCGCCGGCGCGGCTGGCCGAGGCCCTCGCCCAGGGCCGCACCCACTTCTTTGCCGCCGATGCCAACACCGGCAGCACCGACTTCTATCTGCTGCACCCGCTGCGCGGGGCCAGCCAGGTGTCATCGGCGGGAGCGGGTGATATCCCGCTCCGGGGCGTCATCGTCGTGCGCTTCAACCTCGCGCCACTGGAAGCGACGTGGATCGACCTCGGCCTGCGCTCGCAGAACGAACGCATCCTCATCGCTGACGATCAGGACGTCGTCATCATGAGCTCCGTGCAGGCCTGGAAGTACGCCGTGCTGGGCCACGCCGACCCGTCGCGCCGCCAGGCCCTGCAAGCCAGTGCGCGCTACCCGCAGGCCATCGGTCCCAACCTGGACCTGCCGGCTTCGCTGGAGGTGCACCAGGGCCAGCAAGTCAGCCTGCCTTTGCCCGGTGCCAAGCCCATGCTGGCGCAGCAGCGCCAGATCGTGCCGCTGGGCCTGCGCCTGGTCGCTCTGTCGGACCTGACCGAGGTGCGCCAGCGCGCCCAGCTCGCGGCCTGGGGCGGTGCGGCGTTTGGCGCCAGCATCGGCCTGCTCGTGCTCTATCTGTCATCGCGCCGGCGCGCGCTGCGCCAGCTCACCAAAGCGCAAACGGAGCTGCAGCAGGCCCACGCCCTGCTCGAACAACTGGTGGACAGCCGCACCGCCGAGCTGCGCCAGACCAACGACGCGCTGAAGACCCAGATCGCCCAGCGCCTGCAGACCGAGGGCGAACTGCTGCAGGCCAGCAAGCTCGCCGTGCTGGGCCAGATGTCTGCCGGGCTGTCGCACGAGGTCAACCAACCGCTGACCGCACTGCGCGCGCTGGCGCGCAACTCGATTCGGCTGTTGGAAGCCGGCCGCCAGGACGCGGTAGCGACCAATCTGCAGCTGATGGACGACATGGTCGAACGCATGAGCCAGATCACGCGCCAGCTGAAGAGTTTTGCCCGCAAGGCCGACGAGCAGGTCACGGGCGCCGTGGCGCTGCTGGACAGCGTGCGCAACGCCCTGCTGCTGCTGGAGCACCGCAGTCGCGCGCTGCACGTGCAGGCCGAGATCGACGTGCCCGCCGGCCTGCGCGTGCGCGCCGAAGCCAACCGGCTGGAGCAGGTGCTGGTCAACCTCTTCGGCAATGCCATCGACGCAATGCAGCAGGAGACCGAGCGCCGTCTGCTTGTGCGGGCCACCGCACAGGACGGCGGGCGGCGTGTACTCGTGCAGGTGCAGGACAGTGGCGCCGGCGTCGGCGACGAGCAGCTGCCGCATCTCTTCGAGCCCTTCTTCACCACCAAGCCCGCCGGCGAAGGCCTGGGACTGGGCCTGGTGATTTCAGCCAAGATCGTGAATGAGTTCGGCGGCACGCTGCGTGCCCAACGCCTGGAGCACGGCATGAGTTTCGAGTTCGACCTTGCCGTCGAAACCTGGGCGGCAGTACCGGAGATGAAAGATGTTTGAAGGCTACAAGGTCGTGTTCGTCGAGGACGACCTGCCGGTGCGGGTCAGCCTCACGCAGACGCTGGAGCTGGAGGGCTTTGCCGTGCAACCTTGCCGCACGGCCGAGGAAGCCCTGCCCCACATCCAGCCCGGCGCACCCATCATCGTCATCACCGACGTGCGCCTGCCCGGCATGGATGGCCGCGCGCTGCTGGCCCATGTGCAGGCCACCGACGCGAGCATTCCCACCATCCTCATCACGGCCCACGGCGACGTGACCATGGCCGTGCAGTCCATGCGTGCCGGCGCCTACGACTTCATCGAAAAGCCCTTCGCGCCCGAGCGCCTGCTGGACGTGGCCCGCCGCGCCCTGGACCTGCGCACGCTGCGCCACTCGGCCGACGAGCTGCGCACGCAGCTGCAGCGCGCCAGCGGCATCGAGGCCGCGCTGCTGGGACAGTCTCCGGCCATGCAGCAGCTGCGCCGCCAGGTGCTGAATCTGGCCGGCACCTCGGCAGATGTGCTGATCGTCGGCGAGACCGGCACCGGCAAGGAGCTGGTGGCGCGCTGCCTGCACGACCAGAGCGCGCGCCGCGACCGCCATTTCGTTGCCATCAACTGCGGCGGCCTGCCCGAGGCGCTGTTCGAGAGCGAATTGTTCGGCCACGAGCCGGGCTCGTTCACGTCAGCCGCCAAGCGCCGCATTGGCAAGATCGAGCATGCCAACGGCGGCACACTGCTGCTGGACGAGATCGAGACCATGCCGATCGCGCTGCAGATCAAGCTGCTGCGCGTGCTGCAGGAGCGACGCATCGAGCGCCTGGGCTCCAACGAGGAGCTGCCGATCAACGTGCGCTTCATCGCCGCCAGCAAGTCGGACCTGCGCGAGCAGGCCGCCAAGAACGAGTTTCGCAGCGACCTTTATTACCGACTCAACATCGCCACGTTGACGCTGCCGCCGCTGCGCGAGCGCCGCGAGGACGTCCCGCTGCTGTTCCAGCACTTTGTCGTGCAAGCCTGTGCGCGCTACGAGCGTGCCGCGCCCGAGTTGATGCCCGAGAAGCTGCGCGAGCTGATGGCCCACGACTGGCCGGGCAATGTGCGCGAGATCCGCAACGCGGCCGACCGCTTCGTGCTTGCGCTTGACGACCTCGACCCCCAGGCCGCGCTGCAGGCCGTGCCGGCGCTCAACCTGGCGCGCCAGATGGACCTGGTCGAGAAGACGCTGATCGAGCAGGCCTTGCGCCGCTGCCACGGCAAGGTGCCCGCCGCGATGGAGCTGCTGGGCACGCCGCGCAAGACGCTGTACGACAAGCTGAACCGGCACGGCATCGTGCTGGACGACTTCCGCTAGCGATACTTCTCGGGATCCGGCGAGTCGGTCGGGTTCGCAATGACGCGGCGGAAGGCTGCACTCATCGGCAGCTTCAGGTTCAGCCCCTGCGACGGCAGCGGCGACTCGAACCAGCGGCGGTAGATCGCGTGGATCTCGCCGCTGCGGTAGAGGCCGGCCAGCACCTCATCCACCAACGCCTTGAACTGCGGATCATTCTTGCGCAGGCCGATGGCATAAGGCTCCACGGTCAGGGCCTGGTCGGAGATGCGGTAGTCGTCCGCGCCAGGGCCCTGCTGGGCCAGCAGCGCGCGCAGCAGCACGTCGTCCATCAGGAAGGCCGAGGCGCGGCCGCTGCGCAGCAGCTGGAAGCCTTCAGGGTCGTCCAGTCCGCCGAGGATGCGGATGCCCAAGCCCTGCTGGTCGTTGGCCTTGGCCAGATGCTGGATGCTGGTCGTGCCGATGGTGGACGCTACGGCCAAGCCGCGCAGGTCGGTCAGGCCCTGCACGCGCTCGGCGGCACGCGTCATCAGCCGAGTCTCGGCGATGAAGATGGTCAGCGAGAAGGCCTGCTGGCGCGCCCGCTCGGCGGTGTGCGTCGTGATGCCGCATTCCAGGTCCAGCGTGCCGTTGATGACCAGCGGCATGCGGGTGGCCGAAGCGACTTCGACGCGACGTACTTCGAGGTCGGGCAACTGCAGCTTGGTCCGCACCGCAGCGACGATGCGGTCGCAGAGCTCGACCGTGTAGCCGGTGGGGCGCAACTGGGCGTCGAGATAGGAGAAAGGCAGGGATGCCGGCCGGTAGCCGATGACGATGACGCCGGTGTCGCGCACCCGCGTGAGCGTCGGGCCGTCGGCCGCGTGTGCAGCCAAGGCGCACAGCGCGAGCAGGGCCGCGCTAAGTCGCTTCATCATCCAGGCGGCGCAGCTCGGCCAGCTTGTCGGCAATGCGCAGTTCCAGCCCGCGCGGCACGGGTTCGTACCAGCGCTGGCCTTCCAGCCCGTCTGGCAGGTATTGCTCGCCGGCCGCATAGCCATTGGGCTCGTCATGCGCGTAGCGATAGGCCTTGCCATAGCCCAAATCCTTCATCAGCCGCGTCGGCGCATTGCGCAGATGCTCGGGCACCGGCCGCGTCTGGTCCTGCTTGATGAAAGCCTTGACCGCGTTGAAGGCCTTGTAGACGGCATTGGATTTGGGCGCGATGGCGAGGTAGACGACCGCCTCGGCCAAGGCCAGCTCGCCCTCGGGCGTGCCCAGGCGCTCGTAGGTGTCGGCCGCGTCCAGCGTGATGCGCAGCGCGCGCGGGTCGGCCAGGCCGATGTCCTCGCTGGCCATGCGGATCAGCCTGCGCGCGATGTAGCGGGCGTCGACGCCGCCATCCACCATGCGCACGAACCAGTACAGCGCCGCATCGGGATTGCTGCCACGAACCGACTTGTGCAGGGCGCTGATGACGTCGTAGAACTGGTCGCCACCCTTGTCGTAGCGGCGCAGCTGTTCGCCGAGGGTCCGCTCCAGCAGTGCTTCGTCGATGCGGGCGCCATTGGCGAGCGACGCGGCGGACTCCAGGGCGTTCAGCAGCCGGCGCGCATCGCCGTCAGCGTAGCCAATCAGTCGGTCGGCGGCTTCCTTCGTCGGCGCCTCGACACCGAGCTCCCTGGCGCCACGTTCGATCAGCTCCTGCAGCTCGCTCGCGTCCAGGCTCTTCAGCACCTGCACCTGGGCGCGCGACAGCAGCGCCGAGTTGACTTCGAAGCTG
>NZ_JBFUMN010000095.1:0-10794 GCF_054049335.1 Roseateles sp. P5_E1
GCATCGAAGTCGGCAAATGGGCCGATCTGGTCTTGTGGAAGCCCGCCTTCTTCGGCGTGAAGCCGTCACTCATCCTGAAAGGCGGCTTCATCGCCGCCGCCGCGATGGGCGACGCCAACGCCTCCATCCCCACGCCGCAGCCGGTGCACTACCGGCCGATGTTCGGCTCGTTCGGCGCGGCGCTTCAGCAGGGCTCGCTGACCTTCGTCAGCCAGGCCGGGCAGGGCAACGTCGAGAAGCTGGGCCTGGCCAAGACGCTGGTGCCGGTGAAGGGCTGCCGCTCGGTCAAGAAGGCCGACATGCTGCTCAACAACTACCTGCCCGTGATGGAGATCGACGCGCAGACCTACGAGGTGAGGGCGGACGGCGTGCTGCTGACCTGCGAGCCGGCGAAGGAGTTGCCGATGGCGCAGAGGTATTTCTTGTTCTGAACGGCCTCCCCAGGGCTTGAGCGAGACTAGCCATTTTGTATTCGAGCGAATACACTTGGGCGCATGTACCAAGTCCTGCAGACTCCCGAATTCTCGGACTGGCTGCAGGGGCTCCGGGACCGCGCAACGCGCATCCAACTGGCCCGGCGCCTGGACAAGGCGCAGCGAGGGCTGCTTGGCGACGTGAAGGCAGTTGGTCAGGGCGTGATGGAGATGCGCGAGTTCTTCGGACCGAGCTGGCGCATGTACTACGTGCAGCGGGGTGACGTGTTGATCGTCATGCTGGGCGGGGGCGACAAGTCCACCCAGAAGGCGGACATTGCGGCCGCCCAGGTGCTGGCCCAAACCCTTGAGGAGTGACGAACCATGAGCAGGAAAACCAAGCTGGCCGATCTGCCTGCCTTTGACATGGCAGAGCAACTCGCGGACGAGGCCGACGTTGCCGAATACCTGAACCAGGTGTTGGCCGAGGGTGATGCTGGCGAGTTGGCGCACGCGCTGGGCGTGGCTGCCAAGGCGCGCGGCATGACGCAGATGGCCGAGGCCAGCGGCATCGGGCGCGAGGCGCTTTACAAGGCGCTGCGGCCCGGCGCCCGGCCCCGGTTTGACACCATCCAGCGCGTGTGCGCGGCGCTGGGGGTCAAGTTGGTGGCGCAGGTGGTTTGAGGGCGGAGGGGTTGAGATTTGAGACCTGACCCCGTTCCTCCGTTGGGATGTGATCGCGACGGAGCCATCACCACGGTGAACGTCGGCAACTAGACAGCGAATCCATGGCGGCTCAGCCCATTTATCGGTACTTCAGCGAGAGGCGCTATGCCGAGGCGTTCATTGCCGGCCAGATCCGTTTTTGCAGCTTGGATCAGTACCGCGCAATGGAGAACGATGCCGCACGAGGTGATCGGCTAGAAGGTCAGCGTCTTCATCGACCAAACTCCGGTCTGGTGCTGAACATGGCTGATGGCAAGAGTATCGAGACGCCTTGGACCTTCTCGTCGACGGCAAACACGCGCGATATCTTCATACTCTGCGCGTCTCTGAAGCTCGCGCCTGAAATGTTCGAGTTGTTCAAAGCAAGCTGCGTCGTTGTCATCCGAAGCCCCGGTCAGCTCAAAAGCCGCATCAATGACGCACTGGGCCAGCGATACCGCTCCAAGCCATGGGAGCTGATGAGCAGCGCCGTCAGCTATTACGGACTTGAGGACTCCCCGGGGATTGACTGGGTCCCTCATCGCGCAGCCTTCTGCAAGTTGAGCAACGGCTACGCAGACCAAGCGGAGATGCGGTTTGCTTTCGGCCTTGACGGTGCATTCCAACCGGCCAAGGTGAAGGTCGAGTTGCACGACGGGGAAAGCTCGGTTGAACGCGTGGCCGACTTCCCCTCCCCAATCATTCTGCAGGCCAAGGCGATGGACCGTTTCTGCACTCTGGTTGACCGCTAGCTCGTAGGTTGGGGTTCGCCAGGCTCATCCAACCTACGAGCTCATGAGCTGAAGCTGCTGCCGACGCGTCCACTGCGCATTGAGGTCAGCCCTGATAAATCAGCGTTTCCTTAGGGCGTCACTTTGAATGCGAATTCGAGTTCGTAGCGCACTTCACCCCGGCATTCGGTCAGTGTCATGGCCCGAGAGACAAGCCAAGCGAGCGACCGGTTTGCAGACTCGGGCATGTCGCCGCCCACGCGCCGGACTACCACCGACACCGGCAAACCACCTTGCAGCGTGACAACGGCACGGACGTTGGCTGTGCCTGCCCAGGGCCACGCCGGGCCGACCTCCGGCTCTGCGAGCGCACGGCAAACGCGATTGCTCGACCAAACGTCCATGGTCACATTGGGTACAGGTGTCGCGACAGGGGGTGGGGTCTTGCTGACAGCCGTAGGGATTCGATCAAGGGAGAGAGACAGGGTCTCCAGCGAGACCGATGCCTTGCGAGCCTCCATTCTCTGGTGACGCGCCCAATTACGCTCGGCCATTTCGATCAGAGCCTGCGTAGGAGCGGCAGCCGCAAACATGGACTCTGACGCTTCGGACGTACTTGCTGGACACAGCTTGCGCCAGGTGCGTTCGAGATCACCGTTGCCAGGTGTGGCGCCGGCATCCAGCAGCATTTGCTGAATGCGCTCGAAGGGCTTGTCGGGCGCTGCCGCGTAGTAGGTCTCCCGTTGCCGCGCTACCTGAACAACTTCAGAGACCTGAACGATCAACACGTTGGGGTCACAAGCCCAGAAGGTCAGCGGCCGTGCCAACTGGGCCAGTGCAAATGGCGCAGCGCCGGCAAGGCTGGCCGTGTTGACCTGGCCGCGTACAACGGGCGACTCCAGCAGGGCTTCAACAACCAACGCGAATCCGTTCAGCGATGCGTACGCAAGTGGAAACATGCCGTCCTTGTCAGGCACGGTCAGCATGGAGTCGCCGGGCTTGGCCTTGAGTCGTTGGCGTACTGCTTCGGCGACCTTGCGTTCGCGGTCTCGCTGCGCCTCCCAGGAGCCGCCTTCGGCGGCTATCTGGCGGATGTCAGTGGCGAGGTAGTCCAGTGCCAGCCGCGTGTCTTGCGTGATCGGTGGGAGCGCCTGGGCCATCGGGCAACGAAGCAGTGCCAGTAGGCCGATGATCAGCAGGCGTTTCACGAGCGAGTGATTCATGACGAGCGGCCTCTCATAAGTCGGGGTGCGGGAGTATCCCAGCGCGACATCCGTTGAAAGGAGCACGCGGAGCTCGGGCCAGCCGCGCGGCCAAGGGAGAACGTGGGCTCTGGCAGCGGCGGTATTGGGAGCACCTGATCCGTGACGATGCCGATTTCGAACGGCATGTGGACTACATCCATTTCAATCCGGTCAAGCATGGCTGGGCCCAACGAGCGGCGGACTGGCCGCACTCCAGCATTCATCGCTTCATTCGCGATCGCGTCATCGACGCGGGGTGGGCAAGCGCCGGTGACACGGAGATCAACGCGGGCGAGTGACGCGTTGGGGTTCGCCGTGCTCACCCAAACCTACGGATGCGAGGTGCCGTTGCCGCCCAGCCCGCCAGGAGCTGCACCAGCAACTCCACCGGCCTGCCTATGGCGACGCGGTCGGCGGCGCTGCCGGAGGCCGTGCCGGCGATGTCCAGTTACGCCCACGGCAGGCCTTCGGTGAAGCGCGACGGGAAGGCGCGGCGCTGCCGTGCGTGTGAGTTCGGATTTCTCCGCGCCCCTGAGTCGATCCCAGTGAAGTGCGGCCTACCAGCCGATGTCCTTCAGCAACGCGAAGGTCAGGTCCTGGGGCAGAGTGACTGCGTGCAGCAGATCGCCGTTGATTGCCGGCTCCATCAGCAGGTTCGGGAAGGCGATGGTGTCGAAGTGCGATACCGACGACCCGCTCTGGAACGGATTCGGCGCGAACAGGCGGGCTCGGCCGAAAATGTCAGCACCGGCGTACTGCGAGGCATTCACGCTCATCAGCGCGGTGACGCCCGAGGAAGTGCGCGTGCGCTTGGACAGCGCGGTCTTCAGCAGATTCCCGTCGGCCAGGGACACGCTGATCACTGGAATCGTCACTGTCGGGTCGGCGCCGCCCAGGGCGGGCGCGCTTCCTGCGACGTTGTTCACGACGATCGCACCGATGGCGCCCGCGTTCTGCACGTTCTTGGCCTTGATGGCGAAGGTGCAGGTGCCGCGGTCCACCAAGGCGATGCGGCCATTCACGGCCAGCGCGTTGGCGGCGCTCAATGGGTTGCAGGCCAGACCCGTCGAGGTGCCGGTATCAACCACCGGCATCAGCGTGCTGGACACGGCGGACGACGACAGCGGCGCGCCGAAGGAGGCCGTGCTGATGTTGTACGGCCCCGCCGCGGAACCGGCCGCGGGCCCGCCAATCGTGAGCGAGGGCGTGCCCAGGCTCAGTACCGTGGGCAGGCTGGCCAGCACCCCGGCTCCGCTCCAGGTCAGCTTGCCGGTGTTCAACGCCGACTCCGCACGTTGCGAGTTGGTCATGTCCACCCACAGCAGCTTGGCCGTGTCGTCATAGATGTAGTGATCCCAGATCGACGGACGGTTGTCGAACTGCGCGCCGCTGCTGCCACTGGTGAAGGTCTGGAAGCCCAGGCCATGAGCGAACTCGTGCAGCAGCACGGTGACGAGGTCGACGTTCGGACCGTGGTTGTTGTCGAGTCCGAGGTAGAAGGGCGAGCCTGGCAGGCAATCTGCAAACAAGCCGAGGCGCGAGTTGAAGCGCGCGCGGATGTCCTGGCCATCGACCGGGTCGCCAGCGCTCAGGTTCACGCCGGCAAGCTTGTTGGCGAGCGCCTGGGGATACCAGGTGTTGACCTTGGCCGCGCCCGCAAAGTCACGCCATATGTTCCATGCGCCGGCGCTGCCCAGAACGGCGGAGGTTGCAGTGCAGGTCAGCGGCTCGAAGCTGGCACGGATGACGATGGTCTGCGAGCTGGTGAGCGTCGCACCCCAAATGTTGGCCGCGGTCTGGAAGGCAATCAAGCGCTGCTGGCCGAGTGTCGTGCCGGCGTTGCCACCCACGGGAGCTGCAGGCGTCGGGTCGTTGAACCCTTCGCCCGCGGCGTTCAAGTTCTGGATGACGATGGTGGCTGCGGCCTGCGCCTGCAGGACAGAGGCGGCCAGCAGGACGCCCGCCAGTGCGCCCAGGAACTCACTTTTCTTCATGGCTGTGCTTCCCGCGAGATTGATCAACGGTGGAGACGGCGGCCTTGGGGTCGCGGACGAGCTTCTCTGCGGTTTCCTTCCCGGTCACGCACTGCATGTCCAGCGAACCGTCCGCCTTGCGGGTGACCACCGAATATGACAAGAAGGCATCGTTGACGCGGTAGCGCACGCCGTTGGTCGTACGGATTTCCACCGGATCACGGGTGTCGGGATTGGTTCCCGGTGCGGCAGCGGCCGCATCAGCGCGAGCCTTGGCGGCGGCCTCGTCCATCGCCTTCGCTTCGTCGGCCGTGGGCGGGCGCAGCTGGCCCGTCACCGGGTCGCGCACGATGCGCATTCCCACCGCATCGGCCGCAAATACTGGGGCCGACCCGACGAGCACCGACATGACGGCAATCAGACCCGCAGCCTTGAACTTGATTTCAGCCATGGTGATCATCCTCTCGTGTCAGACCGACCTGCGGCGCGCCTGCACCAATGCAGCCAAGCCCAGTGCCACCAGCGCAATGGTCTGGGGTTCGGGCGCGGCATTTGATTCGGCCGCGGCCACCATCACGGTGTCGATGCCGATGTAGTTGGATGTGTCGGCGTCGCCGAAGTACTCAAAGGCGAAGCGGCCTATCGCGCCCGCGCCCAACCCGGGCAGCATCACGGTGTACGCGGTCCAGTCATCAACCATTGCCACCGTCGGCGACAGTCTCTCGGTGACGACTTCACTGCCACCCTGGGCGGTGGCGCCGGCCAGCACGGCAAAGGTGTCGGAGAAGCCCGCACCCGCGGAACCGTCGCCGCGGACATAGAACGTCAGGGTCACATCGGACTCCAGGGAGAAGTACGGTGTGATCAGGAAGTTGTCGATGAACCCGCCGGGAGGAGCGGCCAGGTAGTTGGAAGCGATGTAAGCGTTGGCAGCGCCCGCCTGCGCGGTAAACGCCGTGGTGTTGTCGCCCTGGAACCAGTCGGTGCCGGGGCTGGGTGAACTGACGTTGGCCAGGACCCAGCCCTTGCCGGCCAGGGTCGCCACGTCGTCGAAGCCCTCGCTCAGGAGGACACCCGCTTGCGAAAGCGTAGCCAATCCCGCCAATACGAAGGCTGCGCCAAGTCTTGTGATCTTCATGAACACTCCGAATTAACCGCATTTGGGTTGGAGGCGCAGGCCGTCTCGGAGCAACCACTCTTTCCGGCCGCAACCTCGCCGGCCTGGGCAGTTGGCGAGAAGTGCCTGTCCAGTAGCCCTCGCGACAAGATCAGTCAGTCACTGCATCCGTCCGATTGGCGAGGCTAGGTTCGTGGTTGCCACGTGGCAAGCCCTCTTGTTGGGGGGAAGCTGGCAACGTACTAATGAAGCCGCTTGAACATGCGCATCAGCCGACCGTGCCGGCGCTACCTACAGCACCAAGCAGGCGGCATCCGCGCTGGCGTGGACATGCTGCTGCCGGCCCCGCCGCTGCCTTCACATCCTCTACCCAACTTCGCTCAGACCTTGTGCGCGTTCCCGGCGCCTGCACGCTTGCGCAGCAGGTGAAGCAGCGGCAGTCCGCCCGCCAGCAGAGCCCAGGTGGTCGGCTCGGGCACAGCGCTGATGGTCAGGCTGGCTGCGGGGCCAGGCAGCCAGTTCCAGGCCGCTGGCGCATTCGCGTCGCCCCGGATGCCCAGGTGGGTGGTGATCAAACCGCCTTCGGGATCGCGGGCGTTGCCCAGCCCGAGTGCGCCGAGAAAGCCGTTGGCCTCGTTGTTCTTCTCCGAACCCGCGTCGTAGCCGTACAGGTTGATCGTGACGGTGCCAGTGATGGCGGACAGGTCCAGGCCACTGACGCCGATGAAGCCGTCATTCGTCCAGCCCAGCATGCTGGCAAACGACAGCAGGTGGTGGGAGGCATTGGCATTCACCATGACCGTCACGGAGTCCTGTTGAGGCAAAGGTGCAGACAGCGGCGCCGCAACGCTGAGCACGCTCGTGCCGACAAGGGCGTTGGCTTCGTCGAGCAGGAAGCTGCGATTGCCGCCTTCTGCGATGCGCCAGATCGTCTCCGGTGCGGCCTGGCCCACGGAGTAAGCCGTGTAGTCAGCGCTGTGCGTGATGAACACCGGTGGCGAAAGCCGCTGGCCGGTCTGTGCCGTCGCCGCCCCCGTCGCCGCGGCGTTGCTCGTCAGGTTCTTGAACGTGATCTGGTATGCCGGCGCTTGTGCGGCGGCCCCTTGAGGAAGCAAGAGGGCAGCCGCAAGCGCCACTCCGAGGGCGCCCAGCCGATGGGGCGTGATGGCTGTGCGGTGGGGGGCAGAGGCGGCGTGATGTGCGTTGTTCATTCGAGAGATCTCCTGTTGGTTGGCACGCAGGGCAACACCCTGCGTGCTGCAGTCGCCGCCGGGCCGCAGGCATTACTCCCTAGGTTCATAGCGACCACCCGGATGGGGGTGCTGCTGTAAGGAGCAGGGCACAAGGCCGACCAAGGCGCTCGCGGAAAAGCCGAAAACCGGGGTCCCAGCCCGTTCGCTGGCAAGACACCGCAAACACCAACATTTCGGCGGCCCCCGAACACGACACCTTCGGTGTGCAGACGTATTTCCAGCACGCCAGGGATCAGCCGGATTTAGGGACTGACGGCGCCTGGGTAGACGCATAGCCTCCGGCCACTACACAAGGAGCCCGACATGCGCCTCTGCCTCAAAGTGCTGCCCCTCGCGCTGGCAAGCTTGCCCACCTTCGCGGCCGAACTGAGCCAACAGAATCTCGGCGCCACGGGCGCTCTCGTATCGAGTTGCGCCGGCCTGGCCACCGGCGCCTTCCCGACTGAAGGCAACTTGTTCGACTGGCAGCCGGGCCTGTCCAACTGCAACGCCGCCTCGACCACCACGCCGGGACAGCAGCTGGCGACCAGCGGCACCTACAACCAGGCAACGCCTGCCATTCAGGCGGACTCGCATGGCAGCGCTACCTACGGCTCGGTCGGGATGTACGCACATTTCCGCGCCAATGCCAGCGCCGGCTTCGCAGCGGCCGAAAGCACGGCAGGATGGACCGACACGTGGACGCTGATGCCGGCCAACCCGGCCCAGGTCGGCCAGAACGCCGTGGTGAGCTTCAGCGTCCATCTCGACGGCGTGCTCGATGGCCTGCCCATCGGCAACAGCTACACCCGGATCGGCAGCCAGGTCTGGCTCAACAACGCGCCGGTTGGCGGGCAGAGCTTTCGCGCCCAAGGCCAGGGGCAGGGCGGCTTTCCGTTTCACCAGGTGATCGACCAGGACGTCAACTTCAGCGTCACGGTCAAGCTGGGTACGCCGTTCGAGTTGGGTGTCTTCTCGCGAGCGTCTGCTGGCACGGCCGGCGCCGGGCCGAACTGGTTCAGCGAGGCCACCAGCGACTTCGCCAGCACGCTGACATGGCAAGGCGTCAGCGGCGTGACCGTGGCTGGCAATGCGATCGGCTACACGCTGAGCAGCCAGAGCGGCATCGACTGGAACGTGCCCTATGCGCCGGTGCCGGAGCCCTCGATGGCGCTGTTGTTGAGTGGCGGCCTGCTGGCGCTGGCGCTTCGTCGGCGCCGCTGAACCGGCTTGTGCGAATGGCGACTTCGGTCGGCCTCGGATCGCGAAGCCCGACGCCTTTCTGAGATTCGCCGAAGGAAGCACGCCGGTTTGCGTCAGCGGCAGTCGAGCGAGGCGCGCCCCTGATTCGCGCCTGGCGCGAAGCCGTACGGCACAGAATCCCGGCATGCAAGTGCCCCACCGAAGACTTCTCGCCCTTACGCGCCGCCACCCGTCGGCCATCCTCCTGATCGTGCAGCTGGTCGGCCTGCTGCTCTACCCGATCCTCGAATCGACGCGTGCCGGTCCCATCGCCTTGAGCGCCTTCGGCATCACGGTGCTGATCTTCACGACTGGCATGGTGCGCCGCACGCCGGGCCTGACGTGGCTGAGCGTGTGCCTGGCCTTGCCAGCCATCGTCATGCTGGTACTGCAGGCGGTGTGGGAAATGCACTGGCTGCAGCCTTGGTCCGCCGCGCTGGAAGCATTGTTCTACTTCTACGCCGCTGGCAGCCTCGTCGCCTACATGATGGGCGACATGCACGCGACGACCGACGAGCTGTATGCGGCCGGTGCCACCTTCACGCTGCTGGCCTGGGGCTTTGCCTACAGCTTCGTGGTGCTGCAGGCGGCGCAGCCAGGCAGCTTCTCGGCCGCCGTCAACGCTGAACAGCCCCGCACCTGGTCCGAGCTGATGTTCCTGAGCTTCGCGCTGCTGTCCAGCACGGGCATCGGCGACGTCATCCCGGTGCGGCCGCTGGCTCGGGCTGCGACCAGCCTGGAGATGTTCGTTGGCGTGGGCTACCTGGCGGCCGTGGTGTCGCGGCTGATCGGGCTGACGCTGCTGCGCCGGGGGTCTGCGTGACCGCAGTGCCCGGAACTGCGCAGAAGACAACTCGAGGGCCTTCCATGTCCAGACGCCTGTGTTTGCTTCTGAGCTTTGCCTGCCTGCTGTCCGCCTGCGGCGGTGGCGGGTCGAGCAGCGACGCGACGCCGGCCGTCACGCCGCCGCCGGTGGTGATCACGCCCAACTACGTCTACGTGGGCACGCTGGAGCGCGACAAGTCCATCACGTCCAGGATCACCGGCATCAACTACCCGTATCACGTCTACCTGCCGGAAAACTACGCGGCCTCGGGCAAGGCTTATCCGGTGATGTATGCGACCGACGGGCAGTGGAGCTTCAATGCGTTCTCGCAGCTGCTGGACAAGCGCCGCAAGCCGATGATCCTGGTGAACATCGAGCAGGGCCCGGGTGACCGCCGGGCCATCGACTACACCGTCAACGGCGCGCCGGCCTATGCCCGTTTCCTGAAGGAGGAACTGGCGCCGCTGATCGAGGCCAACTACCGCACGACCGGCGTGCGCAGCTTCTCGGGCACGTCCTACGGCGGGCTGCTGGGCTCCATCCTGCTGAGCACCGAAGCCGCGGGCACGCCCTTCTTCAGGAACTACCTGCTGTTCGATGGCGCCTTCTGGGCGCTGACGGCCAGGAACATCCAGGACGAACAGGCGCGCTTCACGGCCAGCCCCCGTCTACCCGTGCACCTGATCCTGACCAGCGCGAATGCGCCCGGCAACGTGAACGACGTGATCGCCTACGAGGCGCGCTACAAGGGCCGCGCCTATATGGACCTGCTGATCCAGCGCAAGGACTTCAACATCGCGCACAACGACGTGGGCGACCCGTCGTTCGATTGGGCGATTGACCTGATCGACTAGGGTCCGCACATGTCAGACACGATCGAGTCCCTCGCCAACCTCGGCCCCAAGTCCGCAGCGATGTTGGCAAGCGTCGGCATCACGACGCTTGAAGAGTTGCGTGCGCTGGGCGCCGTCGCCACCTACGTCCGGGCCAAGCGGGCCGGGCATAACAATGTGTCGCTGAACCTGCTTTGGGCCCTGGAGGGCGCCCGCGCGGCAGTGACTGGCCGTTAGGATGAAAGCTCGGATCTGCAACCACGCACCGAGCCACACTTCCAGAAGGAACAGCCAATGCGCAAGGGACCCTGGGCAAACACACTCGCCGCCGCCTTCTGTCTGCTGTCGGCCTGCGCCGCCGGCGCCCAGCAAACCCGCCCGGCAAACCTGGAGCGCGTGGAGGTGGCCGGCAAGAAGGACGACCTCTCCGCGTGGGTCCGGGCCGAAAGCCAGCGCTTCGTCGTGTACTCCGACGCCA
>NZ_JBFUMN010000096.1:0-10081 GCF_054049335.1 Roseateles sp. P5_E1
GGCGAGTTTCAACCTAAGCCATCCGGTTTTTTTAAGCTTCCCGGACAGCGCTATCCAATAACCAAGTTTGTTTACCGAATACCGGCTCAACGACCACAAGGCAGCGGCCCACCGTGCCACCTCAGGAGACCTCCCATGCGAAATCCCGGTTCCAAGACCCTGATCCATCTGGCGGCCCTCACGGCTTGCGCCGTGCTGGCGCTTCCCGCCCTGGCCCAAAGCGCTGAGACACCGGCCACAACGCCTGACGCCGCGCCAGAGGTCAATCCGGGCGCCAGCGTGCTGAGCACCGTGGTCATTACGGGCTCGCGCATCTCGGCGCGCGGCTTCACGCAACCGACGCCGACCACGCGCCTCACCGCCTCGGACCTCGAGAAGGCGGCTCACCCGAACATTTTCCAGAGCCTCGTTGAGTTGCCTGCGCTCCAGGGCAGCACGGGTCGCACCACCTTCACCAACAGCACCAGCAGCGGCTTGCAGGGCCTCAGCTCCCTGAGTCTGCGCGGCCTGACCCCGATCCGCACGCTGACCCTGCTCGATGGCCAACGCGTGGTGCCGGCCAACGTGACCGGCGTGGCTGACATCAGCCAGTTCCCACAGCTCCTCGTCACACAAGTCGACGTGGTGACCGGCGGTGCCGGCGCCTCTTACGGCTCCGACGCCGTGGGCGGCGTGGTGAACTTCATCACCGACAAGCGCTTCAAGGGCTTCAAGGCCAACATCGAAGCTGGCCAAACCAACTACGGCGACGACAAGAACGGCGCACTGCAAGCCGCCTGGGGCAGCAGCTTCCTCAACGACCGTGCGCACATTGCCGTGAGCGTGGAACTCGTCCGTGAAAAGGGCGTGCCCTCACCCCGCTTTGGTGGCCAGGGCGCCAACGGCCGCACCTGGTTCAACAACCCGGCCTGGCAACAGCGCCCTACCGGCCAGACCACGGACGGCAGGCCGCAGCTGTTCGACATCCGCAACGCCCAACAGTTCCAGTACTCCAAGTACGGCTTGATCACCCAGGGTCCGCTGCAGGGCACCGCCTTCGGCAAGGACGGCGTGCCCTACAAGTTCGAGTACGGCTCCAACGGCGTGCCCACCGGCACGGGTGCAGTGACAGGCTGCATCACACCCTTCTGCGTGGGCGGCGACCTCTCCGGCACCATCGGCGGCGGCACCACCATGGGCATGAACCTGCAGCGTCAGGTCTTCTACACCCGTGCTAGCTATGAGCTGGACGATGACAACGAGGTCTACTTCACGGTCAACCTGGCCAGGACCAACGCTCGCAACACGCCCAACCCCGGTTCGCCCAAGCTGGACAACTTGACCATCCAGTGCGAGAACCCCTACGTGCCGGCCTCCATCAAGCAGGCCTGCGTGGACAAGGGCATCACCAGCTTCAAGTTCGGCACGGCCTACGGCAACCAGCCCAAGGACATCGAAGTCAACCCGATCCGCGAACAGAAGCGGTTCGTGCTGGGTGCGACCGGCAAGGCTAGCGCGCTAGGCCAGACTTGGTCGTATGACGGCTACTTCGAGCACGGCGAAAACAGCATCGACCTGAAGGTCAGCAACATCATGCTGAACCCGCGCTTCAACGCYGCCATCGACGCCGTGCGCAATTCGTCCGGCCAGATCGTCTGCCGAAACGCCACCGCCGTGGCCGCGGGCTGCGCGCCGCTCAACATCATCGGCGATGTGCAGCAGGATCCGGCCGCGCTGGCCTATGTGTTCCCGGCCGTCGGTCCGCATCAGTTGTCGGTGCAGCGTCAGACGGTGGCCAGCTTCAACCTCAACGGCCAGCCGTTCTCGAACTGGGCAGGACCGGTGGCCGTCGCCTTCGGGGCGGAAGCTCGCAAGGAAGGTTACTGGGTGACGGGCGACCCCTACGGCAATGGCGTCTACCCCGCAACGCCCAATACGGCCGACTACCCGGCTGACCCACTCCTCAACACCACTGTGGGCAACAACTGGTTCGCCGGCAACTACCACGCTGCGGCGGGCGCCTACAACGTGAAAGAAGCTTTCGTCGAAGTGAACGCTCCGATGTTCAAGTCCGACAGCCTGGGCGAGGCCAACCTCAACGCGGCCGTGCGTCGCACGCTCTACAGCACCGCCGGCGGCATCAACAGTTGGAAGATCGGCTCGACCTGGAAGACCGGGGTCGATGGCCTGCGCGTTCGCTACGTCGCCTCGCGTGATGTGCGTGCGCCGAATCTCTCCGAGCTGTTTGCCGCGCCGGTGGTCATCAACCAGGCCGTCAACTTCCAGGGCAACACCTACAACGTGCAGCAACGCACCATCGGCAACGTCAACCTTCGCCCCGAGCTGGCCAACAACCGCATCCTCGGCCTGGTGTTGTCGCAGCCCAAGTGGGCGCCAGGCTTCAGTGCGTCGATCGACTACTTCGACATCAAGTTGAAGGACGTGATCTCCACCCTCGGAGCCCAGCAGGAAGTGGACCTCTGCGCTGCCGGCAACCAAGAGATCTGCGCCGCGATGGATCTTGTCAGCCCCGTGAAGTACGTGACGCTGCAGGCCTTCAATCTGGCCAGGATGCGCAGCAAGGGCTTCGACATGGAAGCTCTCTACCGATTCAACCTGGCCAGCGTCAATCTGCCCGGCAAGCTCACGCTGCGTGGCCTGGCAACGCACACCAACAGCTTCCTGGTCACATCGGGCATCGTGGGCACCATCCCGGCCGAGCGCGCAGGCGTCAACCTCGGCGACACGCCGACGTGGAAGGCCCAGTTCTCGCAATCCTGGGAAGGCGAAAAGGCCAGCTTCACGGTGGGCCAGCGCTGGGTCAGCAATGGCGTCTACAGCAACGAGTTCATCGAGTGCCAGACCACCTGCCCAGTCTCCACCGCCATGCACCAGACCATCGACAACAACCACATGAAGGGCGCTTTCTATTGGGATCTCGCCGGCAACTACAAGATCAACAAAAACATCACCGCCTACTTCAAGATCGACAACGTCACCGACGTCGCGCCGCCCAACGCCCCGGGCACCAACACCGGCTATGGCGTGAACCCCTCGCTGTTCGACGTGCTGGGCCGCCAGTACCGCGTGGGCGCCCGCATGACGTTCTGACGCCGGTCGCGTCCTACAGCGGCGGCCAGCGCATGCCGCGAGACTTCGCGCATGCGCTGGCTTGATCAGATCCGACCGCTGGGACGCGTGCTGAAGCTGACCTTCGACGGCTTCCTCGACGACCGCGGCCCGCGCATGGGCGCGGCACTCGCCTACTACACGCTGTTCTCGCTGGCACCGCTGCTGCTCATCGTCGTGTCGGTGGCCGGCCTCGTCTGGGGCGGCGAGGCGGTGCGCGGCGAGCTCTTCGACCAGCTCGCCGCGCTGCTCGGCGCGACGGCCGCCTCGACAGTCGAAAGCATGCTGAAGTCGGTCTCCTGGCCGGCCGGCGGCTGGCTCAGCACGGTTGTCGGGCTGGGGCTGATGCTGGTCGGTGCGACGACGATGTTCGCCGAGCTCCAGGATGCGCTGGACACCATCTGGCGCGTGCCGGCCCGCCCGGTGCAAGGCTGGCTGAACTGGCTGCGCGCGCGCCTGCTGAGCTTCGGCCTCATCTTTGGCCTGAGCTTTCTGCTGCTGGTGTCGCTGCTGCTGGACGCCGTCATGTCGGCCGCCCAGACCTGGTGGCAGCCCTGGTTTGGCGACTGGCTGCGCGTCGCTGCTCTGGCCAACACGGTGTTCAGCCAGGGCCTGGTGGTGGCCGTGTTCGCGCTGATCTTCAAGTGGATGCCACGCGTTCACGTCGCCTGGCGCGACGTGCTGCTCGGCGCCTTCGTCACGGCGGGCCTGTTTGCGTTGGGCCGCTATGGCATCGGCGCCTATCTGCAGCGCAGCGGCGTCGCCTCGGGCTTTGGCGCCGCGGCCTCGGTCGTGGCCCTGCTGGTGTGGGTGTACTTCTCGGCGCAGATCCTGCTGATCGGCGCCGAGTTCACCTGGGCCTACGCAAGAGTGTTGGGTTCGCGACGGGAAACGGAAGAAGCTCGTGCAAACTTGCGCACCGATTCCCAGCCCGCGACGCGATGACGACCACCACCACCGACGACGGCCTCAAGCTCCACCTGCGCCACTGGCCCACCACCGCGGCTCCCGCACGCGGCCAGTTGCTCATCTGCCATGGCCTGGGTGAGCACATCGAACGCTATGCCCATGTCGCCGCGGCACTGAACGCGGCCGGTTGGGATGTGCACGGCTGGGACCACCGCGGCCACGGGCGCAGCGATGGGCGCAAGGGCGACATCCCCGCGCACGACGCGCTGCTGCGCGACACGGCGCGCGTCATCGACGCCGTGCGCCAGCCGGGCAAGCGTTTCGTGCTGCTCGGCCACAGCATGGGCGGGCTGATCGCCGCGCGCTTTGCAGCAGAAGCGCTGACAGGCAAGCCCGCGGCCTGGAGCCGGCCGCTGGATGGCCTGGTGCTGTCTTCCCCCGCGCTGGATGCGGGCCTGTCCGGTTTCCAGAAGCYGCTGCTTGCCGCGGCGGGATCGCTCGCCCCGGGCCTGGCCGTCAGCAACGGCCTCAAGCCCGAATGGATCAGCCGCGACACCGCCGTCGTCAAGGCCTACGCGACCGACCCGCTGGTGCATGACCGCATCACGGCGCGGCTGACGCGCTTCATCGTCGACAGCGGCGCCCGTGCCATTGGCGACGCACCGCGCTGGAAGCTGCGCACGCTGCTGATGTGGGCCGGCGCGGACCGCTGCGTGTCACCGCGCGGCAGCGAGGCCTTTGCGTCTGGCGCACCCGCCAATGTCGTCGCCACCAAGCCCTGGCCCGGCCTCTTCCACGAGATCTTCAACGAGCCCGAGAAGGCCGAGGTGCTGAAGACGCTTACCGATTGGCTGAACGCGTAAGCGCGTCAAGCCGGTCGACGATGAGCTCCAATCTCAGCAGCGGGTTGTCCATCACCATCAGCCGCTGGCGCGCCTCGACCGGCATGGGCAGCAGCTCGGCCCAGCGGTTGGCCAGCCAGCCCGCGTCGTCCCACTGGTAGGGCGGCTGCACGGGCAGGTCGTCCGCGGCGCCGCGGGCCTTCCAGCCGGCGAGCAGGTCCTGCAGTTGCTGAGCGGCCTGGCGCAGATCGTCTGGCACCGGCACCGCGACGTCGCCGGCCAACAGCTCAAGCCGGCCGACCCACAGGCCATGGCTGAGGTTGCGCGAGCCCTGCACGCGAAAGCGCTGCGTGCCGCAGATGCGGATGTTGATGAGGCCGGCCTGCGCGTGCTCGAAATCCTCGATGCGGGCCAGCGTGCCGACGTCGTGAAAAGCCTCGGCCCGAAAGCCCTCGCCCTCGCGCCGGCGCACCTCCTCGCCCGAAGTCAACGCCACGATGCCAAAGGGCTCGCCGCGCGCATGGCAGCGCTGCACCATGTCCAGGTAACGCGGCTCGAAGATGCGCAGCGCCAGATGGCCGCCGGGAAAGAACACCGAGCGCAGCGGGAACAGCGGCGTCTCGGCATTCATAGCTTCAGCGCGTCTTCTCGGCGATGCGCTGGCGCAGGATCGGCAGGATCGCCTGCGCTGCCTCGCGACCGGCCTGCACCGCACGGCGCCGCGCCGTGAAGTCGGCGCTGCCCACGCCATCGAGCCTGGGCCGGATGACGACATCCGCCTCGCGGAGCTCGAACATGTTGATGCTGCGCCCCATGATGGAAAAGGTCTGCATCAGCATGCGAAAGGCGTCGCCCGGCGGGTCCTTCTCGGGCGGCGAGGTGATGTCCACCGCGACGACGAGCTGCGCGCCCATTTCCCTGGCAAAGCGCACCGGCACCGGTGACACCAGGCCGCCGTCGACAAATTCGCGCTGGCCGATGCGCACCGGCTGGAACACGGCCGGTACCGCGCTGGAGGCGCGGACAGCCGTGCCGGTGTCGCCACTGCGGAACAGGATGGAAGAGCCGTCGGACAGGTCAGTGGCGACGATGCCCAGCGGCACCACCATCTGCTCGATGTTCTTGCCGCCGGTCTTGTCGCGGATGAAGCGCGCCAGCGCCTCGCCGCGGATCAGCCCGCGCAGCGGGAAGGACCAGTCGGTGATCGCGCCCTCGTCCATGGTCTCGGCCAGCGTCTGCATCTCCTTGCCGGTCTTGCCCGAGGCGTAGAGCGACGCGACGAGGCTGCCGGCCGAGGTGCCGGCGACCAGGTCGACCTTGATGCCGTTCTCTTCGAACACCTGGATGACGCCAATGTGGGCAAAGCCGCGCGCGGCGCCGCCGCCCAGGGCCAGGCCGATGCGTGGCGGTTTCGGGGCTGGCTTGATGACGGGTGGCGGCTCAGGCGGCGGCGTCGGGACGACGACGACCGGCGGCTGGGGTGGCTGGCTGGGCAGCATGGAGCAACCGGCCAGCGCGACAAGGGAGGCCGCGAGCCAGGCACGGCGGATCAGGACAGGATTCATTTCAAGGCAGAGGGAGCGCGGCGCACGATAACCGAGGCCGATCAGGCCAGCTTGTAGCTTTGCAGATGGATGGAGGTCTCGGTGCCGGCGATGCCCTTGATGAGGCGCACCCGCTCCAGCACGTCGGCCAGTTCCTGCAGGCTGGAGCTGCGGATCTCGGCCAGCAGGTCCCAGCGGCCGTTGGTGTCGAAGAGGCCCGTGATGCCGGGCTCGCCGAGCAGCATGGCCACCACCTCGCGCGTGCGGTTGCCTTCAACCGTGATGCTCATCCATGCCGTGATCTGGTCGGGCACCGAGTCGGGCCGCAGGCGCACCGTGTAGCCGGTGATGACGCCGCTGTCTTCCAGCCGCGCGATGCGGTTGGTGACGGTGCCGCGCGAGACCTTGAGCTTGGCCGCGAGCGTGGCGACGCTGGCCCGGGCATCGGTGCGCAGCAGGGCAAGGAGTTGCTGGTCAAGGGCATCCATTTTGATCAATTCGGCAATTTCCACTGCCATTTTGCCAAATCGCGATGCATTACGTGGCAAGAGTTGAGCTTCTGTTTGGCACATGGCCCCGGAAGAATCGCCTCAACACATTCCGCGAGACTGCCATGACCACCGTCCTCACCACCCAAGACGTCGCCCGCCTTGTCCAACGTGTCGGACTTCCCGATTTACTTCGCCGCCTCGTCAGCTACCTCGAATCCGACTACCTGCGCTGGGCCGAATTCGACAAGACGCCCCGTGTCGCCGCCCATTCACAAGACGGCGTCATCGAGCTGATGCCCATCGCCGACGCCAGCCTCTACAGCTTCAAATACGTCAACGGCCACCCCAAAAACCACCGCTTCGGCCTGCCGACCGTGATGGCTTTCGGCGTGCTCGCCGACGTGGCGACCGGCGCCCCCGCCCTGCTCTCCGAGCTGACCCTGACCACCGCCATGCGCACCGCCGCCACCTCGGTCATGGTGGCCAAGCGCCTCGCCCGCCCCGACAGCCGCGTGATGGCCCTGATCGGCAACGGCGCCCAGAGCGAGTTCCAGGCCCTGGCCTTCCACCACCTGCTCGGCATCCGCGAGCTGCGCCTCTACGACATCGACCCGGCCGCCACGGCCAAGCTGGTGCGCCACCTTCAGCAAACGCCCGGCCTCACGCTGACCGTGTGCGCCTCCACTGCGGAGGCGGTCAAGGGCGCCGACATCGTCACCACCGTGACCGCGGACAAGACCAACGCCACCATCCTGACGCCGGACATGATCGAGCCCGGCATGCACATCAACGGCGTCGGCGGCGATTGCCCGGGCAAGACCGAGCTGCACCGCGGCGTGCTGGAGATGGCCCGCGTGGTCTGCGAGTTCGAGCCACAGAGCCGCATCGAAGGCGACATGCAGCAGATGCCGGCCGATTTCCCCGTCACCGAGTTCTGGCGCGTGCTCGCCGGGCAGKCCCCGGGCCGCGAGTCGACCAGCCAGGTCACAGTGTTCGACTCGGTCGGTTTCGCGCTGGAGGACTTCTCCGCGCTGCGCCTGCTGCGCGACGTGAGCAATCAGCTTGGCCTGGGCGCGCCGCTGGACCTGATCCCGCAGATGGTCGACCCCAAGGATTTGTTCGGCGAACTGCATCTGACCCACCAGCTTCAGGTGGCTTAGGGCCTGTTCACGCTACGGGAATCGGTGCGAGAGGGTCTGCGCGGGTGCAGGGCTAGGCGTGCGGCGCCGCCTGGGCTCGTGCCCAGGCCAGGCGCGCAACAACGCCATGCGCCCGCGCAGGCCCTCTCCCGAAGGGTTGCCACCCAAAAGCCCGCGCGCGGCGTTGCGAAGCCTCGCTGGGGCCGACCCCAGCTTCGACTTTGCGCCTTGCTCGCGGGCTTTTGGGTGGCAACGCGTCCGATCCCCGTAGCGTGAACAGGCCCTGGCGTCCGTAACTTTCACGACGCCTCTTCGCTAGCGCGCGCCCCAGAATCGGTGGCGCACGCTGCCGGAGGGCTCGCATGGGATCTGCCGCTCGACTGACCCGCCACTTTTGGCCACTGGGTCTGCTGCCCGCGCTGGCCGCGGCCGAGCCACTGCCTACCGATCCGCTGGAGCGTCAGTGCTGGCTGTCACACACGGCCCAGCGCACGGCCCTCGACCTGCGTGAGCCGGTCTCGGTGCACTTCAGCAACGTCAAGACCGGCTACCGCGTGCGCTCGCCCTTCTGGGTGGAGTTCGGCATCCGTGGCATGGGCGTCATTCCGGCCGGCAATGCCAACGAGAAGGCCGGCCACCACCACATCCTCATCGACACGCCGCTGCCGCGCGACCACACCGCACCCATCCCCTTCTCCAATACGCACAAGCATTTCGGCAAGGCCCAGACCGGCACCGAGATCGACCTGCCGCCGGGCCGCCACACCATGCGGCTGCTGTTCGCCGACCACGCCCACAAGCCCTATTTCGTCTTCAGCAATGAGATTGCCATCGTGGTCGTGGGCAAGCGCGCCGACGCCCCGGCGCCCAAGGTCGTTGCGGGTGACCGCGACACCTGCGAAGCCTGGTACGAGGACCTGCGCGCCGCGCCACGCGCCTCAGCCGGCCGCGAGGTCTATGTGAAGAACCTGCGCGATGAAGAGGCGGTGTCGAGCCCCTTCACGCTGTCCCTGGGCGTGCTCGGCGCCGGCCTGGGCGTGGCGCCGGCCGGCACCGCCATCAAGGACACGGGGCATTTCCGCCTCAGCTTTGCGCCCAAGGGCGGCGGCAATGCGGTGCGCCAGAACCTCGTCGACGGCCGCACCGAGGCCATCGTCGACCTGCCCCTGGGCGAGTACGAAGCGGTTGTCAGCCTGCACGACGGCGCCGGAGAGCCCCTGCTCAAGGCCGCGCCGCTGAAGTTCAGCGTCACCCGTCACGACAGGTAGGCGCCAACGTCCTCCACGTCGATCAGCGCTGCCGCCATGAAGCGCCGCGCATAGGTCAGGCACACGCCCGAGCGCAGGAAAAGTTCAAACAGGCCCGGGTCAAGATGGCCCTCGGCCACCATGCGCCGCATGAGGCCTAAGGCCTCGGACAGGCGCTTGCCCGGCTTGTAGGGCCGGTCATCGGCCGTCAGTGCCTCGAAGACATCCGCAATGGCCATCATGCGGGCCTGCGGGCTCATCTGTGCGCCGGTCAGGCCGCGCGGGTAGCCCTTGCCGTCCATGCGCTCATGATGGCCACCCGCGATCTCGGGCACCTCGCGCAGATGCTTGGGGAAAGGCAGCTCGTGCAGCATCTTCAGCGTCTGCACGATGTGGTCGTTGATCTTGTAGCGCTCCTCCTCCGTCAGCGTGCCACGAGAGATCGTGAGGTTGTGCAGCTCGCCGCGGTGGTAGAGGTGTTCGGGCTGCTTGAGTTTGAAGCCCCAGCGGTTGTCACCGCCCAGTTGGTCGGTGGCGGGGCGCGACAGGATGTGCTCGGGCCGGTCCTGCAGCAGGCGCTCAGGAGCAGGCAGCGGCGGGCGCGGTTTGGGCTGGCGGCGCAGCTCCTCGATGGACAGGCCGAGCGTGTCGTCGAGCGTGCGCAACCAGCGCCTCTCGCCGATGCGGCGCAGCCGGGCAACGGCTTCGGGGTCCAGCGTTTCGCCACCCACATTGCTGGTCGCGACGAAGGCGTAGTCGGCATCCAGTTCGCCCTGGACCGGCGCCGCCGCGGCACGGGCG
>NZ_JBFUMN010000097.1:0-9799 GCF_054049335.1 Roseateles sp. P5_E1
CTGCAGGGACTGCCCATCGGCATCCGCCCGAGCCTGGAGTGCGATGGCCTGCATGACGTGTACTTCTGCCATCAGCGGTTCACGCAGTTCGACCTGCGCGAGCCGACGTTGGTACCCATGTCCTGGCACGGGTGTTACCCATGTCTCCGGTCTATACAGCCCCGCAGAAGAAAGTTACCCCGCTGCCGGGCGGGACTCCCGGCAATGCACCGAGCAAACACCCGCTGCGCAAAGCATCCAACCAACTACCTACCCACCTACCACTTCAAAGTACCGCTCAAACGACGCATCCACCGCCGCCCTCGCGCCGCCAATGATGTTCAGCCCCCACGTGAACCCATACACGTCGTCAAACTGAACACCCCGCAGCCTCGCCTGCGTCTCCCTCACCAACGCCGGCCTTGCCGGCACATGGTTGGGCACGCTGTACATGAAGCTGACATGCCGCCGGTCCTGCGCCACATGCAGCGCATCACCCGCCAGCAACAGCGACTTTCCGCCGCCAGACCAGTGCAGCACCGTGCTGCCCGGGAAGTGCCCCGGGCAACGCAACAGCGTCGCGCCGCGGCCCAGGTCCAGCGTGTCGCCGCGCCAAAACTCCACCCAGCGCGAACAGCGCGCCACCCACTCGCGGTCGTTCTCGTGCACGAAGATCGGCACGCCGCCCAACGCCTCGCTCCAGCGCACCATGGCCGAATAGAAGTGCGGGTGCGAGATGGCGATGCGCTCCACGCCACCGCGCCGCTTCAGCTCAGCCACCGCCTCTTCTGTGACAAGGGCCGTGCTCTCCCACAACACACCTGCCTCGGGCAGGTGCAGCGCCCGCTGCGGAATCGCGAAGCCCGGCGCGACACCGATGCCGAACAGCRTGTGATCCATCTCCAGCCGGTTGCGGTGGAGGGTGGCCAGCTCGTCATGTGTCGTCCAGGCCTGCCCTTGCCAGCCGACGTACTGACGCTCGTCGCTGCAGATGCGGCACAGCCCCGGCGGCTGGGCGCTGTCGTCGTGTTCGGTGCCGCAGGTGCGGCACATGAAGTGGGCCATGGTGTGCTCCGTGATTTGCCAGGCCTGCAGCCTAGGCAGCCCGGTCGTCCGGTCACAGAGCCAAGTTCAGCGATTCAGAGGGTGCCAAGCGCTTTTGCGAGGCGCCGCACGGCCTCGGGAATGCGCGCCGCCGTGACGCTGCCGTAGCCCAGCACCAAGCCGGACACGCCGCCCTCCCCGAGCGAATAACGGCTCAGCGGCTCGACGCCGACGCCGGCGGCCCAGGCGCGACGCGTCAGCTCGTCGGCATCGACGCCGGGCAGCGCCACGGCCAGGTGCAGGCCCGCAATGGCGGAGAAGATTTCCACCCGATCGCCCATATGGCGCTTGAGCATCTGCTCCAGCACGCGGCGCCGCTCGGCGTACTCGGCGCGCATGCGGCGCACATGCCGCAGCAGATGGCCCTCGGCGATGAAGTCGGCCACGGCGGCCTGGGTCAGCGCCGGCGTGCCGAAACCGGCCGCATGCTTGGCTGCCACCAGCGCCTCGCGTGCCCAGGCGGGAGCGACGACATAGCCCAGGCGCAGCGCCGGCAGCATGCTCTTGGACAAGGTGCCGACATAGAAGACGCGGCCATCGCGGTCCAGCGTCTTCAAGGCATCCAAGGGCCGCGACGTGAAGCGGAACTCGCCGTCGTAGTCGTCCTCGATGACGACGGCGTGGTGCCCGGCGGCCCAGTTCAGCAGGTCGCGCCGGCGTGGCAGCGACATCGCCATGCCCAGCGGCGCCTGGTGCGACGGCGTCACGCAGACGATGCGTGTCTCCGTCGGCAGGGCGCTCACGACCAGCCCTTCAGCGTCCAGCGGTATCGGCGCGAGCCTCGCCCCCGCAGCCAGCAGGGCCGCGCGCAGCGGCGGGTAGCCTGGGTTCTCGACAGCGGCCAGCGTCCGACCCGGCGTGACCAGCACGCGCGCGATCAGGTCGAAGGCCTGCTGCGCCCCGGCCGTGATGACCACGTCGTCCGCCGTGCAAGCCACCGCGCGGGACGACGACACATGGCCCGCGATGGCGGCCCGCAGCGCCGGCAGGCCCTGCGCCGGCGGGTAGCTTGCCGGCTCGCGCGCGGCGGCCTGCAGCGCGCGCGTCTGCAGGCGGCGCAGCACGTCAAAAGGAAAGCTCGCCGTGTCCGGCATGCCGGTCTTGAAGTGATAGGCCGGTGCCGGGCCGCTGGTGAGCGCTGCCGGCCACCCGCCACCCTCGCCGCGCAGCCACCGGCTGTCGGCCCAGGGCGCCACGCTGGCGCGGTCCGAAACGCCCACCGCGGCCCGCGGCAGCTCGGCCACAAAGCTGCCGCCCGCGCCGCGCGACTCCAGCCAGCCCTCGGACGCCAGCAACTCATAGGCGGCCACCGCGGTGTTGCGTGACACGCCCACCTGCGCCGCCAGCTCGCGTGACGACGGCAGGCGCAGCCCAGGTGCAAGGCGCCCGGTGGCGATGGCGTCACGCAGCGCCGCATGCAGGCTGGCCAGGCGCGAACCGCGCGCGGCGAGCTGCAGATCGAGTTCCAGGCTTGGCTCCATGTCTTCTCTTCAATTTGGCTCTTTTGTGGAGCCATGCAAGCCGGCACTCTAGCGCCCTGCAACACAGGAGATTGCCATGAGCTCGATGACGACACCCTTCGACGGCCTGCAACCCCATGTCCGGCCCCATGTCGACGCAGCATTGCGGCGCGCCGGCCTGGACGCCTGGATCCCCGAAGGCCCGGGCAAGTGGTCGCTGCCGCTGCAATTCCTTGCCGATGGCGGCTGGGTGGAACTGATGCGGCTCACGCCTGGAACGAAGTTGACGCTGCACCGCCACCACGGCGAGGTGCACGGCCTGAACCTGCAGGGCCAGCGCCGCCTGGACGACGGCCGCGTCATCGGCGCGGGCGACTATGTCTTCGAACCCGTCGGCAATGTCGACAGCTGGGAGGCCGTCGGCGACGAGGTGCTGGTGCTGCACGTCGTCGTGCGCGGCGACGTGGACTATGTGGCGGCCGACGGCACGGTGCAACGGCACATCACGACGGCCGACGTGATCGCCGGCTACCGTGACTTCTGCGCGTCGCGCGGCCTGACGCCGCGCCTCGCGCCAGCCGCCTGAGCCGTCAGGCCGCCAACGCCACCGCGTCGGCACCTGCGGGCAGGCGCATCGGGCAGCTGGGGTCCGTGGCCGCGCGCCACACAGCCAGGGCCACATCCTGCCCATGCGTGACCTCGCCCGCCGGCTGTTGCGCCCAGCTGGCAAACACACGCTCGGCCAGCTCCGCGTAGGCCTCGGGAATGCTGCCCTGCATGCGCGAGCGCGCGTTCTCGGCGAAGCGGGTGGTGGGCGAGCGGCCCGGCAGCACGACGCAGGCGCGGATGCCGAAGGGATGCAGCTCCAACGCCAGCGACTCGGTGAACGCATTCACCGCCGCCTTGCTCGCCGTGTAGACGGCCAGCAGCGGCAACGCCTTCAGCGTCACGCTGGACGTGACGTTGATGACGATGCCCGAGCGGCGCTGGCGCATCTGCGGCAACAGGGCCTGCGTCATCGCCATCGTGCCGAAGGTGTTGGCCTCGAAGATCTCGCGCACCTGTGCCATCGGGATGCCTTCCAGCGCGCCCAGCAGGCCGATGCCGGCGTTGTTGACCAGCACGTCGACGGGACCCGCCGCGTCCACGCAGTAGCGGATGCTGGTGGCGTCGGTCACGTCCAGAGGCAGCACGCGCAGGCGTTCGCTGCGCGGCAGCAGATCGTCGCGCGGCGTGCGCATCGTCGCGATGACCTGCCAGCCCTGGTCGATGAAATGGCGTGCGGTTTCGAGACCAAAGCCGGACGAGCAGCCGGTGATGAGCACGGTTTTCATGGGGAACTCCTGGGGGTTGGGGGATGCGCCACGATAGGGCGGCGCAGCAGGACTACCTACAATCAAAAGTCCGCAAAACATTGGCAAACGTCCTGTCGTGACCGATCCCCTCGCCGAAGTCGTCGGTCTCCTGCAGCCCGGCGCACGCTTTTCCAAGGTGGTAGCCGGTGCGGGCGACTGGCGGGTGCGCCGCACGGACGCCGGCCTGCCTTTCTATGCCGTCGTGCTGGAAGGCGCGTGCCGCCTCACGGTCGACGGGCAGCCGCCGCTGGACCTGCAAGCCGGCGACTTCGCCCTCGTGCCCGCAGCGCTGCCCTTCACGACCAGCAGCGCCGGCCCGGCCGCGGCGGATTTGCCCCTGACGTTGCCCGAGCGGCTGGCGGACGGCAGCTACCGCGTCGGCAACGCGGACGGCCCGGCCGACGTGCGGCTGCTGGTGGGGCATTGCAGCTTCGGCTCGCCGGATGCGGCCTTGCTGGTCTCGCTGCTTCCCCAGCTGATGCATGTGCGCGGCGAGCCGCGGTTTACGGCGCTGGTGCGGCTGCTCATCGACGAAACGGGCGCCGAGCGGCCCGCGCGCGACGAGGTGCTGGCGCGGTTGTTGGAGGTGTTGCTCATCGAGGCCCTGCGCTGTGCGGCCGGCACCGCCGCGTCGCCGGGCCTGGTACGCGGCCTGGCCGACGTGCGCCTGGCCGCCGCGCTGCGCCAATTGCACGAAGCGCCGGGCCAGGCCTGGACCGTCGCCTCACTGGCCAAGGAGGCTGCGCTGTCGCGCTCGGCCTTCTTCGAACGCTTCAGCCGCGCGGTGGGCGTGGCGCCGATGAGCTATCTGCTGGCCTGGCGCATGGCCCTGGCGCGGCGGCTGTTGCGCGACGAGAGCCTGGGCGTGGCCGACGTGGCCGAGCGCGTCGGCTACAGCTCGGCCAGCACCTTCAGCGTGGCCTTCACGCGCCACGTGGGCCAGCCACCGGCGCGCTATGCGCGAGGCGCCTAGAAGACGACTTCCGCGCGCAACCCACCTTCTGGCCGGTTGCTGAGCACCAGCAATGCGCCCTGCCGGCGCACCAGTTGCTGAGCGATGTACAGGCCCAGCCCCGTGCCGCCGGTTTGGCGATTGCGCGAGCCCTCGACGCGGCGGAAGGGCTGGCGCACGCGCTCCAGCTCGGCTTCCGGGATGCCGGGGCCGTTGTCTTCCACCACCAGCCGCGTCACACCGGCCGACAGGTCGACGCTGACCTCGGCCTGGCCGGCATAGCGCAGCGCATTGCCGACGAGGTTGTCGACCACGCGACGCAGAGCGACCGGATCGGCTCGCACGACAGCCGGCGGGCCGGTGAAGCTGACGGTGGCGCCCGTCTCGGCCAGGTCGTCGACAGCGGACTGGGCCAGGGCCGACAGATCGACGCGCTGGGCCTCGGCCGCCTCGGCGGGACGGAACACCTCGATGACGCTCTCCACCAGCCGGTTCATCTCGCGGATGTCCTCCACGCAGCGCTCGCGCACGCCGGCTTCCACCTCGCCCGTCTCCAGCCGCAGCCGCATACGGGTCAGCGGCGTGCGCAGGTCGTGGGAGATGGCCGCGATCATCAGGCCGCGTTCCTCGAACTGGCCGCTCAGCTCGGCCGCCATGCGGTTGAACACGGCGGCGGCGTCGCGCACCTCGCGGGTGCCGCCGGCCTCGTCGAGCGCGGGCGCCGGGCGGCCCTGGGCGAGCGCCGGCGTCAGCCCCTGCGCCGCGGCAACGAGACGGCGCACAGGCTGGGCCAGCCAGCGCGAACCCCACCAGGCCGCCAACGCGATGACGAGCAGGCGCACACCGTAATCCAGCAGGCTGGAGCGCCAGGGCAAGCTGGGCGGCAGCGACGGGAAGGTGGGCACGCGGGCGACGTGTTCACCGCGCGGTGGCGGGCCGGCGTCGTCAAAGCCACCAGCCGGCGGAGAAATCGGGCCTCTGTGGGCATGCATCGGGGGTGGCCCAGGGCGCCCGTCCATGCCCGGCCCGTGCAGCGTCTGCGCCACGAGGCTCCAGGCCGCCAGATGGCTCAGCGCCAACGCGGCCCACATCAAAAGGAACAGCCGCAGACCCAGGCGATCCCAGTCCTTCCATGGCTTCAGCACGGGCTCACCTCGGCATCGAAAAGATAACCCTCGCCGCGCACGGTGCGCACGAGGCTGGGCTCGCGAGCGGTGTCGCCGAGCTTGGCGCGCAGCCTTGAGACGGCCAGGTCGATGCTGCGGTCATTGACCTCAACGCCGGGCGCGCGAGTCAGCTCGATGAGCTGGTCACGGCTGAGCACGCGGCCCGGTCGCTGCACGAAGGCGCCGAGCAGCCGGAACTCGGCGCTGGAGAGGGCAATGCCGACGTCGTCGGCATTGATGAGCTGGCGCGTCATGCGGTCGAAGCGCCAGCGGCCGAAGCGCAGCAGGCGTGTGTCCTCGGCCAGGGTCTGGCCGCCCTTGTTGGCCCGCCTCACCAGGGCCTGCAAGCGCGCGACCAATTCGCGCGGCTCGAAGGGCTTGGCGAGGTAGTCGTCGGCGCCGAGCTCCAGGCCGACGACGCGGCTCATGGTGTCGCCGCGTGCGGTCAGCATCAGCACCGGCGGCGCATCGGCCCGCGTGGACAGCCAGCGCAGCAGCGCCAGGCCGTCTTCGCCGGGCAGCATCAGATCGAGCACGATGACATCGACCTGGTCGCTCGTCAGCTGCTGGCGCATGCCCCGTCCGTCGGCCGCCGCACTGACCCGCCAGCCAAAGCCTTCCAGATAGGCCGTCAGGCTGGTGCGGATCTCGGCGTCATCGTCGACAACGAGGCAATGCATGTCAGCCCCTCGTCCGGTGGGTACACCGACCGATCCCTCGAGGGGATGCGGCTCGGCTAGAGGCGGCCCGGCGCTCGATCCCACTCATGCGGCAATACCTACTTTCAAACGGGCCACATAACCGGCACTGACCGAGCCCGTCATCGTCGCGAGCTGCGTCGAATAACCGTCGCTGAAGATGCCGTCGCTGGACAGGCTGATGGCATTGTTGTTGGCCGCGCTGTTGCCATAGCCGCTGGTGGCGTAGACGGCGGTGTTCGAGTCCGACGGGAAGCACAGCTGCGAGGTGCGCAGCTTGTTGTTCCAGTTGGTCGCCGTCGTCGTGCTGCGGTAGACCTCGAAGTGGATGTGGGGCACGCGGCCCGAGTAGCAGCCCGGGTAGATGGTCTGGAAGGTGGCCGTGCCGTCAGTGGCGGTGGCCTGCACGCCGCGAAGGTAGTTCTCGCCGGTCACGCCGCTGGAGTACATCGAATAGCGACCCAGTGCATCGCAATGCCAGAGGTAGATGGCGTAGCCGGACAAGTCGACGCAGGAGGCGTTGGTGTTCACAAGCTCGATGATGACCTGAAGCGGCACGCCTGTGGCTACGCCGCTGGCGCCGGCGATGCTGGCGCGGATGTCGCTGCGCACGATGCCCGACAGGGCCAGCGCGTTGGCGACGCTGCCATTGGCGGTGTTGGATCCGTCGCCCGGGTAGGGGCCTTCGGTCTCGCTGGGAATGACGGAGCAGCTGCTGGTCGTTGTGCCGGAACTGCCGCCGGAGGAGCCCGATGAAGAAGAGGACGATGAGTCGCTCGTCGCGCTGCTGCCGCCACCGCCGCAACCGGTCAGCGCTATCGCGCCGGCGCCGCTGAGCGACACGGCGCCCGCGCCGAGCAGCCAGCGCAGCGCGGTCCGCCGCTCGAAGGCCTGCTGGTGCAGGCGGCTCAGGTCGTGGGCCAGGCCCAGGTCGTGGTCATGCTTGGCGTCGTGATCGTGGTGCATTGCAGCTCCTTCTGTGTCGGATGAAGGCATTGCATCGCCGCGATGTATCGGGCGGATCGGCAGATTGTGTCGGGGTCGAAATACGGAGGTTGCTTTTGCGAGGAGCCTTCCGACCCGGTGCAATGCCGCGGGAATCCGCCCCGCGAGGGCGGGTAACTTTTCTCTGACGCGCTGTTTGGACCGGAGACATGGGTAACGGGTGTGCCAGGACATGGGTAACGCTTTCGGGGTTTCGAAGCCCCGGAAGAAGCCCATGGTCTGGATGGAGAAGAGCACCGTGTCCCTGCGTCAAGAGTTCGTGCACCTGGCCCGCCAGGACGGCGCCAACGTGCGCGCGTTGTGTCGCCAGTTCGGCATCAGCCCCAAGACCGGCTACAAGTGGCTGAGCCGTTTCGAAACCTGCGCGGGCGATGCGCAGGCGCTGCATGACCGCAGCCGTCGCCCGCTGAGCAGCCCCGCCCGCAGTGGCGACGCCATCGAGCAAGCCGTGCTCGGCGTGCGCCGCGAACACCCCGCCTGGGGTGGCCGCAAGATCGCCCGGYGGCTGATGGACCTCGGACAGGCGCAGGTCGCCCCAAGCACCGTCACCCACATCCTGCATCGCCATGGGTTGGTCAGCCCTGCGGCCAGCGACACCGCTCGGCCCTGGCAACGCTTCGAGCACGACGCGCCCAACAGCCTGTGGCAGATCGACTTCAAGGGCCACTTCCCCACGCTGGCCGGGCGCTGCCAGGCGCTCACGCTGCTGGACGATCACTCGCGCTTCAACCTGCGACTGCAGGCGCTGGCGCGCACCGACACGCCCTCGGTGAGGGAGCAACTCGTCCAGACCTTCGAACGCTACGGGCTGCCGCTGCGCATCAACGCCGACAACGGCTCGCCCTGGGGCGGCCCCAGCGGGCGCGGTCACAGCCTCAGCGAATTGGCCATCTGGCTGATCCGCCTGGGCGTGCAGGTGAGCTTCAGCGCCCCGCACCATCCGCAGACCAACGGCAAGCTGGAGCGGTTCCATCGCACGCTGGACGTGGAGGTGCTGGCCGGGCGGCACTTCACGGACTTCGAGGCCGTGCAGCGCGCGTTCGACGCCTGGCGCCCGAGCTACAACTGCGAGCGGCCGCACGACGCGCTGGACCTGGGCACCCCGGTGCAGCGCTACCGGCCCAGCGCGGTGGCCTACAGCGCCGCGTTGCACCCCATCGAGTACCCAGACACCGACTGCGTCGTTAACGTCGGCTGGAACGGCTTCCTTCACTTCCAGGGCCGCCGACTGCATGTGTCCAGCGCGTTGAAGGGACTGCCCATCGGCATCCGCCCCAGCTCCGAATGCGACAGCGTGTACGACGTGTACTTCTGTCATCAGCGCTTCACGCAGTTCGACCTGCACGAGCAGCCGGTGGACACTTGAGAAGGTGTTACCCATGTCCTGGCACGGGTGTTACCCATGTCTCCGGTCCAAACAACGCGCCAGAGAAAAGTCACCAAAAGAGGAGCGCTAATGCAATCCGCACCCGAGCGGGACGAGGCGCTCGCAAGCTCGGAGTAACGCCGGGCCTACAAGCGAACCGCTGCGCTCTCGCACACGACTTGTGAAGAGCGCCAGCGATCGCGCCTTCAAGCCGGTTAACACCGGCTGCACGCCGGGCTCATCAGGGAATACCGCGTCGCTGGGGCGACGCCAGGTGGATGCTGCGCAGCGATCGCGTCGCCCGAGCGATGCTGTATTTGGTTTTGTGGTGAGCCCGGCGTGCAGCCGCGCGTTAAGCGGGCAGGTGGTGCGATGGATGGTGCTGGCGACAGGGACAGCAGCGAGAGCGCAGCGGGTCGCGTCGTCCCGCAACGCCATTGGACGTTTTCGCGCGCCGCTGACGGCGGCGCCGCGATCGTGTGCGGTTCAGGGCCTCTTCTTTGGTGACTTTCTTCTGGCCCCGTGTATAGACCGGGGACATAGGTAACGGGTGTGCCAGGACATGGGTAACGCTTTCGGGGTTTAGAAGCCCCGGAAGAAGCCCATGGTCTGGACGGAGAAGAGCACCGTGTCCCTGCGTGAAGAATTCGTGCACCTGGCCCGCCAGGACGGCGCCAACGTGCGTGCGCTGTGTCGCCGGTTCGGCATCAGCCC
>NZ_JBFUMN010000098.1:0-9426 GCF_054049335.1 Roseateles sp. P5_E1
GGCTGGCCGCCTGGGCAAGGGCTGCAACAACGCGCTGCGCCCTTGGCCACCCCAGCGCGGGGACGATTCACAGGTCAATAGACCCTAACCATTCTGGCGAGCTTGTCGTGACTTGTGTGAATCCCGTCGTTAAGACCCGGTTATGACCGCCTTGTCCGCTCGCCCGCGTCTGTTTGCGCTGACCTGGCCGATGCTGCTGGAGCTGCTGCTGGGCATCGGCATCGGCATCATCGGTACGGGGCTGGCCGCCCGGCTGTCCGACAACAGCGGCGCCGCCTTCGGCCTGGCCAACCAGGTGTTCGCCGCGGTCTTTGTATTGTTCCGTGTCATCGGTGCCGGTGTCAGCGTGGCTGTCACCCAGGCCCTGGGTGCCGGCCGGCGCGATCAGGCCGATGCGGTGGCCCGCGCCGTGGTCGGCGCCAGCACCTGGCTGGGCGTGGGCGGGGCTGTGGTGGCGCTGCTCGCGGCCGGCCCGCTGCTGACGCTGGTGAATGCACCGCCCGAGGTGGCGCCGCTGGCCAAGACGCTGCTGCAGGCGCTGGCGCCGGCGCTGATGCTGGACGCCTGGAACGCCAACATGTCCAGCGTCATGCGCTCGCACCTGCGCAGCCGCGAGGCGCTGGCCGTCGTCGTGCTCATCCAGGTCGTCACGCTGGTGGTGGCCCTGCTGGCCATGCCGCGCCTGGGCCTGGTGGGCTATGCACTGGCCTGCACCTGCGGGCGCGGCATGGGCCTGATGCTGCATATCCTGCTGTGGCGCACGCGCTTGAACCTGCGGCTGCGCGCGGCCGACTGGTGGCGGCTGGTGCGTGCGCCGTTGAGAACGGTGCTGCACATCGGCATCCCCGGCGCGGCAGAGAACATCTCCTGGCGCCTGGCCTTCATGACCAGCCTGGCCGCCGTGGCCCAGCTTGGCGCCCATGCGCTGGCCACGCACGCCTATACGACGCAGTTCCTGCACGTGATCCTGATGTTCAGCCTGGCCATCAGCTTTGCGGTGGAGATCATGGTCGGCCACATGATCGGCGCGGGCAAGTTGCGTCGGGCTGACCGGCTGGTGCGGCGTTCCCTGGCGCTGGGCATTGCGCTGGCGCTGGTCGTCTCGACGGCYTTTGCGCTGGCAGGGCCCTGGCTGCTGACCCGCTTCACCTCCGACCCGGCCATCATTGCGCTGGGCTGCACGCTGCTGTGGTGGACGGTGCTCGTCGAGCCTGGGCGCAGCTTCAACCTCGTCGTCATCAACGCGCTGCGGGCCGCCGGGGACGCGCGCTACCCGGTGATGGTGGGCTCGGCCTCCATGGCCATCGTGCTAGCGGGCGGCAGCTGGTTTCTCGGGGTTTACCTGGGGTGGGGCCTGGTTGGCGTGTGGATTGCTTATGCCGCTGATGAATGGATTCGCGGCCTTTTGATGTGGCGGCGTTGGGCGACACTCGGCTGGCTGCCTCATGCCCGTGCGGCCCACCGGCGGCTGCGCCACAGCCGGGCCCATTGATTCGCGTGAATCGGTATTTTCCTATCCAGTAAAACTTGAGGGATGTTTTCTACAATGCGCCCCTTCCGCCTTGCTCACCCCATGCCCATGACGACCTCTCTGCCCCGTCTTGCTGCCTTGACCCTGCTGGTCGCATCGGCCATGGCCCAGGCCCAGCAGCCTGCGGTGATCTTCGACATGGGCGGCAAGTTCGACAAATCCTTCAACCAAGCCGGCTACCAGGGCGCCGAGCAGTGGAAGAAGGAAACCGGCAAGACCTATCTCGAGTTCGAGATCAGCAACGACACCCAGCGCGTGCAGGCCATCCGCCGCATGGCCGAGCGGGGTGCCAGCCCCATCATCAGCATCGGCTTCGCCCAGGCGTCGGCCCTGCAGCAGGTGGCCAAGGACTTCCCCAAGACCCAGTTCGCCATCATCGACGCCAAGGTCGACCTGTCCAATGTGCAGTCGCTGCTGTTCAAGGAGCACGAAGGCAGCTACCTCGTCGGCGCCATGGCGGCCCTGGTCACCAAGACCAACAAGGTCGGCTTTGTCGGCGGCATGGACATCCCGCTGATCCGCAAGTTCCAGTGCGGCTACGAGCAGGGCGCCAAGGCGACCAATCCCAAGATCGAGGTGTTCGCCAACATGACGGGCACCACGTCGACCGCCTGGAACGACCCGACCCGCGGCGGCGAATTGGCCAAGAGCCAGTTCGCCAAGGGCTCGGACGTCGTCTTCGCCGCCGCCGGCGGCACAGGCGTTGGCGTGTATCAGGCCGCCAAGGACGCTGGCAAGCTCGCCATCGGCGTGGACAGCAACCAGAACCACATCCAGCCCGGCACGATGCTGACCTCCATGGTCAAGCACGTGGACGTGGCCGTCTACAACGTGCTGAAGGCCTGGAAGCCCGGCGTCAGCGTGCTGGGCCTGAAGGAAGGCGGCGTCGACTATGCGCTGGACGACAACAACGCCAAGCTCATCACGCCACCGCTGAAGGCCAAGGTTGAAGCCATCAAGGCCGACATCATTGCCGGCAAGGTGAAGGTGGCCGACTACATGGCGGACAACGCTTGTAAGTTCTGAGCGGCGCGATGACGCCCGCCGTCCGCCTCCGGGCGATTTCCAAGCGCTTTGGCGCGGTCCAGGCCAACCGCGAGGTGTCCTTCGACATCGCCGCGGGCAGCGTGCATGGCCTCGTGGGCGAGAACGGCGCGGGCAAGAGCACGCTGATGGCCATCCTGTATGGCTACTACCACGCCGATTCAGGCCATATCGAGGTCCACGGCCAGCAGGTCCACATCGCCAACTCCCAACAGGCCATTGCCCTGGGCATCGGCATGGTGCACCAGCACTTCATGCTGGTCGACACGCTGACCTGCCTGGAAAACATCATGCTGGGCGCCGAAGGTCGCTTCTTCCTGGCGCCGGCCAAGGCCGAGGTGCGCAAGAAGCTGCAGGCGTTGATGCAGGAGACCGGCCTGACCGTGCAGCTCGACGCCGTCGTGGCCGACCTGCCCGTGGGCGAGTTGCAGCGCCTGGAAATCCTGAAGGCGCTGTACCGCGGCGCCAAGATCCTGATCCTGGACGAGCCGACGGCCGTGCTGACTCCGCAGGAGACCGACCAGCTTTTCGTCACGCTGCGCCGGCTCAAGGAGCGCGGCACGACGCTGATCCTCATCACGCACAAGCTGCGGGAGGTCATGAGCCTGTGCAGCGCCGTCACGGTGATGCGGGCGGGGCAGGTGGTCGAGACGCGTGCTATCTCCGAGTGGAGCGAGGAATCGCTGGCCGAGTCCATGGTCGGCCGCAAGGTCACGCTGGGCCGGCCCGAGGGCATGGAAGTGCATGCCGGCGAGGTGCGCCTGCAGGCGTCCGGCCTGAGCCTCAAGCACGCCAACGGCGTGCCGGCTTTGAAGGACGTGAGCCTGACACTGAAGGCCGGCGAGATCGTCGGCGTTGCCGGTGTGTCGGGCAACGGGCAGAGCGAGCTGCTGGAGGTGCTGTCCGGCCTGCGCGCGCCCGAGGGCGGCCGCCTGGAACTGGGCGGCAAGGCCTTCAAGCCGGAGGCCTGGCTGGATACGGCACAAGCCCGCCCTCTGCGCCTGGCGCATGTGCCCGAGGACCGGCATGCTGTCGGCCTCGTCATGAGCTTCCCGGCCTGGGAGTCGGCCGTGCTGGGCTACCAGAACCTGCCCAAGTACCGCAAAGGCGCGGCGATGAACCACGCCGCGATGCGCGACGCGACGCGTGCCATGCAAGAGCGCTTCGATGTGCGCCCGCGCGACGAGAACCTGGGCTCGTCCAAGTTCTCCGGCGGGAATCAGCAAAAACTCATCCTGGCGCGCGAGATCGGCGAGCAGCCCACCGTGCTGCTGGTGGGCCAGCCCACCCGCGGGGTCGACATCGGCGCCATCGAATTCATCCATGGCCAGTTGCGCGCCTTGCGCGACGCCGGCTGTGCGGTGCTGCTGGTCAGCAGCGAGCTGGACGAGATCCTGGCCCTGGCCGACCGCGTGATCGTCATGAACTGCGGTCGCATTACCGGCGAGCTGGCGATTGAAGACTGCGACGAAAAACGTTTGGGCCTGCTGATGGCCGCACAAGAAGAACGAGCTGCCGCATGAGCCAGCCTTTGACTCTCCCCCGCTGGATCGACATCGGCCTGCTGCCGCTTTGGAACCTGGCCATCGCCCTGGTCGTGGCCGGGCTGGTCGTCCTGGTCATCGGCCACAGCCCCTGGCAGGCGCTGACCGTGCTGCTCAACGGCGCCCTGGGCAGCGTGCGCGGCCTGGGCTACTCGCTCTACTACGCGACGACCTTCATCTTCACCGGCCTGGCGGTCGCGGTCGCCATCCACGCCGGCCTGTTCAACATCGGCGGCGAGGGCCAGGCGACGCTGGGCGGCGTGGGCGTGGCCCTGGTTGCGCTGTGGCTGGGCGCCAAGCTGCCGGCCGTCGTCATGCTGCCGCTGCTGGTCATCGCCGCGGCCTTCTTCGGCATGCTGTGGGCGGCGCTGCCCGCGTATCTGCAGGCCTGGCGCGGCAGCCACATCGTCATCACGACGATCATGTTCAACTTTCTCGCTGCGGCGCTGAACGGTTATCTGCTAGTGAACTGGCTGCGCCCGGCCGGCAGCATGTCCGTCGAGTCGGCCGAGTTCAGCGAATCCGCTCGCATGCCGGCCCTGCACCAGATGGCCGCCGCGCTGGGCTATGAGCTGCCGTCTTCGCCGCTCAACCTCAGCCTTGTCATCGCGCTGATCGCCTGCGTCTTCGTCGGCTGGTTCCTGTGGAAGAGCGCCGCCGGCTACGCGGTCCGCTCAGTCGGCAGCGCACCGCGCGCGGCCCACTACGCTGGCATCCGCCCGCGCGCCCAGGTGCTGATCGCGATGGCGATTTCCGGTGCGCTGGCCGGCATGGTTGGCATCAACGAGATTTCGGGCGTGCAGGGCAAGCTGACGCTGGACTTCGTCGCCGGCGCCGGCTTCACCGGCATCGCCGTGTCGCTGATGGGCCGCAACCATCCGGTCGGCATCGTGCTGGCCTCGCTGCTGTTCGGCGTGCTCTACCAGGGCGGCGTCGAGGTCTCGTTCGAGCTGCAAGGCTTCAGCCGCGAGATGGTGGTCACGGCGCAGGGCCTGATCGTGCTGTTCTCGGGCGCGATGGCCACGGTCAGCGCGCCGCTGTTTGCGCGCCTCTACGGCATGGTGAAGGGAGGCCGCTGATGGATGAAGTCCTGATTGCCTCGGTGCTGGCGTCCACGTTGCGCGTCAGCGCGCCGCTGCTGCTGTGCGCGATGGCGGGCGTGCTGTCCGAGCGCGCCGGCGTCGTCGACCTGGGCCTGGAAGGCAAGATGCTGTTCGCCGCCTTCGCGGCCGCGGCCGCCGCCTCGGTCACGCATTCGACGGCCTATGGCGTGATGGCCGCCATTGCCGTCGCCTGTATTGCCTCGCTGTTGCATGGCTTTGCCTGTGTGACCAACCGTGGCGATCAGGTCGTCTCCGGCGTCGCGCTGAACATGATTGCCGCCGGCCTTACCGTCGTGCTCGGCATCGCCTGGTTCCAGCAAGGTGGCCAGACGCCGCCCATCGAGCCCGACGTGCGCCTGACCGCCCTCGCCAAGGGCTTTGCCGAGCCGCRGCCGGGCAACTGGTTTGCCTCCGTCTTCGGCCACGGCCTGCTGAGCCACAACGTGCTGGTCTACGTCGCCTTCCTGATGGTTGCTGCGGTCTGGTTCTTTCTGGAGCGCACCCGACCGGGCCTGCGCCTGCGCGCCGTGGGCGAGAACCCGGCCATGGTGGAAGCGGCCGGCATGTCCGTGCAAGGCCTGCGGTACCAGGCGCTGCTGATGAATGGCGTGCTCTGCGGCCTGGCCGGCTCCTACCTGACGCTGGCGCAGAACGCGTCCTTCTCGCCCAACATGACCGCCGGCCGCGGCTTCATTGCGCTGGCGGCGATGATCTTCGGCAAGTGGAAGCCGCTGCCGACGATGGCGGCCTGCCTGCTGTTCGGCTTCCTGGATGCCGTGGCGATCCGCATGCAGGGCGTGCAGTTGCCTGGTATCGGCGAAGTACCCGTGCAGCTGATCCAGGCTTTGCCCTATATCTTGACGGTCGTGCTGTTGGCTGGCTTCATTGGTTCTGCCATCGCCCCCAAGGCGCTGGGCAAGCCCTACGTGAAGGAACGCTGAAATGGAATTGACCCAGGACCTGCTGAACCGCCTTCTCGCCGAATCGCTGCGCGCCCGCGAGTTCTCGCATTCGCCGTATTCGAAATACAAGGTCGGCGCGGCCATCCTCGACGAGCAGGGCCGCATCCACATCGGCGCCAACATGGAGAACGCGTCCTACCCGCAGGGCTGGTGCGCCGAGCCCTCGGCGCTGACGGCCATGATCATGGCCGGTGGCAAACAGGCCCGCGCAGTGCTGGTGACTGGCCCCGGCCCGGACATCATCACCCCCTGCGGCGGCTGCCGACAGAAGCTGCGGGAGTTCTCCGTTCCTGAAGAGCTTGTCGTCATTGCCGGCGATCCTGGCGGCATCCGCCAACGCTGGACCCTGGCCGAATTGCTGCCCCACAGCTTCGGGCCCAGTCACTTGCACATCTGAGGTTTTCCCATGATCGACAACAAAACCCTCGACGTCGCCATCTCCGCGAGCGTCGAGAAGCTGCAATCCCTGTTTGGCGACGCCCCTGAAGTCGCCGTCGTGCTCGGCTCCGGCTGGGCCGGCGCGGTCAGCCATGTGCAGGATGCCAAGGACCTGCCCTATACCGAGCTGCCGGCCTTCCCGCAGCCCAAGGTCGAGGGCCATGTCAACGAGATCGTCGTCGGCAATATCGGCAAGCAGCGCGTCATCTTCCTGCGCGGCCGCGCCCACACCTATGAGAGCGGCGACTGCACCGGCATGGCGGGCGCGTTGCGCACCCTCAAGCGCTGGGGCGTGAAGCTGCTGGTGCAGACCAATGCCTCCGGCTCGCTGCGCGGCCACATGCCGCCCGGCAGCCTGATGCTGATTGCCGATCACATCAACGCACCGCAGCGCAGCCCGCTGGTGGGCGAGCAGGGCAGCCATCGCTTTGTCGACATGGTCAATGCCTACGACGCCGACCTGCGCAAGCACGCGCTCGCCTTGGCCAAGCGCGAGAACCTGATGCTGGGCGAGGGCACGTACTGCTGGGCCCTGGGCCCACAGTTCGAGACGGCCGCCGAGATCCGCATGTTTGCGGCCTGGGGTGCTGACGCAGTGGGCATGAGCACCGTGCCTGAGACCATCCTGGCCCGCCACGCCGGCCTCAAGGTGATGGGCATCGCGCTGATGACCAACATGGCGGCTGGCCTGTCCGCCGAGGCGCTGACGCATGACCTGACGCTGAAGCAAGCCCAGCTCTCCGGCGAACGCGCCGCGAGCTTTCTGGCGGCCCTCATTGCGAGCTTTGCCGAGCTGACGCTATGACGGCCGATCTGAAGGCCGCGGCCCGTACGGCGCTGGCCTGCCTGGATCTGACCAGCCTGAACGACGCCGACACGGCTGCCGACATCGATGCGCTGTGCCGCCGTGCGCAGTCGCCGCATGGCCCCGTGGCTGCTGTCTGCGTCTGGCCGCGTTTCGTTGCCCAAGCGCGCGCCGCCTTGCCGGCATCCATCAAGGTCGCGGCGGTTGCAAACTTTCCCGATGGCGCTTTGGACCAGGCTCGCGCGCTGGCTGATGTCACGGAGATTGCGCAGGCGGGCGGAGATGAGGTCGACGTCGTGCTGCCCTGGCGCGCGCTGATTGCCGGTGACAGCACCGAGGTGAGCGAGTTTCTTTCCGAGGTCCGCTTCGCCAGCCGGCCGCTGACGCTCAAGGTCATCATCGAATCCGGCGAACTGGCCACGCCCGAGCGCATCGCCCAGGCCACGCGCCTGGCGCTGGCGGCCGGTGCCGACTTCGTCAAGACGAGCACCGGCAAGACCCCAGTCGGCGCCACGCCGGCCGCGGCGGCCGTGATGCTGAAGGAGATCGCCGCGAGCGGCCTGTCCGCCGCCGGCTTCAAGGCCTCGGGCGGCGTGCGCTCGGTGGCCGACGCCGCGGGCTACATCGCCCAGGCCGAAGCCGCCCTGGGCGCTGCCGCTCTCAACCCGCAACGCCTGCGCTTTGGCGCCAGTGGTCTGCTCACCGACATCGAAGCCGTGCTCTCCGGCGCTCAATCCGCCGCTGTCACCGCGGCTTACTGAGGGGCTCGGTAACGCTACGGGAATCGGATGCGTTGCCACTCAAAAGCCCGCGAGCAAGGCGCGAAGTCGACGCTGGGGTCATCCCCAGCGAGGCTTCGCAACGCCGCGCGCGGGCTTTTGAGTGACAACCCTTCGGGAGAGGGTCTGCGCGGGCGCATGGCGTTGTTGCGCGCCTTGCCTGGGCATGAGCCCAGGCGGCGTCGCACGCCTAGCCCTGCACCCGCGCAGACCCTCTCGCATCGATTCCCGTAGCATTACCGAGCCCCTATGCTTGCTCAAGAAATCATCCGCGCCAAGCGCGACGGCCAGGCGCTCAACGAAGCGCAGATCAACCATTTCGTCCGCGGCCTCGTCGACAACTCCTGGAGCGAAGGCCAGGTGGCCGCCCTCGGCATGGCCGTGTTCCTCAAGGGCATGGGCCGCGACGAAGCCGTGCTGCTGACCCGCGCGATGATGAACTCCGGCCGCGTCATGCGCTGGCCCGACATGCCCGGCCCCGTGCTGGACAAGCACAGCAGCGGCGGCGTGGGCGACAAGGTCAGCCTGATGCTGGCGCCCATGGTGGCGGCCTGCGGTGGCTATGTGCCGATGATTGCTGGCCGGGGCCTGGGCCACACCGGCGRCACGGTCGACAAGCTGGAGGCCATTCCCGGCTACACGACGACGCCCGACCCGGCCCGGTTCGACCAGATCGTGCGCTCGCTGGGTTGCGCCATCATCGGCCAGACCGCCGATCTGGCCCCGGCCGACAAACGCTTCTATGCGACGCGCGACGTGACGGCCACCGTCGAGAGCGTGCCGCTCATCACCGCCAGCATCCTGTCCAAGAAACTGGCCGCCGGCCTCGAAGGCCTGGCCATGGACATCAAGTGCGGCAACGGTGCCTTCGCGTCCACGCCCGAGTTCGCCAAGGAGCTGGCCGAGAGCATCGTCGCGGTCGCTGGCGGCGCAGGCCTGAAGACGCGTGCGCTGATCACCGACATGAACCAGATCCTGGGCAGCGATGTCGGCAATTCGCTCGAAGTGATCGAGACCATCCGCTACCTGAAGGGCGAGCACCGCGAGCCGCGCCTGCACGAAGTGACGCTGGCGCTGTGCGCCGAGATGCTGGTGCTGGGCGGCCTGGCTGCCAACACCGCTGGCGCTCGCGTCAAGCTGCAGGCTGCGCTGGACTCCGGCGCCGCTGCCGAGAAGTTCGCCAAGATGGTGGTTGCCCTGGGCGGCCCAGCGGACCTGAT
>NZ_JBFUMN010000099.1:0-9252 GCF_054049335.1 Roseateles sp. P5_E1
CAGGCGCAACGCGCGATCGGCAAACACGCCGGGCTCGGGCAGGTGCAGAAAGCTCAGTTGCTCGCCGGCGCGAACGGCGATCTCTTCCGGGCTGAGGATCTTCTGGGAGCTACCGACGGTCATTGGTCATTTCGCGATGCCATAGCGCGTGATTCTGGCGCGCCCAGCCCTCGGTCACCGTGCCGCGCGTCATGGCGCGCAGCGAGCCCCTGACCCAGATGGCCGCGTAGACGTGCACGATGACGGTCAGGATCAGCACCGTGGCCGACAGCGCATGCAGCACGACGGCGATGCGCCGCGCCAGGATGGGGAAGCTGTCGGCGAACCAGGGCTGCCAGAAGATGAAGCCGGTCAGCACCAGCACGAGCAGGCTGGCAGCCATGAGCCAGAACACCACCTTCTGCCCCCCGTTGTAGCGGCCCACGGGCGGCATGTGGCTCTTGTCGCCGCGCAGCATGTCGCCGCTGTGCCTCATCCATTCCCTGTCCAGGTCCGTCATGCGGTTGTGACGCCACAGCTTCATGAACATGACGACGAAGCACAGCGCCACACCCAAGCCCATGAAGGGGTGCAGGATGCGCGCCCAGGTGCCACCGCCGAAAAACGCGGTCAGGAAGTAGAAGGCCGGGTGGAAGAAGGCCAGGCCCGAGAGGCCGGCACCGAGGAAGAACAGCACGATCAACCAGTGGTTGGTGCGGTCGCCAGCGCTGTAGCGCTGCAGAAGGCGGGTTGCCATGGTGCGCTCCTGTCAGGCGGTGGGGTGGTCGGCATCGTCACGGGCGACGTTGCGGTCCGCTTCGGGGTCGTCCGGGTCCTCGATGGGACCCACGCGCGTGTAGTGGAAGAAGCCGGCGATGACGGCGCCGATCATGGCAGCCACCGCCAGCGGCTTGGCCGCGCCCTTCCACAGCCATACCAGCGGGCTGATCTTCGGGTCCTTGGGCAGGCCGCTGTAGAGCTCGGGCTGGTCGGCATGCTGCAGCACATAGACGACGTGGGTGCCGCCCACGCCCGGCGGGTCGTACACGCCCGCGTTCGCGTAGCCGCGCTCCTTCAGGTCGACGACGCGTTCGGCGCCGTAGTCCAGCATGTCCTCCTTGGTGCCRAAGCGGATGGCGCCGGTCGGGCAGGCCTTGGCGCAGGCCGGCTCCAGGCCGACGCCGACGCGGTCGGAACACAGGCTGCACTTGTAGGCCTTGCTGTCGACCTTGCTGATGCGCGGCACGTCGAAGGGGCAGCCCGTCACACAGTTGCCGCAGCCGATGCAGTGCTCGGAGATGAAGTCGACGATGCCGTTGGTGTACTTGACGATGGCGCCGGGCGCCGGGCAGCTCTTCAGGCAGCCCGGGTCCTCGCAGTGCATGCAGCCGTCCTTGCGGATCAGCCATTCCAGCTTGTCTTTCTCGACCTCCACTTCCGAGAAGCGCATGACCGTCCAGCTTTGCGGCGTCAGGTCGCGTGGGTTGTCGTAGGTGCCGTGGTTGTCGCCGACGTCGTCACGCAGGTCGTTCCACTGCATGCAGGCCACCTGGCAGGCCTTGCAGCCGATGCAGGAGGACACGTCGATGAGCTTGGCAACTTCAGCGACATGGTGCCGGGCCTGGGTGGACGGCGTCGTGGTGGCCGAGCGCTTGGCGATGTCCAGGGATTGGAGTGAAGACATGACGTGTTCCCTCAGGCTTTCTCAAGGTTCACGGTGAAGCTCTTGAACTCCGGCGTCTGCGTGTTCGCGTCGCCCACGAAGGGGGTCAGCGTGTTGACCAGATAACCGGGCTTGGCCACGCCGACAAAGCCCCAGTGGTTGGGCAGGCCCACGGTGTGGATGCGCTTGCCGTCCACGTCCAGCGAAGGGATACGCTTGGTGACAACGGCCACGGCCTTGATGAAGCCGCGGTTGCTCGTCACCTTGACCCAGTCGCCGTTGGCGACGCCCTTCTCCTTGGCCAGCTCCTCGCCGATCTCGACGAACTGCTGTGGCTGCAGCACGGCCGACGTCAGCACGTTCTTGGTCCAGTAGTGGAAGTGCTCGGTGAGCCGGTAGCTGGTGGCCACGTAAGGGAAGTCCTTGGGCGTGCCGAAGGCCTCCATGTCGCCCTTGAAGACGCGCGCGGCCGGGTTGGACTTGGCCTTGGCGTTGCCCGGATGCATGGGGTTGTTGGCCAGCGGCGTCTCGAAGGGCTCGTAGTGCTCGGGCAGCGGGCCGTCGACCAGGCCGGTCGGTGCAAACAGCCGCGCCACGCCCTCGGCGGTCATGATGAAAGGCCGCACCGCGTCGGCATCGGTCGGGTTGGCGTCGGGCCGGATGTCGGGCACGTCGGAGCCGCCCCAGCGTTCGCCGTTCCAGGCCATCAGCCGGCGCTTAGGGTTCCAGGGCTTGCCGGTCGGGTCGCAGGAGGCGGCGTTGTAGAGCACGCGCCGGTTGGCCGGCCAGGCCCAGGCCCAGGCCAGCGTCTGGCCGATGCCATAGGGGTCGGCGTTGTCGCGCCGGGCCATCTGGTTGCCGGCCTGCGTCCAGGCACCGGCATAGATCCAGCAACCGCTGGAGGTGCTGCCGTCGTCGCGCAGCAGGCCAAAGCCGCTGAGCTGCTCGCCTGCCTTGGCCAGCACCTTGGTCGCGTCCTTGGGGTCGGTCACGTCGGCCAGGGCCTTGCCGTTGTATTCCTTGGCCAGCTCCTCGGCCGAGGGGTTGGTGGGCTGCAGATAGGGCCAGCTCAGATTGACGATGGGGTCAGGGAAGGCGCCGCCCTCCTTCACATAAGCTGCCTTCATGCGCATGAACAGCTGCGCAATGATTTCGGGATCGCCCTTGGCTTCACCGGGGGGCTCGGCGCCCTTCCAGTGCCATTGCAGCCAGCGGCCGGAGTTGGTGAGGGACCCATCCTCCTCCGCGAAGCAGGTGCTGGGGAAGCGGAACACCGTCGTCTGGATGTCCTCGCTCTTCACGTCGTGGTGCTCGCCATGGTTCTTCCAGAACTCGGCGGTCTCGGTGTTGAGCGGGTCGATGACGACGAGGAACTTCAGCTTGGACAGGCCGCCGATGATCTTCTTCTTGTTGGGGAAGCTGCCGACCGGGTTGAAGCCCTGGCAGATGTAGCCGTTGAGCTTGCCCTGGCCCATCAGCTCGAAGGTCTGCAGCACGTCGTAGCCCTTGTCCCACTTGGGCAGGTAGTGGAAGGCCCAGTCGTTCTCGGCCGTGGCGGCCTTGCCCCACCAGGCCTTTTGCTGGCTGACGAAGAACTTGGGATAGTTCTGCCAGAAGCTCATCTGGCCGGGGCGCAGGGGCTTCAGTGCGCGGGTCTTGTAGTAGGTCTCCAGGTCCTGCTCGCTGTCGCGGGCCAGGCTCATATAGCCCGTCAGCGACGTGGACAGCAGGCCCAGGTCGGTCAGCCCCTGGATGTTGGAGTGGCCGCGCAGCGCATTCATGCCGCCGCCGGGCAGGCCGATGTTGCCCAGCAGCAGCTGCATGATGGCGCCGGTGCGGATCATCTGCGAGCCCTGGCTGTGCTGTGTCCAGCCCAGGGCGTACATGATGGTCATGACCTTGTTGGGCCTGGAGGTCTCCGCGATCATTTCGCAGACCTTGAGGAACTTGTCCTTGGGCGTGCCGGTGATCTTGCTGACCTGCTCGGGTGAGTAGCGCGAGTAATGCGCCTTCATGATGTTGAGCACGCAGCGCGGGTGCTCCAGCGTCGTGTCGACCTTGGCGAAGCCCTTGTCGTCGAGCTCGTAGCCCCAGCTCTTGTTGTCGTAGCGGCGCTTGGCTTCGTCGTAGCCGCTGAAGATGCCGGCCTCGAACCTGTAGTCCTCACCGACGATGAAGCTGGCGTTGGTGTAGGCCTTGACGTACTCGGTCTGGATCTTGTTGTTGGTCAGCAGGTAGTTGATGACCCCGCCCAGGAAGGCGATGTCAGAGCCCGCGCGGATGGGCGCGTAGTAGTCGCTCATGGCGGCCGAGCGCGTGAAGCGCGGGTCCACGACGATGAGCTTGGCCTTGTTGTGGTGCTTGGCCTCGATGACCCACTTGAAACCACACGGGTGGGCCTCGGCGGCATTGCCGCCCATGATCAGTACCAGGTCTGCGTTCTTGATGTCCACCCAGTGGTTGGTCATCGCGCCGCGGCCAAACGTCGGGGCCAGACTGGCCACCGTCGGGCCGTGTCAAACACGTGCCTGGTTGTCGAATGCGAGCATCCCCATCGAGCGCATCGCCTTGTGGGTGATGTAGCCCGCTTCGTTGGAGGATGCGGAGGCGCAGAGCATGCCGGTGGTCAGCCAGCGGTTCACCGTCTTGCCGTCGGCGTTCTGGGCGACGAAGTTCGCGTCGCGGTCGGCCTTCATCAGCTTGACAAGGCGGTCCATGGCCTCATCCCAGCCAACGCGCTTCCATTCCTTGCTGCCCGGTTCGCGGATCTCGGGGTGCTTGAGCCGGTTGGGGCTGTGCACGAAGTCCAGCAGGCCGGCGCCCTTGGGGCACAGCGTGCCACGGTTGACCGGGTGGTCGGSGTCGCCCTCGATGTGGATGATGGACGACGTGACGTTCTTCGCCTTGTCGCCCAACGAGTACATGATGACGCCGCAGCCCACCGAGCAGTAGGGGCAGGTGTTGCGGGTCTCGGTTGYCCGGGCAAGCTTGAAGTTGCGCGCCTCGGCCAGGGCGGCCGTTGGCGAGAACCCCAGGGCCACCAGGCTGGACGCTGCCAGCCCCGCGCCGCTCACCCGGAAGAAAGCCCTCCGGTTCATGTCCATTCGGCTGTCTCCTGCGGGCAGGGCCCGCTCTTGTGCAGGAACGAATCACGCCAGCAGCCATCGTTGGCCACCGCACTGTGATTTCTTCACAAAGGAGGGCCCTTGTCCAGGCAGGGCAACCCTGGGGGACTGGATCAGTCGGGTATCAGGTCGACTTGGAAATCGAGATGCTCGGGAACTTGGCCGAGTAGTCCTTGCCTTGGGCGGCGATCTTGGCCGCGACCTTGCGGGCCAGTGCTTTGTAAAGACCGGCCACCTCGCCGTCCGGCTCGGCGGCGACGGTGGGCGTGCCGGAGTCGGCCTGGGCGCGGATGCTCATGGCCAGCGGCAGCGAGGCCAGCAGCTCGGTGCCGTACTGGGCCGCCATCTTCTGGCCGCCGTCGGCGCCGAAGATATGTTCGGCATGGCCGCAGTTGGAGCAGATATGCACGGCCATGTTCTCGACGATGCCGAGGATGGGGATGCCCACCTTCTCGAACATCTTCAGCCCCTTCTTGGCATCGATCAGCGCGATGTCCTGCGGCGTGGTGACGATGACGGCGCCGGTGACGGGCACGCGCTGCGACAGGGTCAGCTGGATGTCGCCGGTGCCCGGCGGCAGGTCGATGACGAGATAGTCCAGCTCCTGCCAGCGGGTCTGGCGCAGCAGCTGCTCCAGGGCCTGGGTGGCCATCGGGCCGCGCCAGATCATGGCCTGGTCGTCCTCGACGAGAAAGCCGATGGAGTTGACCTGCAGCCCGTGCGCGATGTGGGGCTCCATGTTCTGGCCGTCCAGGGACTCCGGCCGGCCGCTGGCGCCCAGCATCAGCGGCTGGCTGGGGCCGTAGACGTCGGCATCCAGTACACCCACGCGGGCGCCTTCGGCATGCAGGGCCAGGGCCAGGTTGGCGGCCGTCGTGCTCTTGCCCACGCCGCCCTTGCCGGAGGCGACGGCGATGATGTTCTTCACGCCCGGCAGCAGCTGCACGCCGCGCTGCACGGCATGGGCGACCACCTGGGTGGTGATGGCGACGCTGACATTGCCGACGCCCGCCAGTCCCTTGGCCGCGGCGATGACAGCCGCGCGCAGGGCCGCGTGCTGGCTGGCAGCCGGGTAACCCAGTTCGATGTCGACGCTGACATCCGAGCCCTCGACCTTGATCGACCTGACCGCCTTGGCTTCACCCAGCGGGCGGCCGCTGCCGGGGTCCACCACGGCTTGCAGCAGGGGTTGCAGCTGGACATCGGAGATCGCGGTCATGGCAGGGAACAGTTCACGGCAAACGGGGCGAACAGTCTAGCCCGCAAGCGGTCTGCATCCAGTAGGCGGGCTTTGTGCGTAGAGTGAGGCGGCCCCGCATTGCCGCCGGAGATTTCATGCGCCGACCTGTTGTCTTGCTTGCCGCCGCCCTGCTGGGAACCTCGGCCCTTGCCCAGTCCGGCAAGCTGCTGTTGACCGGCGGCGTGTCCAGCATCGACGGCGCCGCCGGCGGTGGGCTGACGCCCTGGGCCGTGACCGGCAGCTATGCCACGGCCGGCGAAGTCGGCGCCACCGCCTTCGTCACCCGCGCCAAGACCGGCAACTACGGCCTGCTGACCTATGGCGCGGCCATCGCCTTCCACGACCGCATCGAGGTCTCGCTGGCCAGGCAGGACTTCGACACCGAGAGCAACCTCGCTCCCCTCGGCCTGGACGGCCTGCACCTGAAGCAGGACATCCTCGGCGTGAAGCTACGCGTCATTGGCGACGCCGTGCTGGACAGCGACACGCTGATGCCGCAGATCGCCGTCGGCCTGGAGCACAAGAAGACCCACGCCGGCAACCTCGGCCCGACGCTGTTCGGGCCACTCGGCGCCAGGGATTCGGGCACGGACTTCTACGCCAGCGCCACCAAGCTCTTCCTGGCCGACGGCGTGCTCGTCAACCTGACGCTGCGTGCCACCAAGGCCAACCAGAATGGGCTGCTGGGCTTCGGCGGTGCCCAGGGCAAGGGCTACCGGCTGCAACCCGAGTTCTCGCTCGCCAAGCTGCTGGCCAAGAACCTGGCCATCGGCTTCGAGTTTCGCGCCAAGCCGGACAACCTGAACCAGTCGGTACTGGGCGCGGGCGCGCTGAAGGAAGACGACTGGAAGGACATCTTCATCGCCTGGGCGCCGAGCAAGCATGTCTCGCTGACCGCCGCCTGGGTGGACCTCGGCCGCATCGTGCCGGCTGTGCAGCCCAAGCGCCAGACCGGCGGCTATCTGTCCGCGCAGTTCGCGCTCTGACCCGGAGTTCCCGATGGCCCGTGCCGTTGTTGCCTGCCTGCTGCTCACCGGCGCTGGCGCGTTCGCGCAGACGCCACCCGCCAACGACAGCGTCTACCAGGCCTGGGGCGGCAAGGCAGGCATCCGCGCCGTCATGGACGAATTCGTGCCGCGCCTGTTGACCGACCCACGCACGGCGCCCTTCTTCAAGAACACCAACCGCGAAAACCTGGCGACCCAGTTGACCGATCAGCTCTGCCAGGAGGCCGGCGGCCCCTGCGTCTACAAGGGCGTGCCGATGAAGCTGGTGCACCAGGACCTGGACATCGCCCGGCGCGACTTCAATGCGCTGGTGGAGATCCTGCAGCAGGCCATGGATGCCAAGGGCATTCCCTTCAGCGCGCAGAACGGCATGCTGGCAAGGCTGGCGCCGATGCACCGCGAAATCGTCACCACGGTGACTGAAACGCAGCAACGTCGGTAAAGAATTCTTTCGTTAACCGCGGCGCCACAAGGCGGCCGGGCCCGCGCGGCACACTGCCAGCCATGCAACTCACCCGTGTATCCGCGGCCGCCCTGCTGGCGGCCTGCGGCAGCTTGCCTGCCCTTGCGCAGTTCCCCGCCGCACCCGATGCGGCGGCCTCCGCGCCGGCTCGCCCGGCACCCAAGCCCGCCGACGCCAAGTCCGAGCAGCTCAAGCGCGTCGAAGTCACGGGCACCGCCACTGACGAATCCATCCGCAAGGCCTCCACGGCCAGCAAGATCGTCATCACGCGCGAAGAGATCGAGAAGTTCGGCGACTCGACGCTGGGCGAGATGATCAAGCGCCTGCCCGGCGTGACCACCGGCGGCCGCCCGGGCCGCGGCGGCGACATCCGCATGCGCGGCATGGGCGGCGGCTACACGCAGATCCTCGTCAACGGCGAGCGCATGCCGCCCGGCTTCTCGCTGGACCAGCTGCCGCCCGAGCAGGTCGAGCGTATCGAGGTGCTGCGCGCGCCCACGGCCGAGTACGGCACGCGTGCCGTGGCCGGCACCATCAACATCGTGCTGCGCGAGGCGTTGAAGAAGAAGCTCAACGAGTTCCGCGCCGGCTTCGCGACCGAGCGCGGCCAGATCAGCCCCGGCATCAGCTGGACGCGCAACGACAACTTCGGCGAGGGCCATGCCTACAACCTGACCGTCAACGCGATGCGCGGTGAGCGTATCGACGACATCATCAATGACACGCTGACCCATACCGTCGCGAGCAACAGTGACAGCCTGCTGACCTCGCGCGGCCGCACCGAAGACCAGCGCAGCGCGCTGAACCTGACCGGCCGCGTGCAGTTCAAGCTCAACGCGACGGACAGCCTGGCCATCCAGCCTTTCATCGTGTCGACCAAGTCCAGCAGCAACACCCAGCTGCTGCAGACGACGACGCCCCAGCCCAATCCCCTGCCCCCCGGCTTCTTCGACCAGGCCGACACCGACGGCGACAACCGCTTCACGATGGCGCGGCTGAACGCGCAGTGGCAGAGCAAGCTGAGCAGCGACACCCGGGTCGAGGCCCGCGGCGGCATCGGCCGCGCCCGTGGCGAGAGCCACAGCGTGCGCCAGGAGCGCCTGGCCGGTGCGGCCACGCGGCTGCAGGACGACAACAACACCAGCCGCGACAGCAACTGGAGTGCGCTGGCCAAGATCTCGCACAACCTGGGCGGCGACCATGCTCTTGTCAGCGGCATCGAGGGCGAAGGGACAACACGGCACACCAACCGCGTGACCCTGGTCAACGGCGCGCCCCAGCCGGGGCTGGACGACTTTGGCGACGACCTGGATGCGTCCTCGGTGCGCGTGGCGGCCTATGCCCAGGACGAGTGGAACGTTGGCAAGCAATGGGACTTCTACGCCGGCCTGCGCTGGGAGGGCATCACCACCAAGTCCAGCGCCGCAACCTACGACGCGCGCAACAAGTCCAGCGTCTTCACGCCGCTGGCGCATGCCCGCTACAAGCTCGACGACAAGGGCCGCGACATGATCCGCGCCAGCCTGACGCGCAGCTACCGCAGCCCGCAGCTGCAAGACCTGATCGCGCGGCCGACCATCAACAGCCAGGTGCCTCACCAGGCCAACACGCCCGACCGCGCCGGCAACCCCGACCTCAAGCCCGAGCTGGCGACCGGCTTCGAGATTGGCTACGAGCATTACCTGACCAAGGGCGGCCTGCTGAGTGCCAACTTCTTCGCGCGCCGCATCACGAACCTGATGCGCACCGTGACAGCGCTGGAGACGGTGCCCTGG
>NZ_JBFUMN010000100.1:0-9225 GCF_054049335.1 Roseateles sp. P5_E1
CCCCAGCGAGGCTTCGCAACGCCGCGCGCGGGCTTTTGAGTGACAACCCTTCGGGAGAGGGGCTACGCGGGCGCATGGCTTTGTTGCGCGCCTTGCCCGGGCACCCAGCCCGGGTTTCAGCGCGACGCCTAGCCGTGCACCCGCGTAGCCCCTCTCGCACCGATTCCCGTAGCGTTAGCAGGCCCTGACCATGCAGGCGCGCACCGCCACCGCACGCAAGCCACGAGGCGCAGCCAGCCGCGGGCCACCGCGCGCAGCGGCAGCCAAATCATCGGCCGCAGGCCTGCCCCGCTATCTGCAGGACAAGGCCGGCGGCGGCCAGCCGCTGCCGGCGCCGGTGCGCACCGAGATGGAAGGCCGCTTCGGCGTGCCGCTGGCCGATGTTCGCGTGCACACCGATGGCGACGCCGCCGGGTCCGCCGCCGGCATGGGCGCGCGGGCCTACACGGCCGGCAGCAATATCGTCTTCGGCGCTGCCCACTTCGCGCCGGAAAGCGCAGAGGGCCGCGGCCTGCTCGCGCACGAGCTCACCCACGTCGTGCAGCAGCAGCGTGCGGGCGTGCCTGCGACCCAGCCGAGCGCGGCCGACGGTGGCGCCCACCACGACAAGGCCGAACGCGAGGCCGAGGCCAATGCGAAGAAGGTGGCCAGCAGCGCGCCGCTGACGGCCAAGGAAACACCTGCCGCCGGCGTGCAGCGCTCAGGCATTCTGGACACCCTCGGCAACGCCGCGGGCGCCGTGGCCGATTTCGGCGGCGATGTCGTGGATGCCGGCGTGGATGCAGCCGGTTCCGCCGTCGAGGCGGTCGGCGAAGCCATCGGTGCCGTGGCCATGCGCCTGGTGCGCGAAGTGGCACCCAGCCTGGTGCCCGTCATCGAGCGCGGACCGATGGCCCTGCTGCGCGAGATGGTGTCCTCGGCGCTGGACGGCCTGGCCTCGGTGCTCAACGCGCTGGACCCGAGCGGCACGCTGACGACGATGCTGGGCGTGTTCACCGGCCTTGTCGAGCGGGCCAGCGGCATTGCCGCCGCGCTGATCTCGGGCGACTGCCAGCCGCTGTTGAACGCCATCGACGAGCTGAAGACCTTCGTGACGGAAGTGGCCGGCGAAGCCTGGGACCGCTTGACGACCTTCCTGCAGCCCATCGGCGACTTCTTCACCGACCTGTGGAACGGCTATGGCGCGCCGGCCATCGAGTGGCTGCGCAGCAAGGCCGGCGCCGTGTGGGCGCGCATCGAGGCCTTCGGCACCGACATCTGGAACTGGACCGCGCCGGTGCGCAATGCCGTCGGCGATGCCTGGGGCTGGGTCAAGGAGCAGCTCTTCGGGCCGGAGGATGCGACCAGCGCCGACAGCTCCGGCGGCATCGTCGGCTGGATCACGAGCAAGGCCGGCGAGGCCTGGGACTGGGTCAAGGAGCAGACGGCGCCCGTCTGGCAGCCCATCGCCGCCACGGCGCAGAAGGTGGCGGACATGCTGCCGCCGCCGTGGATGCGCAACTTCGGCCAGCAGATGCAGCAGATGTCCACGCAGCTGAACGCGTCGGCCACGGCCATGGAAGGCGGCGATGGCGTGGCCGAGAACCGCGACACGTTGGCCACCGTGCTGCCTTCCGTCACGCAGGTAATTGGCACGGTGCGCAGCGTCATCGTTGAAGCAGGCGGCTGGGTGTCGACCAAGGTGGGCGCGCTCGGCAATGCGGTGTCCTCGCTGATGGGCAGCCTGCGCTCCAACAGCCTGATGGCCATGCTGGCCAATGCCCTGGGCTGGCTGGAGGACGCGGCCCTGCGCCTCGTGAGCTGGGCAGACGAGAAGGTGCGCGGCCTGTTCGACTGGATCCTGCAGGGCTTCGACGCGCTGACGCCCTTCATCGAGAACGCGGTGGGCGTGGTGCGCAAGCTCATCGGCGTGGTGGGCGATCTGATGCGCCTGCCCCAGCTCATCCTGTCCAGCGTCTGGGAGGCCATCCCCTGCTGCATCCGCGAACCCGTCAAGAACTTCGTCTTCAACCAGATCCTGGCGCGCATCCCCGTCTTCGGCCAGTTCTTCAGCGACCCGACGCTGTGGCCGCGGGTGCAGGCTACAGCCCTGCGCATCCTGCGCCAGGTGTTCGTCGACGGCGACCTGGCCGGCGCGGCCTGGACCTTCTTCCAGTCGGTGCTGCGCGTGCTGGGCCTGCCGCCGGAGCTGGTGGTGCAGGTCCTGGCCAAGGCCGCGGCGGCCATTGGCGACATCCTGACCGACCCGGTGGGCTTCCTCATCAACCTGCTAGGTGCGGTGAAGGCGGGCTTCGGACGCTTCTTCGAGAACATCGGCACCCATCTGCTCAACGGCGTCAGCGGCTGGCTGTTCGGCCAGGCCGAGTCCGCCGGCATCACGCCGCCGACCGACTTTTCCATCGGCTCGATCTTCGGCTTCGTGCTGCAGGTGCTGGGCATCACGGTGGAGCACATCTTCGAGCGGCTGACGCTCAAGCTCGACGCCAGCACCGTGCGGCGCCTGCGCCAGATCATGAACCTGGCCACCGGCGCCTGGCATTTCCTGTCCATCCTCATCAACGAGGGGCCGGCGGGGCTGTGGGTGGAGATCCAGAACCAGCTGTCCAACCTGTGGGACCGGGTGCTGGACGGCGTCATCAGCTGGGTCACCGACGCCATCATCGGCCGCGCCACGCGCTGGCTGATGAGCCTGCTGGACGTGACCGGGATCATGCCGGTCATCAACACGCTGGTGGCCGTCTACAACGCCATCGAGTCCTTCATGCAGTACCTGCGCGAGATGCTGGAGATCGTCTCGAAGGTGCTGGACGGCATCCTGGACATCGCCCACGGCGCCATCGACGGCGCGGCCGTTTTCCTGGAGGACGCGCTGGACCGCGCCATGCCCGTTGCCATCGGCTTCCTCGCCAACCAGTTCGGCCTGGGCCGCATCGGCGAGCGCATGCACGAGCTGCTGGAGACCGTGCGCGCGCTGGTCGACCAGGCCATCGACTGGCTGATCGACCGCGCCATCGAGCTGGGCCAGGCCTTCATCGCGATGGCGCGCCGCGGCGTGGCGGCAGTGCGCGGTGCCGTTGGTGCGGTCGTGCAATGGTGGCGCGAGCGCTTCAGCTTCACGACGGAGAGCGGCGAGCCGCACGAGCTCTATCTCGAGGGTGAAGGCGAGGAAGGCGAGCTGATGGTGGCCTCGACGCCGCAGCGCTTCCCCGACTTCCTGGCCGGCCTGCCCGCCAGCGAAGACCGCACGGATGCCCAGCAGAAGTACCGCCGGCTGCAGCAGTTGCGCCGTCGTGCCCGCTCGCTGGGCAGCGCGGCACCGGCTGCGGGCACTGCGGCCGCGGGCGGTTCGGCCGATCCGATGACGTCCAACGATCCTCAGGTGGTTTCCGCCGCCATCGTCGCGCTGATCACCGAGATCGCCACCGTGACCCGGCGCCTGATGCCGGCCGGCGGTGGCGCCTCCACACCGCCGGCGTTCGGCACCGTCACCGCGCAGGGATGGGCCCGTTCCGCGCAGATCGATCGGCTGAACGCCCAACGCTCGCATTGGCCAGTGCGCGGTGGCGAGCCCAGCGTCACGTCGGCGCGCTGGGTGCGGCTGGCCAAGCGCCGCAGCGACGGCAATGCAGGCGACCACCTTTACGTCAAGGGCCACCTGCTCAACCACAACCTCGACGGCCCCGGCAATATCTGGGAGAACCTCGGCCCCATCACGCAGGACGCCAACAACCGCGGCGGCGCCTCGATGCTGCATGCCTTCGAGACGGACGTGAAGACTGCGGTGGACGGCGGCGGCTCGGCGCGCAACTTCAATGTGACGATGAACTACGGCCGCGGCAACCGCGGAGCGGCCCTGAACGAGATCAACGCCGAGCTCGCCACGGCCAGCGCCAGCCGGCGCCGTGAGCTGGAGGCCGTCCGCGGTGTGGTCGAGGAAGAGCAATACATCCCCAGCACCATCACATGCCGAGCCGAGATCCTCAACGCCAGCGGACGCCGGACGTCCAACCTGAACATCAGCGTCGCCAACACCATCACCACGCGCTGGCGCAACTACACCGTCGAACCCTGATGAGCCCGGGAGACCCCATGCTGAACCGTGCCCTCTCCGAACCCTGCACCTTCGCGCTGCTGCAATGGCCGGCGCTGGTCGGCCTGCTGGCCCTCGACCAGCCCGGCATGCTCTGGCTCGCCCTGCGCATCCTGCTCGGCCTGTGGCTGGCGGCGATGCTGATCGCCAGCTACACCGGCGGTCGCGGCGCGGGCTTCGGCAATGCCATGTTGCTGCAATGCGGCCTGGTCGCGGCGGCGTGGTGGATGCATCCGTCCGCCTGGGCCTACGCCTGGCTGGCGGCCATCCCGCTGCTGATGCTGACGGCGCAACGCTTGCGCCTGCGGCGCACGGTGCTGGCGGCCTGAGACAATGGCCGCGCGCCATCAGGGCGCACTTCACCCCTAAGTGATTGTTTTTAAAAGGAATGCCTTGAAAAAACGGCAGGAAACATCGTGGGCCTGAGGCTTCTTGTCGGTTTTGTCTGGCTGCTCAGCTGGCTGCCGTTTCGCGCCATCACGGCCCTCGGCTGGCTGATTGGCAACCTCGTCGCATCGATGCCGTCGTCACGCCGGCACATCGGTGAAGTCAACCTGAAGCTCGCGCTGCCGGACTGGACACCGGCAGCTCGCCGCCGCCTGCTGCGCCAGAATTTCGTCGCCATGGTGCAGATGCTGCTGGAGTACGGCTACGGCTGGTTCGCTTCGCGCGAGCGCCTGAAGCGCCTGGTCCGCATCGAAGGCCTTGAGAACCTGCGCGCGTTGGATGGCCGCAATGTCATCTTGATGATGCCCCACTTCACCGGCCTGGACCTGGCCGGCCTGCGGGTGTCGCTGGAGACGCCGCTGGTCAGCATCTACTCGGTTCAGAAGGACCCCTGGCTGGACGCGTTCTTTCGCGCCAAGCGGCTGCGTTTTGGCACCGGCATCATCTTTGCGCGCCAGCAGGGCACGCGGCCGACGCTGCGGGCGCTGAAGGAGGGCTATCGCCTCTACTACCTGCCCGACCAGGACTTCGGCCACCGCGACTCGGTCTTCGTGCCCTTCTTTGGCGTGCCGGCGGCCACCATCGGCGGGCTGTCGCGCATGGCGGCTGTCACCAAGGCGGCCGTGCTGCCCTGCTACCCGCGCCGCGAGGCGGATGGCTACACGCTGGTCATCGAGCCGGCGCTGGCCAATTTCCCGACCGATGACATCGTCGCCGACGCCACCCGGATGAACGCCGTCATCGAGGCTCAAGCGCGCCGACAATTGCACCAATACTTCTGGCTGCACAAGCGCTTCAAGTCACGGCCTCCCGGCGAGGCTGACTTCTACGCCAAATGACCCACGACATTCCCTATATCAAGCTGCTCATCGTGGCGGTCTTCATCGCGAGCACGATGTACGTGCATTTCCGCGGCCGCGTGCGCCTGCGCTTCTTCCGCCAGCTGATGGATCACTCCACCTTCATGGCGCCCATCAACTGCCTGATGTACCTGTTCTCCAGGCTGCCGGCCAAGCCCTATCTGCCGGTCGCCGGCTTCCCGGAGCTCAAGCTGCTGCAAGACCATTGGCAGGACATCCGCGCCGAAGCCTTCAAGCTGGCCGACGCGGGCGAGATCAAGAAGAGCGACAAGTACAACGACGCCGGCTTCAACAGCTTTTTCAAGACCGGCTGGACGCGCTTTCACCTGAAGTGGTATGGCGACGCGCATCCATCGGCGCGCGAACTCTGCCCGGTGACGACCGGGCTGCTGCAGCGCATCCCGACCGTGAAGGCCGCCATGTTCGCGGCCTTGCCGCCGGGCGGGCGCCTCGTCACCCACCGCGATCCCTTCGCCGGCTCGGTGCGCTATCACCTCGGTCTCGTCACGCCCAATGCCGACAGCTGCTACATCTCGGTCGACGGCGAGCGCTATTCCTGGCGTGACGGCCAGGGCGTCATCTTTGACGAGACCTATCTGCACTACGCAGAGAACCAGTCGGACGTGATGCGCATCATCCTGTTCTGCGACGTCGAGCGGCCGCTCAACAACCCGGTGGCGCGCTGGTTCAACCATTTCATCAGCCACACGCTGATCCGCGCCGCAGCCGCCCCCAACTCGGACACCGACAAGACCGGCGGCATCAACCAGCTGTTTGCCTATGTGCAGCAGGTGCGCATGTTCGGCAAACGCATCAAGGCCAGGAGCCGCTTCGCCTACTACGGCTTGCAGTGGCTGATCTTTGGCGGCTTGTTCGTCTGGTGGCTGTTCTGAACCCATGCTCCGTCTGCGCCTGCTCGGTGGTTTTGAGATCGAGCGGGCCGGCCGCGTCGAGCTGACCCGCCTGCCCAGCCGCGCCAGCGTGCTGCTGCTGGCCCGCCTCGCGCTGGCGCCCAGGCGCCAGCATCCGCGCGAGGAACTTGTCGAGCTGCTGTGGCCGGGTGTCGAACTGGACGTCGGCCGCAACCGGCTGCGCCAGACCMTGTCCACGCTGCGTGCCCTGCTCGAAACCGACGAAGCGCCGCTCTTCAACGCCGACCGCCTGCAGGTCTCGCTGCTGCCCGGTGCGCTGGCTTCTGACGTGCATGACTTCGAGGCCACCCGTCTTGCTTCCCACTATGGCGGTGAGCTGCTGCCCGGCCATTTCGACGACTGGGTCGTCGCCGAGCGGCATCGGCTGGCGGCGCTGGCCGACGATCTGCCCCCGCAGCCGCAGCCGGTGCTCGAGTTCGTGCACGCTCCCGCCCTGCCCTCGTTCGCCACCAGCCTGCCGCGCTATCTGACGCGCTACTTTGCGCCGCCGGGCCGGCTCGAGGCGCTGGCCGCGCGGCTGCCCCAGCTGCGCCTGCTGACGCTCGTCGGCCCAGGCGGCGTGGGCAAGACCCGGCTCGCGGTGGAACTGGCCTGGCTGCAGTTCGGCGAGCACGACTGGAGCTGCGGCATGGCGGCCCTGGCCGAGGTGCGCGWCGAGGCCGGCCTGGTGGCAGCGCTCGAGCGCGCCCTGACCGTCACGCGCGGCGGCGGCTGGCCGGCCATCGAGGCTGCGCTGCAAGACCCCGGCGGCCTGCGGTTGCTGGTGCTGGACAACGCCGAGCAGGCCCTCGGCGTCGTCGCCCAGGCCGTGCAGCGGCTGCTGGCGCAGGCGCCCACGCTGTGCCTGCTCGTCACGTCCCGGCATGCGCTGGAGGTGGACGGCGAAACCCTCGTCGATGTGGCACCGCTCGCAAGTGCTGAAAATTCGGCCCAGGACACCGCCCAGGCTCTCTTCATCGACCGCGCCCGCGCCGTGCGGGCCGACTTCCACGCCAGCCGCGACAACCAGGCCGCGCTGACCGAACTGATCCGCGAGCTTGAGGGACTGCCGCTGGCGCTGGAGCTGGCGGCCGCCCGCGTGCGCAGCTTTTCGCCGGCCCAGATGCTGGCGCAGTGGCGCGGCCTCGGCACGCAGGCCGCGCCACTGCCTGCCTGGCTCGCGAGCCCGACGCGAGCGCCCCGCCACGCCTCGGTGGCGGGCCTGCTGGACTGGAGCCTGGCCCTGCTCGGCCCCGAGCCGCGCGCCCTGCTGCAGCGCCTGGCCGCCCTGTCCGGTGCTTTCGCCTGGGCCGACGTCGAAGCCCTCGGCGGCACACCGGCACTGCTGAATGAACTGGTCGGCCATTCCTTGCTGCAGGCCGCCGGCGACGCCGAGCCGCGCTACCGCATGCTGGAGCTGCTGCGCCGCGGCGTGCTGGCGCACGTGGACGCGGCCGAGCAGCGCCAAGCGCGCCGCAAGCTGCGCGCGGCGCTGTGCGACTGGGCGCTGGCGCTGGGCCTGCAGGCGCCCATCACGGCCTGGGCGCCACGGCGCGAGCAGGCTCGCGCCCTTGTGGCCAGCGCGGCGGACGACAGTGACGCGGCCACCGGCCTGCGCCTGGCGCTGGCCATGCGCCCCTGCTGGGAAAGCGACGGCGTGGACCGCACGCTGGTGGACCAGCTCGGCCTGCTGCTGCAACTCACGCCCTGCTCCGCCGGCCATGAGCTGCGCGCGCAACTGGCCTTCACACACGGCGACCGCGCCCTCGCGCTGGCCGAGGCCGAGCGTGCGCTGCAACTGGCCGGCAGCGACCCCGTCGCCCGCGCACCGGCCCTGGTGCGCCSTGCCTGGGTGCTGCTGGCCGGCGACAACCGCGAGCAGGGCCAGACCCGCCCGCTTGAAGAAGCTATCGGCCTGGCCCGGCGCGTCGGCGACGTGGCCACCGAGGCACGTGCCTGGCAGCAGCTCGCGGCAATAGCCGTGTCGCGTGGCCAGCCCGCGCAGGCCGAGGCGCTGTACGCCCGCGCCCAGGAGCTGTGGGAGGCGGTCGGCCACTCGCGCCAGGCCGCCGCAAGGCTGCGCAACCGCGCCCAGTGCCTGATCGAGCTGGGCGACATCGCCACCGCGCTGGGCTGGATCACCGCCTGCCAGCGGCTGGCCGAGGCCGATGGCGACGGCGTGGGCCAGCTCGACGCGGCCATCTCGCTCGCCATGGTCCACGAAGCCCGCCGCGATTGGCCGGCCGTGCTCGCGGCGGCTCGCCAGGCCTTGCGCATCGCGCATGGGCGTCAGCATCTGCACGCGCGGGCCTTGACGCTGCAGCTCTTCCCCCGGCCGCTGGCACGGCTGCGCCAGCCCGAGCATGCGCTGCAGCTGGCGGCCTTTGCCGAGCAGTACTGGCAGCGCCATCTGGGCGCCTTGGGCTCGCGTGAAGCCCGCGCGCTGGCGCGTGTGCGCCGCCTGGCCGGCGCCCAACTCAGCCGCGACGGCGCCAAGCTGGCCTGGGCCTCCGGGCAAACCCTGAACCTCGCAGAAGCCCTGGCCTTGGCTGGGGCGTGACGAACGGGCGGGCAAGCCACCCTTCGCTAGCATCGAAGGTTTTGGTCTTCCCAACACCCGCCTCCATGCATCGTCTGAACGCCGCCCCCGCCCTGCTGCTGGCCGCAGCCCTGGCCGCGAACGCGCAAGAAGCGCCCAAGCCTGCCGCGCCGGCCGCGTCCGCGGTCTGGAATGTCAACACGCCGCCCGGCGTGGCCAAGACGGCCAACATCGACGTGAAGAGCGGCACCTGGATGAGCGTGGACGTCAGCCCCGACGGCAAGACGATCGTGTTCGACCTGCTGGGTGACCTGTACACGCTGCCGACCGGCGTCGTCGAGGCCAAGGCGCTGACCCACTCCATCGCCTGGGAACACC
>NZ_JBFUMN010000101.1:0-8385 GCF_054049335.1 Roseateles sp. P5_E1
AGACAGGTTCGCCCGAAAAGTAATTCTGGCTGATGCCCTTCAACAAGCCGATGTCATCCAGGGGCATCACATTGGGGCGCATCAAGTGAAAAATCAAGAACATCTCGGCCGTCCACCGGCCGATGCCACGAATGGCAACGAGCTCTTCGATGATGGCTTCGTCGTCCATCTGCGCCCATTGGCGCACATGAACCTGGCCAGTGTCGAAATGTTCCGCCAGGTCGCGCAGGTATTCGACCTTGCGGGCGGACAGGCCGGCAGCGCGCTGCTCATCCACACCCAGGCCCAGCACGGCGGTCGGCTGGAATTTGGTCATCAGCGCGATCCAGCGGTTCCAGACCGATTGGGCGGCCTTGACCGAGATCTGCTGGCCGACGATGGAGCGGGCCAGCGTCGCGAAGGCGTCGCCGCGGCTCTGCAACCGCGCCTCGCCGAACTGCGGGATGAGCTTCTTCATGACCCGGTCGCGCTTGACCAGGTGCTTGCAGGCCTCGTCCCAATAGGCCGGGATCACTTCGGGCGGCATCAGCTCTTCACCCAGGTCGTGCCGTCGGCACCGTCCTTCAGCATGATGCCCTTGGCCGTCAACTCGGCGCGGATCGCGTCGGCACCCTCAAAGTCCTTGGCGGCCTTGGCGGCAGTGCGGGCCGCGATGCGCGCCTCGATCCAGGCCGCGTCGTCAATGCCCGAGCCGCCCTGCAGATAGGCGCGCGGCTCCTGCTGCAGGACGCCGAGCACGCCGGCCAGCGCCTTCAGCAAGCCGGCACGCTGGGGTGAGCGATCACGGTTGACTTCGTTGACGAGGTCAAACAGCACGGCGATGGCACCGGGCGTGCCGAAGTCCTCGTCCATCGCCGTCTTGAAGGCAGCGGCGCTGGGCTCGCTCCAGTCGACGGCGACTTCGGACGGCGGCACGGCGTCCAACGCCGTGTACAGGCGCGTCAGCGCGGCTCGGGCGTCTTCGAGGTGGGCATCGCTGAAGTTGAACGGCCGGCGATAGTGGGTGCGCAGCATGAAGAAGCGCAGCGTCTCGCCGTCGAACTTCTGCAGCACGTCGCGGATGGTGAAGAAGTTGCCCAGGCTCTTGGACATCTTTTCGCCATCGACGTTCAGGAAGCCGTTGTGCAGCCAGTAGCGCGCGAAGGGGTAGCCCGCACCCTCGCTCTGGGCGATCTCGTTCTCGTGGTGAGGGAACTGCAGATCGGTGCCACCACCGTGGATGTCAAAGCTTTCGCCGAGCAGCGCGCAGCTCATTGCCGAGCACTCGATGTGCCAACCCGGGCGGCCCTCGCCGAAGGGAGCCGCCCACTTGGCGTCCGCCGGCTCCTCGGCCTTGGCGGCCTTCCAGAGCACAAAGTCCAGCGGGTCCAGCTTGCCGTCGTCCACGGCCACGCGCTCGCCGGCGCGCAGGTCATCGATGCTCTTGCCGCTGAGCTTGCCGTAGCCTTCGAACTTGCGCACCGCGTAGTTCACGTCGCCAGTATCAGAACGGTAGGCCAGGCCACGCTCTTCCAGGCGCTCGATCAGCGACAGCATCTGCGGCACGTACTCGGTCGCGCGCGGTTCGTGGTCCGGGCGCAGCAGGCCGACAGCTGCAAAGTCCTCGTGCATCGCCGCGCTCATCTCTTCGGTGAGCTGGCGGATGGTGACGCCGCGCTCGACGGCACGCTTGATGATCTTGTCGTCGATGTCGGTGATGTTGCGCACATAGGTGACGCCGTAACCACTGGCACGCAGCCAGCGGTAGATGACGTCGAACGCCATGTTCATGCGCAGATGCCCCATGTGGCAGAGGTCGTAGACCGTGATGCCGCAAACGTACATGCGCACTTGGCCAGGCACGAGCGGTTGGAAGTCTTCGAGATCTCGGCTGAGGGAGTTGTGAACGCGCAGGGACATGAAAAACGAGGGCAGCAGCCACCAACAAGAAGCCCCGCACCGGGTCCGCCCAGGCGGGGCTCATAGAATGAATTCAGTATAGCGGCCGACCCTGACGCCGCCCCCCGCTACAACCCTCATGCGCCTGCCCTTCCCCACCCTCGCGTTGCCCTGCCTGCTGATCCTGGCGCTGGCAACCACGCCGGTTCGCGCCGACGACCTTGCCAGCGCCCAGCGGCTTTGGCTGGCCGGCCAGAAGAGCCAGGCCGTCGAGCAGGTCGAGCAGGCCCTGACCCGTCAACCTGATGATCTGCAACTGCGCTTCGCCCTGGGTGTCATGCGCATGGAACTGGGCGAGCCTGCCAAGGCGACGGCCATCTTCACCCGCCTCACGCAGGACTTCCCCGACCTGGCCGACCCCTACAACAATCTCGCCGTACTGCACGCGGCCGCCGGCGAACTCGACGAAGCCAAGGCCGCGCTGGAGCAGGCCCTGCGCCTGCATCCCGACCATGCCCAGGCCCAGGAAAATCTGGGCGATGTGTTGGTACGCCTGGCTCTGCGCGCCTACCAGCGTGCCCAGAAGTCGGCCCTGATGCCCAGCGACACGCTGGCCGGCAAGATCAACCGCACGCTGGCCCTGACCCGCGAATTGCGCACCCGCTAACCACTCGCCTCCCATGACCAAAATCCTTCCTCTCCTTCTCGCCGGCCTGCTGGCCACGCTGGGCGCCGAGGCCCAAACCGTCAAGCTGCAGACCACCGAAGGCGACATCCGCATCGAACTGAACGCCCAGAAGGCGCCSAAGTCGGYCGCCAACTTCCTGCAATATGTGAAGGCCGGCCACTACAACGGCACGGTCTTCCACCGCGTCATGGCAACCTTCATGATCCAGGGCGGCGGTTACGACGCCAAGCTGAACCAGAAGCCGACCAAGCCGCCCATCCCGCTGGAGTCGCACAACGGCCTGACCAATGTGCGCGGCAGCATCGCCATGGCGCGCACCAACGACCCGAACTCGGCAACCTCGCAGTTCTTCGTCAACGTGGTGGACAACCCCATGCTCGACGGCGAACCGGACAATCCGGCCTCGGGCTATGCCGTCTTCGGCCAGGTCATCGAGGGCATGGACGTCGTCGACAAGATCCGCGCCGTCGAGGTCACGCCGCACGGCATGCACCAGCATTTCCCGGTCAAGCCCATCTTCATCACCAAGGCTCTCGTTGAGCCCGTCAAAAAATGAGCCAAGTCAAACTCACCACCAACCACGGCGACATCCTCATTGAGCTGGATGCCGAGAAGGCGCCGCTGTCGGTCGCCAACTTCCTGAACTACGTCCGCAAGGGCCACTACGACGGCACGGTGTTCCACCGCGTCATCAAGGGCTTCATGGTCCAGGGCGGCGGCTTTGAGGTCGGCATGAATCAAAAGCCCACCGAGGCGGCCATCCAGAACGAGGCCAACAACGGCCTGAAGAACGCCCACTACACGCTGGCCATGGCGCGCACCAACGCGCCGCACTCGGCCACGGCGCAGTTCTTCATCAACACGACCAACAACGGCTTCCTGGACTTCAAGTCCGAGAGCCCGTCGGGCTGGGGCTATGCCGTCTTCGGCAAGGTCATCGAGGGCAAGGACGTCGTCGACAAGATCGAGAAGTCCAAGACCGCCACGCGTGGCGGCCATGGTGACGTGCCGGTCGAAGACGTCATCATCGAGAAAGCCGTCGAGGTTTGATCCACACGCTGACGGCCCCGGCGCAGTGGCGGCAGATCGATCTGCTGTCGGACCTGCACCTCGGGCCGGACACGCCGGGCACGCTGGCCCGGCTTGAGCAGCACCTTGCGCAGACGCCCGCGCAAGCGGTGCTGCTGCTCGGCGACATTTTCGAGGTCTGGGTCGGCGACGACGCGCGGAACGAGCCCTTCGAGGCCGGCGTCGTACGCCTACTGCACGATGCGTCGMGGCGCCTGGACCTCTTCTTCATGCACGGCAACCGCGACTTCCTTGTCGGCGCGGAGTTGCTGGCGGACGCCGGCATGACCGCCCTGCCCGATCCCACGGTGCTCGATGCCTTTGGCCAGCGCTGGCTGCTGGTGCATGGCGATGCGCAATGCCTTGCCGACACCGCCTACCAGGCCTTCCGCCGCCAGGTGCGCTCGCCCGAATGGCAGGCCCAGGTGCTGGCGCAGCCGCTCGAAGCTCGCCAGGCGCTGGGGCGCCAGATGCGCGAAGGCAGCCGCGCGGCGCAAGCCGCGCAACTGATGGCCACCGACCTTGACGCCGAGGCTTGCCGCGCGCTGCTGAACGAAGCCGGCGCGACGACGATGATCCACGGCCACACACACCGCCCTGCCGAGCACGATCTGGGCGACGGGCTCAGGCGCGTCGTGCTGTCGGACTGGGACCTCGATGGCACCCCACCGCGCGGCGACGTCATCCGCCTGTCCGCAGCCGGCCTGCAACGCCTTTCCCTGTGATCCTGAAAGCTTTGCGCAACTGGCGTGAGCAACGCGCCGTCGAACGCCATGCGATTCCAGATGCGCTATGGCAGCTGACCCTGCTGCGCTACCCCTTCCTGGCCCAACGCAGCGAGGACGACCTCGCTGAACTGCGGCGGCTGTCCAGCCTGTTCCTGTCGACCAAGGAATTCCACGGCGTCGGCGGCTTCGAGGTGACCGACGAAGTCGCCGTCGCCGTCGCAGCCCAGGCCTGCCTGCCCGTGCTACGGCTGGGCCTGTCCTGGTATGACGGTTTCGTCGGCATCGTCATGCACGAGGGCGAAGTCGTGGCGCAGCGGCGCTTCGAGGACGAGGACGGTGTCGTCCACGAGTACGACGAGGAGCTGGCCGGCGAAGCCATGGAAGGCGGCCCGCTGATGCTGACCTGGAATGCCATCGCCGTCAGCGACGACCCGGCCGAGTTCGGCGCGGACGCGGTCTTCAACGTCGTCATCCACGAGTTCGCCCACGTCATCGACATGGGAGATGGGCTGGCTGACGGCGTGCCGCCGCTGGACGCCGACGAACGCGAGCGYTGGACCACGGTCATCGACGCCGAATGGGAGAAGTTCTGCGCCCGCATCGACGCCGGCGAGGAGACGCTGATCGACCCCTACGGCGGCGAGGCCGTCGAGGAATTCTTCGCCGTCGCCGTGGAGGCCTTCTTCGTCGCCCCGGCCGCCATGCGCGCCGAGGAGCCGGCGATGTACAAGCTGCTGGCCGGCTTCTTCAAACAGGACCCGGCTGGTTGAACGAAAAAGGGGACGCCGCAGCGTCCCTTTCCGTCTGAGCGCTGAAACTCAAGCCGTCGCCGGCTCCGCCTTGGGCTTGTTGTCCTTGGCCGGCTTGGGCGGCGTGGGCTGGATGTCCAGCACCGTCTCGCCCTTGTCGTCCACGTCCACGCTCAGGCGCCCGCCATCGACCAGCTTGCCGAACAGCAGTTCGTCGGCCAGCGCGCGGCGGATGGTGTCCTGGATSASGCGCKSCATCGGSCGSGCGCCCATCAGCGGGTCGAAGCCCTTCTTGGCCAGATGCTTGCGCAGCGCGTCGGAGAAGCTGACCTCGACCTTCTTCTCCTGCAGCTGGCTCTCCAGTTGCAGCAGGAACTTGTCGACCACRCGCAGGATGATTTCCTCGTCCAGCGGGCGGAAGGACACGATGGCGTCCAGGCGGTTGCGGAACTCCGGCGTGAACAGGCGCTTGATGTCGGCCATCTCGTCGCCCTGCTGGCGCGAGTTGGTGAAGCCGATGGTGGCCTTGTTCAGCGCCTCGGCACCCGCGTTGGTCGTCATGATGATGATGACGTTGCGGAAGTCGGCCTTGCGCCCGTTGTTGTCGGTCAGCGTGCCGTGGTCCATGACCTGCAGCAGCACGTTGAAGACRTCCGGGTGCGCYTTCTCGATTTCATCGAGCAGCAGCACCGAGTGCGGCTTCTTTGTGAYCGCCTCGGTCAGCAGGCCGCCCTGGTCAAAACCGACATAGCCCGGAGGCGCACCGATCAGGCGGCTGACAGCATGGCGCTCCATGTACTCCGACATGTCGAAGCGGATCAACTCGATGCCCAGGATGTAGGCAAGCTGCTTGGCGACCTCCGTCTTGCCGACACCCGTGGGGCCGCTGAACAGGAAGGAGCCCACCGGCTTCTCGGGCCGGCCCAGGCCCGAGCGCGCCATCTTGATGGCGGCGGCGAGCGCGTCGACGGCCGGGTCCTGGCCGAACACGACGCTCTTCAGGTCGCGGTCCAGCGTCTTGAGCTTGCTGCGGTCATCGCTGTTGACCGATGCGGGCGGGATGCGCGCGATCTTGGCGACGATGTCCTCGACCTCGACGCGCGTGATGGTCTTCTTCTGCTTGCTCTTGGGCAGGATGCGCTGGGCAGCACCGGCCTCGTCGATGACGTCGATGGCCTTGTCCGGCAGGTGGCGATCATTGATGTACTTGGCCGACAGCTCGGCGGCCGCCTGCAGCGCGCCCAGGGCGTACTTGACCGAGTGATGCTCCTCGAAGCGGCTCTTGAGCCCCTTCAGGATCTCGATGGTCTGCTCGACCGAAGGCTCGGCGACGTCGATCTTCTGGAAACGCCGGCTCAGCGCCGCGTCCTTCTCGAAGATGCCGCGGTACTCGGTGAAGGTGGTCGCRCCRATGCACTTCATCGCGCCGCTGGACAGCGCCGGYTTSAGCAGGTTGCTCGCGTCCAGCGTGCCGCCCGASGCCGCRCCGGCGCCGATCAGCGTGTGGATCTCGTCGATGAAGAGGATGGCGCTGGGTTGGTCCTTCAGCGCCTTCAGAACCGCCTTCAGGCGCTGCTCGAAGTCGCCGCGGTACTTGGTACCCGCCAGCAGCGCGCCCATGTCCAGCGAGTAGACGACGGCGTCGGCGAGGACCTCAGGGACTTCGCCTTCGGTGATCCTCCAGGCCAGGCCTTCAGCGATGGCCGTCTTGCCCACGCCGGCCTCGCCGACCAGCAGCGGGTTGTTCTTGCGCCGGCGGCACAGCACCTGCACGACGCGCTCGACCTCGGACTCGCGACCGATCAGCGGGTCGATCTTGCCGTCCTTGGCCAGCTGGTTCAGGTTCTGCGTGAACTGCTCCAGCGGCGACGCCTTGGCGCTGCCGCCCTCGCCTTCCTCGCGCTCGCCTTCCTGGCTGCCGGGGGCCTGGCCCTCGGGGTTCTTGGGCGGCTCGGGATCGGTCTTCTTGATGCCGTGGGCGATGAAATTGACGACGTCCAGGCGCGTGACGCCCTGCTGGTGCAGGTAGTAGACGGCGTGCGAATCCTTCTCGCCGAAGATGGCGACGAGCACGTTGGCGCCGGTCACTTCCTTCTTGCCGCTGCCGGTGCTCTGCACGTGCATGATGGCGCGCTGGATGACACGTTGGAAGCCCAGCGTGGGCTGGGTGTCCACCTCGTCGCTGCCGCCCACCATCGGCGTGTTTTCCTTGATGAACTGCGTCAGGCTCTTGCGCAGGTCGTCCAGGTTGGCCGCGCAGGCGCGCAGCACCTCCGCGGCGCTGGGGTTGTCGAGCAAAGCGAGCAGCAGGTGCTCGACGGTGATGAATTCGTGCCGCTGCTGGCGTGCTTCGACGAACGCCATGTGCAAACTGACTTCAAGCTCTTGCGCAATCATGCGGCCTCCATAATGCACTGCAGGGGGTGGCCGGCACGCCGTGAGGCGGCCAGAACCAACTCCACCTTGGTCGCGGCGACGTCCTTGGTGAACACACCGCAGACCCCGCGACCCTCGTGGTGGATTTTGAGCATGATCTGCGTCGCCGTATCGAGGTCATGCCGGAAAAATTCCTGCAGAACCATGACAACAAACTCCATCGGCGTGAAATCGTCGTTCAGCAGCAGGACCTGGTAGAGCCGGGGGGGCTCGGTTTTCTGGGTCTGCCGCTCGACGACGACCGCGCCCTCGCCTTCGTCCTTGCCCGGCTTCAGAGGGGGCGCGGGCGGGGGCGGGGGCGACTGGTTTCGCGGTGAAAAGACGGGGAGCACAGGCATGTCGGGATTCTATCGACGGGGGCTTCCCCTCGCCGACCGCGGGCAGTTGGCGACGCTCCTGGAAATTGCAAGCGCGGGGCGGAAGGTTCTGAGGGTGAACCCGGCCGGGAAGGTCCCGAATTGACGCTTTTTATTGCGCTACCAGAATCTGCCTCCGCCTCCCCAGGAGGTGCCACAAAGAATGGAGACAAGATGATGGCACTGGGCAAAGTCAAGTGGTTCAACGATGCCAAGGGCTTCGGATTCATCGAGCCGGAAGCCGGCGGAGATGATGTCTTCGCCCATTTTTCAGCGATCCAGATGGAAGGCTTTCGGACGCTGAAGCAGGGCAGCCAGGTGCAGTTCGACCTGGTGCAGGGCCCCAAAGGCCAGCTTGCGCAGAACATCACGCCGATGGAAGCCGCTGCACGCGCCGCCGAGCAGCAGCAACAGCCCCAGCTGGCGTCCTGAGCTGAGCTCACAAATCAAAAGCCCCGTGGCCTGACGCCACGGGGCTTTTG
>NZ_JBFUMN010000102.1:0-8171 GCF_054049335.1 Roseateles sp. P5_E1
GTGTGAGGCGCGCTCTCCTGCTCGCTTCGATGGTGTTGACCGGCTGCGGCCGCACGCCCGACAGCCAGTCCTGGTTCCCGCTCGAAGGCGGCCACCGCTGGACCTACACGGTCACGACACGCAGCGGCGCGGACACCTCCGAGCGCGAGAGCCTGACGCTGCGTACGTTGGGCTCGGCCACGCTGGTGCTGGACGACCAACCCGCCTGGCAGCGCCGCAGCGACAGCGGCGTGAACTACTGGCTGCGCGCTGATGACGCTGGCATCGTGCGCGTGGCCAGCAAGAGCGACATGCAGGCCGACCCGGTGGCCGATGCGCCGGGCCGCTTCGTGCTGAAGGCGCCGTTCGTGGTCGGCACGCAATGGCAGGCGCCGACGACGGCCTACTTGCTGATGCGCACGGCCGAGTACCCGCGCGAGATCAAGCACAGCCACCCGAACATCCCCATGACCTATGAAATCGAGGCGGTGTCCGACGTGGTGCGCACGTCGGCAGGCAGCTTCTCGCCCTGCCTGCGCGTGCGTGGCAGCGCGACGGTGAAGATCTTCGTCGACGCCATCACCGGCTACCGCGACCAGCCGCTGACGACACTGGAGTGGTATTGCCGCGGCGTCGGCCTCGTGAAGCTGGAACGCAGCGAGCCCTCCACCTCACCGATGCTGGTGGGCGGCTCGCGAACGCTGGAGCTCGAGTCCTGGCAGTAATACCCATGGGCCGAGCGCTGGACCGTTCCCTGGCACGGCACACTGCGCCCCGGCCGTGTCGGCCGAGGGAGCAAAAGCTGTGTTGGATGTTTTGCGTGTGACGGCAGCCCGTTTGGGGCGCCGAAGGTTCCTGGGCGGGATGCTGCTGGCGCCCTTGGCTGGCGCGGCCGGTGCCGCAGGGTGGACGACCGGCAACGGCCCTTACGCGGTGGGCAGCAGTTGCATGAAGGCCGAGCCGGCGACCGCAGCGCCGATGGCGGACTACCTCATCGGCAGCCTGTCGCCGCAAGGCCCGCTGTACCTGGACCAGCTGATCAGCGATCGCCAGGCCACGCTGGTGATCGACGTGAAGGTGCCCAAGGACTGGCCGTATGCCGGGGCGCTGGCCGGACGCAGCCTGCCGGTGGTGCTGACGGTGTTCTACCCGACGCCGGCCGACAACCGCCGCCCCGACTACACCTTCCCTGAGGAGACCGGCTGGTATCGCCTGCCGCACATGCAGCGGCCCGGCGAGGCGCCGCTGTTTGCCGACGAGCGGGCGCGCTACCCGCTGATCGTTCACTCCGGCGGGCAGGGCACGCATGGGCTGTGGCACATCGGAAAGCTCGCGCACCTGGCCTCGCAGGGCTACATCGTGGTCGACGTTTACCACGGTGACAGGCGCACGCCGGGCGGCAGCGAAATGTTCGCCCTGCGCAGCCTGGCGGTGCGCGCGGCGCTGGACCATGTGCTGGCCCACCCACACTACGCAGACCACATCGACGCCGCCCGCATCGGCGCCACCGGCAGCAGTGCCGGCGGCCTGACCGTGCTCACGCTGATGGGCGGCTTGAACCCCGCGCGGCGCGGCCTGTCCCTGGCCGACGAGCGCATCAAGGCCGGCTTCGGGACGGTGCCCTTTCCCGGCATCGGCATGGCCGCGGCACGGGCCATGGGCCTGCCCGTGAACCTGCCTCCGGGTGCCGGCCCGAATTTCTGGAACTTCGGCCTTGACTTCGCCGGCCTCGCTGCCGTCAAGCGGCCCTGGTTTGCGGTCAGCGGCGAGTTGGACAGCAACGTGCCGGCCGCCGACGTGCTGGCCGCCGCGCGCGCCGTGGGCGGCCCCGCCTGGGTGGTGGAGATGAAGGGCCAGACCCACGGCTTCAACGAAGCGGCCAACGCCGAGACGGGCGGCTGGGAGGCGGCCTTTTTCGACGCGCACCTGCGCAACGACGCAGCGGCCCGCGCGCTGCTGCGCCCCGATGCCCAGCCGGCCGGGCCCGAGGCGCTCGGCCGCGTGCTGCTGCAGCCGGCCTGAGCTCGGTAGGCTAATGGGGTGAGCATCGCGAATCCCAACGCAAGCGGCGGCATATGGGATCAACGACATCGCGAGTGGCTAGGTGTCAAGACCCGCCTGTTTGTATACGGCGCGCTTGAACAAATGGGGTTTGGAGATCTGCCAAGCTTGAAGGGCTTGCACGGGTGAGCGATGGTCGGGCATAGATGCGCCGGCCCAGCGTGGTGCGGCGGGTCCCAAAGGTGTAGACGCCGATCAGGCCCGTCATCAGCATCAGCACGTTGGGCAGGCCCTTGTACGAGGCCAGCAGCCAGACCAGCGCTGCGCTACTGCGGTTTCATCGCGCAATCACATCGAGCCGCATCCGCTGCGTCGGCAGGCCCTCGACGGCAACTTCAACCACGATGGGGCCGGGCGAAGCGCCCGCGCGGACTGCCGCCACCATCCGACCGTGGAAGGTCTTGCGTTCGCCCGATTGCAGGCTGCTCGCATCGACGGGGTCGCCGTTGCCCGCGCCGCCCAGCACGCCGGCGCCGGTCACACTGACCTTCACCTGGCGATCACCGGCGCGCGCGTAGATGGGAACGCCGTCGCTGTCGGCCAGCTCGATCGTCACGTAGGCCAGGTCCTCGCCATTGGCCTTCAGCTGCGACCGATCCGCGGTCGCCTTGAACGCCGCCGGCAGACCCGCTGTGCGCAGCTCCCACTGGCCAGCGCGCCTGCCGTCCCGATAGCCGACCGCCAGCAGGCGGCCCGGCGCATAGGGCACGACGAACCGGGCCTTGTATTCAGTGGCGAGGCCTACGGCCTGCCGCCCCAGGCTCTTGTCGTTGAGGAAGAGTTCGACCTCCGGGAACTCCGAGTACACCGCGACGTTCAGCGGCCTGCCTTCCTGGCCGGCCCACGACCAGCTGGGATGCACGTCCTCCAGCGTCCAGTCGCTGTGCGGGTCGCCTTCCGGGAAGGGGTAGTGCGGGAAGGCGCGAGTGCCAGCCGGCTGCTCGACGAAGGCCGCGATCGGGTCGATGCCGGTCTTCCACAGTACCTGGCGGTAGTAGGCGGCGGGTCGCTTGCGCCCGGTAGCGTCGATCTCTCCGCAATAGGCCAGGTGCCACGGATATGGGCCCCAGGTCTTCCAGTCCTGCTTGGCGTTCACCCAGCCGATGCCGGCCTCGCCGAGGTAGTCGAAGGAGGTCCACACGAAATCGCCGATCACCCACGGCAGGGTCTCCACCGGGCGCCAGTAGTTGAAGGCGTATCGGGACAGGGACTCGCCGCTGTACATGACGCGCGACGGGTATTGCTCGTGGTCGCGTTCGAACAGGTGGGGCATGTAGTTGTAGCCGGCCGCGTCGAGCTCGCCATAGGCGCTGGCGATCGTCGGGGAGTCGATGCTGACCGCCTGGGTCACCGGCCGGGTCGCGTCGAGCTGGCGGACCCGCTGGACCAACATCCGTGCAGTCTTCGCGCCCTCGGGCGTGCCCTGCTCCCGGATCTCGTTGCCGATGCTCCAGAACAGCACGCTGGGGTGATTGCGGCCGCTGATGATCAGGCTGTCCAAGTCCTTCTGCCAGTTGTCAGCGAAGAAGCGGGCGTAGTCGGCGCTGGTCTTGCTGTTTCGCCAGGCGTCGAAGGCCTCGTTGATGACCAGCATGCCGAGCTCATCGGCAGCGTCCAGGGTGGCTTGGCTTGCTGGGTTGTGGGCGTTGCGGATGGCGTTGTAGCCGGCCGCCTTCATCAGCGCGACCTTGCGTGCATCCGCATCGGGAAGCCCGGCGGCGCCGAGCATGTAGTTGTCGTGGTGGATGTTGCCGCCGCGCAGCAGGACCTTCTCGCCATTGATGCGCAAGCCGTTTTTCGCATCGATCGCCACGGTACGGATGCCGAAACGGGTCAAGCGCACATCGGTTGCGACACCGTTGACGCGCACCTCCTGGCGAAGCAGGTAGAGATGCGGTGCCGACGGCCCCCACAGCCTGGGCTTGTCCACGGCCAGCGCTTGCGCGGCATCCACTTGGCCGCGGGCCGGCACGACATAACGCTTGCTGGCGCGGGCGACGGTCTCGCTGCCGTCGACGCTGGTCACGGCCGTGACCACTTCCACCTGCTGTGACTTGGCCTGGCGGTTGGAGAGGCGTGTCCGAACGTCCAAGTTCGCCCGTTGAGCGGTCGCGGCGCGGGTCGCAACCGCCACGCTGTCGGGGTCGATGTGCACCGGGTCCAGCAGTTCCACAGCCACCGGGCGGATCAGGCCCGAGCCGGCATACCAGCGCGACGACGAGTCCTCATGGCGCGCCCGGACGACGATGACGTTGTCGCCCGCCTTGACCTTGCCTGTCAGGTCCAGCGTGAATGCGGTGTAGCCGTAGCGATGCTGTCCCACAGGCTCGCCATTCAGCCAGATGTCCGAGTCCATGTAGACGGCTTCGAACTTGAGCCGGACCACGCGGGCGGCTTCGGCCGAAGTCAGCGTGAGATGACGCCGGTACCAGCCGGTGCCACCCGGGATGTAGCCGGAGTCGCGGCCACCCACGGTGGCGGGATCAAAGGGTGGCGCCCCGTCCGCCTTGTCCAGGATGGAGAAGTCGTGCGGCACGGCCACCTGGCGCCATGCGCCGTCGTCGAAGTCGGGCCGCTCCGCGCCCTTGACCTCCCCCGCCATGAAACGCCAGCCCATTGAGAGACGGCGTTCCTCAGCGGCCGACGTGATCGAGACGAGCGCCAGCATCAGCGCCCATGGCAAGCGGCGCGTGAACTTGTTGAGCCTCAACATCAATTTGTGTCCAATGAAAATCTCGAGAGGCAGCCCCAGCCCCCACGGGGCTTCGTCCGAAATCAGCGGGCTGCAGCCCGTAGGTTGGGATGAGCATCGCAAACCCCAGCGTCTACGCGCCGGTACCGTTGGGGTTCACTTTGTTCACCTCAGCCTACGGGCTGTTGGCGCCCAAGTAGTGGCAGAGGGCTCGTTTCGGCCATGAGCGGAAGTTCACTCTGGCGGGATCATCGGCCGGTCAACTCACAAAGCTGTCGCCCAACGTTCGCGCTCAGTGGGCGGCGAAGCCGTCCGCTGCAGCGAAGGGTTGAACCTCGTTCGCCTCAAAAGCCGACCGAGACACCTGCGAAACCTTGGCCCCCCGGAGCGCTTCGTCAACCGCCTGTGCGAACTTTGCAAACTCGAAGTCTTTTGGCTTCCTAGTAGCCTCGGAGGCTCGCTGAATCGCGGAGACCGTTGCGGTTCGATACGCCTGGAGTTGCTGTGTAGGCGTGAGCATCTGGACATCGAGCCAATCAATTTGTCCGACGCTGCGAAGTTCGCGGGTCTTGGGTTTGTATGAAGAGTAACCAGTCGGTCCGGCGAAGGCTACGCCGATTCCCCATGCCGCGAAATCAGCAATCTCTAGCAGCAGGATGAAGTTCTCGATTGATGTACCGAAGGAGCGCTCAACGAGCCTTTGGTTTAAGTAGGCATCAATGCCTGGCGTGAACAAGCGCCACCTGCCGGAATTGGCTTTCCAGTGTTCGAGGGGCCAGGCATTGCCATTGGAGTGCTGCGTGCCGAGGTGCAGCACTTCGACGCCAGTCTTCAGAAAGGTACGGAAGTGCATCGCAGAGAGGTTCAACGTGCAAGCTCAGCGGACGGCGGAGCCGTCCGCTGGAGCGAAAGGTTGGGCAGCCGGATGCTCACAAGCGCCACCGCTCGTCGATGGCCGCTTTGATGACCGCAGCTGGGTCTGAACCAAGCTCGCCCAGCTTCCGCCGAAGAACCTCAATGTGCCACCACGGGCAGCCGGGATCACCGCACGGTTCATCAGGATCTCCCTGATGTTCGAATTCCAGATGAAAGCAGAGCCAATGCATGCGCTCGAAAACTTCATACGACTCTGCGTTTTTCTTCACCGGCAAATTGCAGCGGACACAAATGAGCGGCGCGGCTGTCAAGTTATCTCCTGTATGCCCAACGTTGGAATTCAGCCGACCGGACGGCGAAGCCGACCAGGGTCGGCTGCAATAAATGGTTAGGAATCAGGATCACCATCCGTCTGTGATGCCGCATCGACGATCTTTTTGCCAATGAATACGCCGTACGCTACTCCGAGAGCAATGCCAATGGCGACACCAAGCGCCAAGTTACCAAGAGCGACTCCGAGACCACTGCCTATAGACACACCCAGTGCTATGCCGACGCCAAGGTAACGTTTTCTTGTCTCACTTTGCTTATCCGACATCTATGTCCCCCTGATTTCTAACGTGCGAGTTCAGCGGGCGGCGAAGCCGTCCGCTGCAGCAAAAGGTTGGGCGGCGTTTTTTTCCATGCTCACGCCTACTTCGCATTCCGCATGCCCATTTGGCGCATCGCGTCCAACGCCAACCATCCAAAAGACTTCCCAGTTCCCGGTAGATGCGCTGAAGTGGCAACTTGGTCCGAAACGTCCTCTAGCTCGAAGTCTTCCAGCCGACCTGAGCCTTCTAACAGCCGTGAGCCAAACGCCTCGTCCGCCACAAACTTCAGGAAGGCCCCGGATTTGGTTAGCCACATGCCGTAGTGCACCCAACAGCCCTGATCGGGAACAGACCGGAGTGCTACCAACATGCCGGCGCCAGCGTCGTACCCGCGGGTTGCAAGCATCGCCCGAAGCCACTCAAACCGTTCTGGATGATCAGCAAACGAGCGTGCGACGTCGACGATTTCAACGCCTCGATCAACGGCCCGTACTTGAACGCTCCTCTGCTTACCCATGTGCGCCTTCTACGCTGCCCAACGTTTGAAATCAGCGGGCGGCGAAGCCGTCCGCTGCCATGACGGGTTGGGCATCGCGTGACGCTCCATCGACTGATGCCGCTTCAACAAGGAGCTTGGCTGCTTCAAAGGCTGCTTGACCCAAGGAAAGGTAGCTTTGAGCGCCTGGCTTTCCCCCGGAAAGATGCGCGACTGACCAACCTTCTCGCTCCGGATAGATGCAAATCATGTTGGCGTAGACGACCAGTTCTTCTGTCAAGCCTTCGATGCGAATTGGTTCTCCGTTTTCTTGAAGCAAGACCTGTCGCCCAGACGCTGCGACAACTGATTCGCCAAAGCTCCAGTCTCGAGGTGCAGCGTACAAGCCCTTGGCGGCAAGCCATTCCACGGCGGCCTCGCGCGACTCAAGCAGTGGGTACATTGCGATGCTCAACCGTGCGAGCTCAGCGGACGGCGAAGCCGTCCGCTGGAGCGATCGGTTAGCCTCGCGGCGCATGGCCGAGTGGCAAAGATAGCTCACTTGCGAAACCGCCTTCCTACGACTACGGCGACAACCGCTCCGAGCAACCCAGCGAAGGCAAGCAAGCCCGCGATTGACGGCTGCCGACACCGTGGATTCGGTGAGAACAGTTCATACGCCCCCGCGCATTCAGTGAACGCCATGCTCGACGACGAAATCAACCAAAGGAGGCACCAGAGGGCAAAGACCACGAGCAAGGCGGCGATGAAATTGCAGGCGAATCGGATGACGGGTCGGGAACGCATTCCGGAGTCTGGCTAACGTCGGAGTTCAGCCGACCAGCCAGCGAAGCTGGCGCGGGTCGGCTGCAATGACCAGTTAGATGGCGGTTTCACCGCACAACCTCGGCTCCCCAACCGTCGTAAGTTCCACCGTGCTCACCGGCTAACCGCGACAGTTGTTGGCGGATCTCGACGAGCGAGTTGGCGCCAGGGATCAATGTCCTAGAAGCTTGAACGGTCCAACTGGCCTTGCCTTCGGCGTCTGGAAGCACGACCGCAGAAAAGTCGCGCATCGAGAGAATCTCAGCGACGACCGACGCGGCGCCATGTTCAGGCAAATGCAGGAAGAAATCGATCTTATGAGGTTGATCCAGCTTAGATCCCGCTCGTCTGAGCTGCGACAACATACGGACGTCGGGCGCAGCCGGCTGATTGACTCTCTTGAGAATCCGCAGCGCGATGCCAATCGTCGCCCCGATGCCAAGGCCAACTGCCATCATGGTTGAAATAGCCATAGCCATCTAACGTGCGAGTTGTGGGGCGGCGGAGCCGTCCCACACCAATGACCAGTTAGACGTCACCGCGTCCATAGGTGAGTTGCCACAACGGAGAGAACAAGCCCTGCCGCTGCCCAGAACGAAATACTCAGCTTACGGGCAACTACAGCACCCCGCGCAACTAGCGTCGGGTCCTCGAACTGCGTGAACTCTCC
>NZ_JBFUMN010000103.1:0-7376 GCF_054049335.1 Roseateles sp. P5_E1
GATCGCGGCCAGGCCGGCGCGCATCACCATCGCCAACCGCTCAGTGGGCAAGGCCCAGGCCTTGGTGGCCAGCCATGCCGACCTGGGCGTCCCCCTTGCCGCGGTCACCTTGGCGGAGGCCCCCGCTGCGCAAGACATCGTCGTCAACGCCACCAGCACCAGCCTCGCCGGCGCGTCCTCGCCGGTCGATGCCCGCGTGCTGGCCCGCGGCGCGCTGGCGCTGGACATGATGTACGGCCCCAAGGCGCAAGGTTTTCTGGACTGGGCCGCCGCCCACGGCGCCGAGCCGCGCGATGGCCTGGGCATGCTTGTCGAGCAGGCGGCCGAGGCCTTCTTCTTCTGGCGCGGCGTGCGGCCGGACACGGCGCCGGTGCTGAAAGCGCTGAGATCCGAGCTGAGGGCCGCGCTGTGATCCGCCACATCGGCCGACTCGTCGCTGTGCTGGCCCTGGCCGTCATTTGCCTGCAGCTCTGGTTTGCCGGCCGGATCGCGCTGATGAACGTCCTCGCACCGCAGTCCACCAGCTTCCAGCGCAGCGAGGCCGTGCGCCTGTTGAAGGAAAAACAGCAGGTCGCCTGGAGCCAGCAGTGGGTGAACGACGCCCAACTGGCCACCACGCTCAAGCGCGCCGTCATAGCCAGCGAGGACGACGGCTTCGCCCAGCACGGCGGCGTGGACTGGGAGGCCCTCAAGGGCGCCTGGAAGAAGAACGAGAAGGCACAGGCCCGCGTGGAAGCTCGCGGCAAAGGTGTGGCCAAGGTCATCGGCGGCTCGACGATCACCCAGCAGCTGGCCAAGAACCTGTTCCTTTCCGGCGAGCGCACGCTGTTGCGCAAGGGGCAGGAGCTGATCCTCACGTTGATGCTGGAAGGCCTGCTGAGCAAGCAGCGCATCCTGGAGATCTACCTGAACAGTGTCGAATGGGGGGAAGGCCTGTTCGGTGCCCAGGCCGCGGCGCGGCATTACTTCCGCACGGATGCGTCACGCCTGGGCGCCTTCGAGGCCGCGCGGCTGGCGGTGATGCTGCCGGCGCCCAAGCGCTTCGAGCGCCAGCCGGGCTCGGCCTATGTCATGGGCCGGGCCGGCCTCATCGTCGGCCGCATGAACAGCGCCCAAACGCCATGACCACCCCCACGCTCGCTTCGCTCACTGCCCCCCGAGGGGGCGCGTCAGTGCTTCGGACGGCCGTGCGCCACTGACATGAGCGACTTCACCGAAGAAATCGCCGCTGCCGCCGCCCGCCTCATCGTCGACGAGGGCATGGACTGGGGCCCGGCCAAGCAGCGCGCCGCCCGCGACCTGGGTGCGCCGCGCGCCGCCTTGCCCGGCAACGACGAGGTCGAGGACGCCGTGCGCGAGCACATCGCCATCTTCCATGCCGACACTCAGCCGGCCGAGTTGCGGGCCCTGCGCGAGCTGGCCGCGCAGTGGATGGCGCGCCTGGCCGAGTTCCGCCCGCACCTGACTGGCGCCGTCTGGCGCGGCACGGCGACACGGCTGTCCAATGTTCACCTGCAGCTGTATTGCGACGACAGCAAGGCGGCCGAGATCGCGTTGCTGGATCGCGGCATCAACTTCGACGTGGCCGAAACGACAGCCGGCCGTGGCCGGCAGGTCGACATGCTCATCCTGGATGCACCTTGCGCCACCCTGGGCGAGCGGGTGACGCTGTGCCTGACCATCCTGGACTTCGACGACCTGCGCGGCGCCCTCAAGCCCGACGCGCGCGGCATGACCGAGCGCGGCGACCTGGCCGCGCTGCAAAACCTCCTGGAGGCCGCCGAATGACGCCCATCAACCGCCGCCTGATCCTGACCGGCGCCGGCGTCGGGGCCGCAGCCCTGGGCGCCGCCTTCGCCTGGCGCAAGCTGAACCCACCGGTGGCTTCCGTCGTCGCCCAAGCATTCTGGGCGCGACGCTTCCCTGCCCTGGACGGTAGCGACCTGGACGTCGCCCGCTGGCGCGGCCAGCCCCTGCTGGTCAACTTCTGGGCCACCTGGTGCCCGCCTTGCGTCAAGGAACTGCCGGAGATCAACCAGTTCTACAAGGAAGCCAAGGGCAAGGGCTGGCAGGTCCTTGGCCTGGCGGTGGATCAGGCCGAGCCGGTCAAGGCCTTCCTGCAGAAGACGCCGCTGGACTTCGCAGTCGCGCTGGCCGGGCCGGAAGGCCTGGGGCTGGTGCGGGAACTGGGCAATCCGGCCGGCGGCCTGCCCTTTTCCGTCGTTTTCGACGAGACCGGCGAGATCAGTTGGCGGCGTCTGGGCGTGAGCCGCCTGGAAGAACTGCGCCAATTGGCCCGAAGCTGACGCGCCCCCGAGAATTTCCCTATCCAGCAGGAAATCGGGTCCAAAACGCGTAAAGTTCGCCCTTCCTCAATTTAGTGGCGACTCTCTAGACCTTCGGGCAGGCGCGCCGCCACATGTTTGATGCAAGTTCTCGTCCTGCATGGCCCCAACCTCAACCTGCTCGGCGCCCGCGAGCCCGAGGTCTACGGCGCGCAGACTCTCGCGCAGATCGATGCCGAACTCGGCAAGATCGCCACGGATGCCGGCGCCACGCTGAACAGCTTCCAGAGCAACCACGAAGGCGCTCTGGTCGACCGCATCCAGGCCGCGCGCACCGACGGCACGCGCTTCATCATCATCAATCCGGCCGCCTACACCCACACCAGTGTCGCCATCCGTGACGCGCTGGCGGCTGTCGCCCTGCCCTTCATCGAAGTTCATTTGTCCAACATCCACCGCCGCGAAGCCTTCCGCCACCACAGCTATATGAGTGAGCTGGCGGTGGGCGTCATCTGCGGCCTCGGCGCCAACGGCTACCGCCTTGCGCTGCGCCACGCCCTCGAATCGTTGGAAGCTGGCGCCTGACCTCCGGTCTCGCGCCGTCTTTTCCCTTCCCCCACAACAACAACACCGCCTGGAGCCAAGATGGACCTTCGCAAGCTCAAAACCCTGATCGACCTGGTCTCGGAATCCAATATTTCCGAACTGGAAATCACCGAGGCCGACGGCAAGGTCCGCATCGTCAAGGCTGACCCGGCCGCCGCCGTGGCCATGCAGCCGGTCTACGCCGCCGCTCCCGTCGCCCATGCACCGGCCCAGGTCGCCATGCCCGCCGCCGCAGCGGCCCCGGCCGCCGCGCCGGTCGAGACCGGCCATATCGTCAAGTCGCCGATGGTCGGCACCTTCTACCGTGCGTCCAGCCCCAACGCCAAGCCGTTTGCCGACGTTGGCCAGCAGGTCAAGGAAGGCGAAGCCATCTGCATCATCGAAGCGATGAAGATCATGAATGAGATCGAAGCCGACAAGAGCGGCACGATCACCAAGGTCATGTGCGAGAACGGTCAGGCCGTAGAGTTCGGACAACCGCTGTTCGTGATCGAGTGAGGCCACTCGATGTTTAAGAAGGTCCTTATTGCGAATCGCGGAGAGATCGCTCTGCGCATTCAACGAGCGTGCCGAGAACTCGGCATCAAGTCCGTCGTCGTCTATTCAGAAGCCGATCGCGACGCCAAATATGTGCGCCTCGCCGACGAGGCCGTCTGCATTGGCCCGGCGCCCTCGGCCCAGAGCTACCTCAGCATGCCGGCCATCATTGCGACGGCCGAGGTGACGGACGCTGAAGCCATCCACCCCGGGTACGGCTTCCTCAGCGAGAACGCCGACTTCGCCGAGCGCGTCGAGCGCAGCGGCTTTACCTTCATCGGCCCGACGCCTGAGTCCATCCGCCTGATGGGAGACAAGGTCTCGGCCAAGCAGGCCATGATCCGCGCCGGCGTGCCCTGCGTGCCCGGCTCCGAAGGCGCCCTGCCCGAGGACCCGAAGGAGATCATCAAGATCGCCCGATCGGTGGGCTACCCCGTCATCATCAAGGCGGCCGGCGGCGGCGGCGGGCGCGGCATGCGCGTCGTGCACACCGAAGCGGCCCTGGTGCACGCGGTGCAGACGACACGCGCCGAAGCGGGTGCGGCCTTCGGCAACCCCGAGGTCTACATGGAGAAGTTCCTGGAGAACCCRCGCCATGTGGAGATCCAGATCCTCGCTGACACCTTCAAGAACGCCGTCTGGCTGGGTGAGCGCGACTGCTCCATGCAGCGCCGCCACCAAAAGATCATCGAGGAAGCGCCGGCACCCGGCATCCCGCGTCGMAACATCGAAAAGGTGGGCGACCGCTGCGCGGCGGCCTGCAAGAAGATGGGCTACCGCGGYGCCGGYACSTTCGAGTTCCTSTACGARAACGGCSRSTTCTAYTTCATCGAGATGAACACSCGCRTCCAGGTGGAGCAYCCGGTCACCGAGATGGTCACCGGCATCGACMTCGTGCAGCAGCAGATCAAGATCGCAGCCGGCGAGAAGCTGCCGTTCACGCAGCGCCAGATCGAGATGCGCGGCCACGCSATCGAATGCCGCATCAACGCCGAAGACCCGGTCAAGTTCGTGCCCTCGCCCGGCCGCATCACGATGTGGCACGCGCCGGGCGGCCCCGGCGTGCGCGTGGACTCGCATGCCTACACGAACTACTTCGTGCCGCCCAACTACGACTCCATGATCGGCAAGATCATCGTCCACGGCGACACGCGTGAGCAGGCCCTGGCGCGCATGCGCATCGCGCTGAGCGAGAYGGTCGTCGAAGGCATCCAGACCAACATCCCGCTGCACCGCGAGCTGATGGCCGACGCCAAGTTCATCGAAGGCGGCACATCCATCCATTACCTTGAAGGCTGGATGGCTGCCCACAAGCGATGAGCAACCTCTTCGAGTTGGCGCTGGTCTGCCACGAGGCCGACGTCGAGATCGTCAGCGATGCGCTGATGGAGATCGACGCTCTCGCGGTCTCGGTGGAGGATGCCGACGCAGACACCGAGGCTGAGCACGCCTTGTTCGGCGAACCCGGCATGCCAGCGCCCGCAGCCGGTTGGGAGCGCTCGGTCGTCAAGGCCCTCTTTCCCACCGAGCCCGAGGCCACCGAGGCGGCGACGCTGATCCTGGCCCAGGATTGGGCGTCTGACGTGCATGTGCAGGCGATCCAGGCCGTGCCCGAGCAGGACTGGGTGCGCCTGACGCAAAGCCAGTTCGCGCCGGTCGAGATCACGCCCGAGTTCTGGATCGTGCCGAGCTGGCACGAGGCACCGCCGCAGGCCCAACGCGTCATGCGCCTGGACCCCGGGCTGGCCTTCGGTACAGGCACGCATCCAACGACGCGCATGTGCCTGCGCTGGATCGCGACCCATTCCCAGCCCTGGATTCGCGTGCTGGACTATGGCTGTGGCTCCGGCATCCTTGCCATTGGCGCGGCCCTGCACGGCGCGCGTGACATCGACGCCGTCGACATTGACCCGGCTGCCGTCACTTCGTCGCGCGACAACGCGGCGGCCAATGGCGTCACACTGAAACCCGGCCTGCCGGAGCTGGCCCAGGGCGAGTACCCGCTGGTCATGGCCAACATCCTGGCCACACCGCTGAAGCTGCTCGCACCACTGCTCTGCGCCCATGTCGCGCCCGGCGGCAACCTGATCCTGGCTGGCATCCTGAGCCGCCAGGCTGAGGAACTGAAGGCCGCCTACGCGCCGTGGCTGGCGCTTGAAGTCAGCGATGAAGAGGATGGCTGGATCCTGATGACGGCCCAGCGAGCGGCATGAGCACCGCACGGCCGCCCGAAGGTGCTCATTCCCGCTTGGCGGGAGTGAGCCCGGACTTGAGACGCCCTGAGGGCATCTCATGCCTGGCGAACGCCTGGCCGCTCCGTCGGCCAGGCAAGCGCGCAGCGCGAAGGGTGCACCCGTGAGCCTCGCAACGCGCTGCACGGCCTGCGGAACGATCTTCAGGATCGTCGAGGACCAGTTGCGCGTCTCCGATGGCTGGGTGCGCTGTGGCCGTTGCGCGGAGATCTTCGACGCCCGCGAACTGCTGTTCGACATCGAGCGGGACGCTCCACCGCCCTGGCCGCCACAGTACGCGCCGGCCACCGTGGTGCCGGAGCCCGAGCCCCTGCCCCTGCCTCCACCTCCACCACCTCCGCCCCCGGTCTACACACCGCCAGCGGACTGGATGCCGCCCCCCGAACCCGAGCCCCGTGCCGAGGCCTTGCCTACCGGCTGGCCCTCCGAGTACGGTCGGCAGGAAGCCAGGCCCGAGCCTCATTGGGTGGGTGACGACCGTGCCAGCGAGCCGGTTGCCGCCCCCCCGCCCATGGTGGCGCGTGATGCCGGGCCGGAACCGTCGATGGCCGAGATGGCTCCCATCACGGCCGAGCCGGCGGAGCGGCCGGGCAAGCCCGCAAAGGTCGCCAAAGCCGCCAAGCCGCAGAAGCCCGGCAAGGCCGAGGCGCCCGGCAGACTCGTGCCCGAGTTCATGCGCAAGGCCGAGAACACCGCTCGCTGGAATCGCCCTGCCGTGCGTGTGGCCCTCGGCGTCGCATCCCTCTTGCTTGCCGCATTGCTGGCCCTGCAGGTGACGCTGCACTTTCGCGACGCCATTGCCGCCCTGCACCCGCCCCTGCGCGAGCCATTGAAGGCGCTGTGCAGCGCCGCCGGCTGCGAGGTCAAACCGTGGCGGCGCATCGAGGCGCTCAGCATCGAATCGACGGCGCTCAGCCCGGTGGGCGCCGGCAGCTACAAGCTCAATCTCGCGCTGCGCAACAAGACCAGCGTGGACGTCGCCGCGCCTTGGGTGGAATTGAGCTTGACCGATGCCAGCGGCGCGGCTTTCTCCCGCCGCGTGCTCGGTCCCGAAACCCTGACCCCGGTGCTGACGCAGGTCAATGCCGATTCTGAACAGGCCTTGAGCCTGGTGTTCGGAACGGGTGGCCAGAAGGTCAGCGGCTACAGCGTCAACATCTTCTACCCCTGAGAGCGTCGACTCCGACTGCCCATCAACGGCCACCCCGCACCGCGTCATGGCCTCGTTGCCGTCCCAATGGGAAAGGCGCAGAGCCCATGCGAGTCCCTGAGACTTGAGCGCTTCGACCAACGTCGGACGTCAGGCCGGAACACGCTGGCGTGCTGCGGGGAGAGAGGCAAGGGGTCTACGCCCGGAATTGACTTTAGGCCGGCAGGTTCGCGGTCCCTGTAGGACCATGCCGCATCGCCCGGACAAGCCGTTAGCAGATGCATCCCGGCCCTGCGAAAAGGACGGCGGAAATCGGCATAGGGGGCTCCCATCATAGGAAGCACCCCTGCCACACCACCTGGCATGCGGGTCCGCACCAGGCGGTTCGAGAGTTTGAGGTCAGGAGAGGCGGGGCAGGCGCCATCGGTCGAACCAGGTGATGGTGAGCACGTTGTTGAGCGCCCTTGCGCTGTTGCGCCACCAGCAGCGGCTGTTGGCCGCCACACGTCGAGCAACAGCAGGCGTGGCTCCCAGTGTCAGTAGCTC
>NZ_JBFUMN010000104.1:0-6551 GCF_054049335.1 Roseateles sp. P5_E1
GTGTAGGGCTGGCCCACCGGCTCCACCGTCGTGCCGTGGATGTCGGTGGCGAAGAAGCGCAGCCGGTCCTCGCGCAACTTGCCGGCGCTGTTGCGTGCATGCGAGGCGATCCAGTAGATGCGGCGGCCGACCTGGGCCACGCCTTCGAGGTCGGCTTCCTTGTCGGCCTTCAAGAACTTGTCGAGGTCGATCCCGCCGACGCTTTTGGCTTCGCCGCGCCTGTAGATGGTCAGCCGGTTGTGCTCATCATCGGCAACGACGAAATGACGCGCATCCAGCGCCACCGCCGCCGAGGCGTCGCACAGGCCCTCATAGCGCGTCTGCGCCGCGGCTGCGCCTACCGCACACAGCAGCAGCGCAGCCAGCGCGCGCATCAGGCCGCCAACGGCGCGGTGCGCAGCAGCAGCCAGGCCAGGGCCGCGCCGCTGACCTTCGGGCCGAGGCGCTCACGCACGGTGGCGTGGTAGCGGTTCAGCCAGTCGATCTCGTCGGCGCGCATCAGGCTGATGTCGATGCAGCGCGTGTCGATGGGGCAGAGCGTCAGCGTCTCGAACTCCAGCATCTCGCCGAAGGCGTTCTTCTCGGGCGTATCGATGGCGACGTTGAGCACCAGGTTCTCGATGCGCACACCCCACAGCCCCGGCCGATACAGGCCTGGCTCGATGGACGTGATCATGCCGGGCTCCATGGCCATGGCCGGCTCGGCAATCGCCTTGCTGATGCTCTGCGGGCCTTCATGCACATTCATGAAGTAGCCCACGCCGTGGCCCGTGCCGTGGCCGTAGTCCAGGCCGTGCTCCCACAGCGGCGCGCGGGCAATCGCGTCCAGCATGGGGCTGAGCGTGCCGCGCGGGAAGCGGGTGCGCGACAGCGCCAGCGTGCCCTTGAGCACCAGCGTGTAGTCGCGCTTCTGCGCCGCGCTGACGGTGCCGATGGGCCAGACGCGCGTGATGTCCGTCGTGCCGCCGACGTACTGGCCGCCGGAGTCGATCAGCAGCAGGCCGTTGCCTTCGATCTGCGCGAACGACTCGGGCGTGGCGCGGTAGTGCGGCTGGGCGCCATTGGCCATCCAGCCCGCAATCGTCGAGAAGGACAGGCCCACGAAGCCCGGGCGCCTCTTGCGCGCGGCCGTCAGCTGGGTGTCGACGTCCAGCTCGCTCCAGCGTTCGCCGCGGGCTATTCCAGCCTCGAAGTCGGCATAGAACTCGCACATCGCCGCGCCGTCCTCGGCCATGGCCTCGCGGATGAAGGCGGCTTCGGCGGCGGTCTTGCGGCTCTTCAGCAGCGTGCTCGGGTTGATCTGCTCGACGACGGTCACGCCCATGGGCACGGCCTCGCGCAGGCCCAAGGTCACGCGGCGCGGGTCGATCAGCAGCTTGGCGTCGGCGGGCAGGGCGGCCAGGGCGGACGAAGCCTGTCCATAGGGGGCCAGCTGGATGCCATCCGCCGCAAGCCGCGCGGCCACGTCGGCTGGCACCTTGCCGTCGCCAATGAAGAGGCGGCCACCGGTGGGGTCCAGCAGCAGGTGGGCGATGAAGACCGGGTTGCACTGCACGTCGCTGCCGCGCAGATTCAGCAGCCAGGCCACGTCGTCCACGGTAGACACGAGGTGGTGGGTGGCCTGCACAGTCGCCATCGCGGCGCGCACGCGGGCCAGCTTGTCGGCGCGGGACACGGCGGCCTGCGGCGCGGCGTGCTCGTAGACGGGTTCGGTGGGCAGGCCGGGGCGGCCGTCCCAGGCGTGCTGCACGAGGTCGAGGTCGGTGCGCAGCGTGATGCCGGCGCGCTGCATGGCCGTGCGCAGGGCATTGGCCAGGGAGAGCCCCAACACCTGGCCGTCCACGGCGATCGACTGGCCGGGTTGCAGGGCCTTGGCGATCCAGTCGATGTACTGCGTCGACGCGCCCGAGTTCATCTTCTCGAGCTGGATGCCGCTGCCGGCGATCTGCGCCTCGGCCTGGGCCCAGTAGCGGCTGTCGGCAAACAGGGCGGCCTGGTCGCGCGTGACGACAAGGCTGCCGACCGAGCCGGTGAAGCCCGACAGCCATTCGCGGCCCTGCCAGCGGTCGGGCAGGTATTCGGACAGGTGCGGATCACTGGACGGCACGAGCACGGCATGCACGCCGTGGGCGTTGAGGGCATCGCGCAGGCGCTCGATGCGCAGGCGGGTTTCGTGGGTGCGGGTGTCCATGGCGTCAGGACCTCGGTGATGGTCCCGCGCCGGGTGGGCTCGGGACCGTGAAAAGGGTGCCTGGGATTGTAGAAGCCGGGTGCACCATGCCGGTGGGCACGGTGCCTGCCGTCAGCGGGCGAAGAACTTCCAATGCCCTGCCGACACGACTTCCGCGGCGCCGTCCGCCACCTTGATGGCGCTCTCGTCGTCGAGAGCGTAGGCCGGGCAGCCGATGCCGGCCGCCCATGCCTCGGCGGCGGCCATCGAGTTGCTCGGCCAGCCGGGGTAGTCCAGATGGGGAAAGATCGCGAAATCGACCACGCCGAGCGCCCTGTCATCGCCCGTGATGGGCGGCCTGGTTTCGACGAAGGCCTCGCCGACGCGTGGCGTCATGACCATGCTCCCTGCGCTCAAGCCCACCCACACCATGTCCGGCAGCGACTGCAGCAGGTCGGCCAGCCCCGACTCGCGCATCCAGTGGCACAGGTACAGCGCGTCGCCGCCGTTCACCAGCAGCACGTCCGCCTGCCGCACCCAGCCTTGCCAGCGAGCGCTGTCGATGCTCGGCAGCGCAGTGAGTTCCAGCACCCCGACCGACTTCCAACCCAGCTCGCACATCGGCGTGGACGGCTCCTGGCCGCTGATGAAACGCCATGTGTTGTCAGGGCTGCCGTGCGGATGCCCATACAGCGCCGTGGGGATGCACAGCGCATGGCACTCGGCGATGGGTTTGCCCAGCAGATCGAGCAGCGCGGCATGGATGCTCGCGTTGCGGATGCCGGCGGAGGTGAGGAGCAGTTTCATCGGGTCCTTTCCAAACCCGGCCGACCGGGCCGGGCCAGGAACGACGATCGAGGCCGGCCGAAATCGACAACGCCCGGCGTCTTTCCCTACAGCTCCGTGCGCAGCGCCCACAGCTCCGGGAACAGCACCACGTCCAGCATCTTGCGCAGATAGCTGACGCCGCCCGTGCCGCCAGTGCCGCGCTTGAAGCCGATGACGCGCTCTACCGTCGTCACGTGGCGGAAGCGCCAGAGGCGGAAGGCGTCCTCCAGGTCCACCAGCTCCTCGCCCATCTGGTACAGGTCCCAGTTTTTCTCAGGTGTGCGGTAGACCGTCAGCCAGGCTTCCTTCACGCCCTCGTCGGCCACGTGAGGCTGGGTCCAGTCGCGGCTGAGGTTGGCCGCTGGCACCGGGATGCCACGCCGCGCCATCAGCTTGAGCGCCTCGTCGTAGAGGGACGGCGCGTCATAGGCTTGCTTCACCTGGGCCAGCAGGTCGGGCCGGTGCTCGTGCGGCTTGAGCATGGCGGCGTTCTTGTTGCCCAGCAGGAACTCGATGCGCCGGTACTGCGCGCTCTGGAAGCCGCTGCTCTTGGCCAGGTAGGGCCGGATGGCGCTGTACTCGGGCGGCGTCATCGTCGCCAGCACGTCCCAGGCGTGCACCAGTTGCTCCATGATGCGCGACACCCGCGCCAGCATCTTGAAGGCCTCGGGCAGGCGGTCGGCGGCCACGTTCGCGATGGCGGCCTGCAGCTCGTGCAGCATCAGCTTCATCCACAGCTCCGAGGTCTGGTGCTGCACGATGAAGAGCATCTCGTTGTGGTCGGGCGAGAGCGGCTTCTGGGCGCTGAGGATGGCATCGAGCTGGAGATAGTCCCCATAGCTCATGTCCTTGGAGAAATCGAGCTGGGCGCCGTGGTGATCAATGGTTGCCATGGGAATGCGTAGTGCCTTACCGAGTGACTGCCGTGGAACCGGCTTTGCCGGGCCGCTGGCAGTGCCCCCTTGAGGGGGCTCGCGAAGCGAGTAGGGGGTGGGTCAAGTCACCTTGGAGCGGCTGGTGAACTGCGGCGCATCCCAGGAGCGTGAGTCAAGGATGTCCCCCAGCACTCGCACTGCGCACGCCACATCGGCAAAGCCGTTGTACAGCGGCGCGAAGCCGAAGCGCAGCAGCTCGGGGTCGCCGGCGCGGAAGTCGCCGATGACGCCCTGGGCAATCAGCGCCTGCATGACCGCATAGCCATCGATCCCCTCGGGCAGCGAAAACGACACCTGCGAGCCGCGCATGGCCGAGTCGCGCGGCGTGGCAATGACGGCGCCCGGCACGCGCGCCTCCACGCCACCGATGAAGGCCTCGGTCAGCGCAAGCGACTTGTTGCGCAGCGCCTTGATGCCGCCCAGTTTGTTCGCCGCGTCGTACACGTCCAGCGCCGTGTCCAGCCCCGTCATCGCCAGCACGGCGGGCGTGCCGCACTGGTACTGCTGGATGCCCGGCGCGGGCTGGTATTCGCTGTCGAAATCGAAGGGGTTGGCGTGGCCCAGCCAGCCGGTCAGCGGCTGCCACACCTGGCCCTCGTGGCGCGGGTGCATCCACACGAAGGCCGGCGCGCCCGGGCCGCCGTTCAGGTATTTGTAGCCGCAGCCAATGGCGAAGTCCGCCGCGCTGCCCAGCAGGTCGATGGGCACTGCGCCGGCGCTGTGCGCCAGGTCCCACACGGCCAGCGCGCCGGCCTGCTGCGCCCAGCGCGTCAGCAGACCCATGTCATGCATGCGGCCGGTGCGGTAGTTCACATGCGTCAGCATGAGCACGGCGCAGCGCTCGTCCAGCAGCGGCGGGATGTCTTCGGGCTGCTCGGTCAGGATCAACTCGCCGCCATGCGCCCGCACCACGCTCTGCGCGATGTAGTTGTCGGTGGGGAAGTTGCTGCGCTCGCTGATGACAACCTTGYGCTTGCCCTGCTGCAGTTGCAGCGCGGCATGCAGCACCTTGTAGAGATTGACGGAGGTCGAGTCCGCCACCAGCACCTCGCCCGGGCGCGCGCCCAGCCACGGCGCCAGCCGGTCGCCCAGGCGGCGCGGCAGGTCGATCCAGCCGGCGGTGTTCCAGCTCTTGATCAGCCCTTGGCCCCACTCCTGCTCCACCGCGCGCTGGATGCGCTCGGGCGTGGCGCGCGGCAGGGCGCCCAGCGAGTTGCCATCCAGGTAAGTGACGCCGTCGGGCAGCGTGAACAGCTCGCGCAGGCTGCGCAGGGGGTCGGCGGCGTCGAGCCGCTTGGCGTCTTCGATGTTCATTTGAGTTCTCGCAGAACGGCGCGCACCGGGCTGGCACAGGCGCCTTGTAGTTTGAGTGGCAGGGCGATCAGCTCGTAGTCGCCCTCGGGCACGTCGTCGAGCACCAGGTTCTCCAGCACGCGCAGGTCGTGGCGGCGCAGCTGCTGGTGGCTGTCCAGCACCTTGGAGTCGGCCGGGTCCACGCTCGGCGTGTCGATGCCGATCAGCCGCACACCGCGCGCGGCCAGCCATTCGACGGCCTCGGGCGCGTAGGCGGTGAAGGCCGGGTTCCACACCGTGTCGGCCTTGTCGCAGCAACGCACCAGCACGCGCGGCGGCAGGTCGTTTTCGGCGTGCTGAAGATGCTCGACCGTGATCAGCGGCGCGGCGCCAATCGCATGGATGACGCGGCAGCGGCCGAGATAGGTGTCCAGCGGCACGTCGGAAATAGCCGGCGCGTCGTTGGCGTAGTGCAGCGGCGCATCGGCATGCGCGCCCACATGGGGGCTCATCGTGATGGCGCTGAGGTTGACGGGGCAGCCAGGCGACAGCTGCGCCGTCCAGCGCAGGCTGTAGGGCTCGTCGCCCGGGAAGATGGGCGCGTCGGGKGCGACGGTGGGTGAGATGTCCCAGAGTCTGGGAGAGAGGTTGGAGCTCATGGCGGCGGCACCTTAGCGTTGCAGCGGCCCGTGTGGTGTCGGTTAATTCCAACTGGCTGTCAATCGGGCGCGGCAGCCGCCCTGGGCGCTGCACCTTYTYGCAGCTGCGGCTCTCAATCCCGCCGGTCGACTTAAGGGCATGAAAAGCAGGGCCGGGGTGATGTCAATTTGCATATGGATCACGACGAATAAGTCATTGGTCGAATTGTTCGCGCGGACAAAGACTGTGCGGTTCCGTGGCGTTCAAGAAATTTACATTGCTACCTATACGCAGACATTTCCTGGCACGGGCCGTTGCGCTCGTTGCCGCGCTGCCGGCCTGCTCGTTGGCAGCGCCGCCCATACCAACGAGTTCGCTGTTCGACGTCAGGCGTTTCGGCGCCAAGGGCGATGGCCGCACGCTCGACTCGCCGGCGGTCAATGCGGCCATTGCTGCCGCGGCGGCCGCGGGCGGGGGTACTGTCTATTTCCCGCCTGGGCGCTACCTGTCGGCGTCGATCCGGCTCAAGAGCAACATCACGCTCTACCTGGAAGCTGGCGCGGTGATCGAAGCSGTTGACGCGAGCGTGGCGCGCTACGACCTGCCCGAGCCGAACGAGGCCGGCGGCAACTATCAGGACTACGGCCACAGCCACTGGCAAAACAGCCTGATCTGGGGTATTGGCC
>NZ_JBFUMN010000105.1:0-5847 GCF_054049335.1 Roseateles sp. P5_E1
GCACTCAGCAGCGGCCAGATCAATTCGCTGACCACGAGCCAGATCAACACCCTGGGCACGGCCGACCTCAACAGCCTGAGCAGCGGCCAGTTCGCCAACCTGTCGTCCGCGCAGGTCCAGGCGCTGACCAACACCCAGCTCGCCAATCTCGCGACCGACAACCTCAATGCCCTGGGCACCGCCCAGTTTGCAGCCCTGTCGTCCAGCCAGTTCGGTGCACTGACCACCGGCCAGCTCGGTAAGCTGGAAACCGCTGACTTGCGTGCCGTCACGACGGCCGCCCTCAATGGCCTGTCTTCCGACCAGGTCGGCGCCCTGGCCAGCGATGCCGTCGGCTCGCTGACCACGGCACAGGTCGGCTCGCTGGGCACCGCCCAGGTCAAGGGCCTGACCACGGACGACATGGTCGCCCTGACCTCGGCCCAGGTCGCCTCGTTGAACTCGACCCAGGCAGGCGTGCTCTCCACCGCCCAGATCGCCGCCATCGAGACGGCCGATGTCAAGGCCATCTCCACCGGCGCACTGCGCAACCTGTCCTCGGATCAACTGGATGCATTGACCAGCGACCAGCTGCGCGCCCTGTCGTCCACCCAGCTGAACGCGCTCACCACCAGCCCGCAACTCGTCAACATCTCCACGGGTGACTTGAATGTGCTGACGACGGCCCAGATGGCCAATCTGTCGACGGCTCAGATCCGTTCGCTGACGACCGACCAGCTCGGCAATCTGGCGACCGACAACCTGAACGCGCTAGGCACGGCCCAATTCGCGGCCCTGTCGTCCAGCCAGTTCGGTGCGCTGACCACCGGCCAGCTCGGCAAGCTCGAAACCGCTGACCTGCGTGCCGTCACGACCGCCGCGCTCAACGGCCTGTCTTCCGACCAGGTCGGCGCCTTGGCCAGCGACGCCGTCGGCTCGCTGACCACGGCACAGGTCGCCTCGCTGGGCACCGCCCAGATCAAGGGCCTGACCACCGGCGATATGGTCGCCCTGACTTCGGGCCAGATCGCCTCGCTGAACTCCACCCAAGCCGGCACCTTGTCGACCGCCCAGTTGGCGGCCATCGAGACCGCCGACATCAAGTCGCTGACSACSGGYGCCCTGCGCAACCTGTCGTCTGACCAGCTCGACGCCTTCACCAGCGACCAGCTCCGCGCCCTCAGCAGCGGCCAGGTCAACAGCCTGACCACGAGCCAGGTCAACACGCTCGGTACGGCCGATCTGAACAGCCTGAGCAGCAGCCAGTTCTCCAATCTGTCCTCGGGCCAGGTCCAGGCACTGACCAACACCCAGCTCGCCAACCTCGCCACGGACAACTTGAACGCGTTGGGCACGGCCCAGTTCGCCGCCCTGTCGTCCAGCCAGTTCGGCGCATTGACCACCGGCCAACTGGGCAAGCTCGAAACCGCTGACCTGCGTGCCGTCACGACCGCCGCGCTCAACGGCCTGTCTTCCGACCAGGTCGGTGCCCTGGCCAGCGATGCCGTCGGCTCGCTGACCACCGCTCAAGTTGCTTCGCTGGGCACCGCCCAGATCGACGGCCTGACCACGGGTGACATGGTCGCCCTGACCTCGGGCCAGGTCGCGGCGCTGAACTCCACGCAGGCAGGCAGCCTGTCTACCGCGCAACTGGCCGCGATTGAGACCGCGGACATCAAGTCGCTGACCACGGGCGCCCTGCGCAACCTGTCCTCCGACCAACTCGACGCCTTCACCAGCGACCAGCTCCGCGCGCTCAGCAGTGGTCAGATCAACAGCCTCACCACGAGCCAGGTCAATACGCTCGGCACGGCCGACCTCAACAGCCTGACCAGCGGCCAGTTCGCCAATCTGTCCTCTGGCCAGGTCCAGGCGCTGACCAACACCCAGCTCGCCAATCTCGCGACCGACAACCTCAATGCCCTGGGCACCGCCCAGTTCGCGGCCCTGAACTCCAGCCAGTTCGGTGCATTGACGACCAGCCAGCTCGGCAAGCTCGAAACCGCCGACCTGCGCGCCGTCACGACCGTCGCGCTCAACGGCCTGTCTTCCGATCAGATCGGCGCACTGGCCAGTGACGCCGTCGGCTCAATGACCACGGCCCAGGTCGCCTCGTTCGGTACGGCCCAGATCAAGGGCCTGACCACCGGCGACATGGTCGCTCTGACTTCGGGCCAGGTCGCTTCACTGAACTCCACGCAGGCGGCCGGCCTGTCCACCGCCCAACTGGCGGCCATTGAGACAGCTGACATCAAGTCGCTGACGACCGGTGCGCTGCGCAATCTGTCGTCCGATCAGCTCGACGCTTTCACCAGCGACCAACTGCGCGCGCTGAGCAGCGGCCAGATCAACTCGCTGACGACCAGCCAGATCAATACGCTGGGCACGGCCGACCTGAACAGCCTGACCAGCGGCCAGTTCGCCAACCTGTCCTCGGCCCAAGTCCAGGCGCTGACCAACACCCAGCTCGCCAACCTGGCGACCGACAACCTGAATGCGCTGGGCACCGCCCAATTCGCAGCCCTGTCGTCCAGCCAGTTCGGTGCGCTAACGACTGGCCAGCTCGGCAAGCTGGAGACGGCTGACCTGCGCGCCGTCACGACCGCCGCGCTCAACGGCCTGTCTTCCGACCAGGTCGGCTCCCTGGCCAGCGATGCCGTCGGCTCGCTGACCACCGGGCAGGTCGCCTCCCTCGGCACCGCCCAGATCAAGGGCTTGACCACGGGCGACATGGTCGCCCTGACGTCGGCCCAGGTCGCTGCCATCAATTCGACGCAGGCCGGCAGCCTGTCCACCGCCCAGATTGCCGCCCTCGAAACGGGCGATGTCAAGTCGCTGACGACCGGCGCCCTGCGCAACCTGTCGTCCGACCAGCTCGACGCCTTCACCAGCGACCAGCTGCGTGCACTCAGCAGCGGCCAGGTCAATTCGCTGACCACCAGCCAGATCAATACGCTGGGTACGGCTGACCTGAACAGCCTGACCAGCGGCCAGTTCGCCAACCTGTCCTCTGGCCAGGTTCAGGCGCTGACCAACACCCAGCTCGCCAACCTGGCGACCGACAACCTCAATGCCCTGGGCACGAGCCAGTTCGCCTCGCTGAGCTCCAGCCAGTTCGGTGCGCTGACCACCGGCCAGTTGGGCAAACTCGAGACGGCCGATCTGCGTGCCGTCACGACCGCCGCACTCAACGGCCTGTCCTCAGACCAGGTTGGCGCCTTGGCCAGCGATGCCGTCGGCTCCCTGACCACGGCACAAGTTGGCTCGCTGGGCACGGCCCAGATCAAGGGCCTGACCACCGGCGACATGGTCGCTCTGACTTCGGGCCAGGTCGCGGCGCTGAACTCTACCCAGGCCGGCAGCCTCTCCACCGCCCAACTGGCGGCTATTGAGACGGCTGACGTCAAGTCGTTGACGACCGGCGCCCTGCGCAACCTGTCGTCTGACCAGCTCGACGCCTTCACCAGCGACCAACTGCGCGCGCTCAGCAGCGGCCAGATCAACTCGCTGACGACTGCCCAAGTCAACACCCTGGGCACGGCCGACCTGAACAGCCTGACCAGCGGCCAGTTCGCCAACCTGTCCTCGGGCCAGGTCCAGGCGCTGACCAACACCCAGCTCGCCAACCTGGCGACCGACAACCTCAACGCCCTGGGCACCGCCCAGTTCGCGGCGCTGAGCTCCAGCCAGTTCGGCGCTCTGACCACCAGCCAGTTGGGCAAGCTGGAGACGGCCGATCTGCGTGCTGTCACGACCGCCTCGCTCAACGGCCTGTCCTCGGACCAGGTCGGCGCGCTGGCCAGTGACGCTGTTGGCTCGCTGACGACAACCCAAGTCGCCTCTCTGGGCACGGCCCAGATCAAGGGGCTGACCACGGGTGACATGGTCGCCCTGACTTCGGGCCAGGTCGCTGCACTGAACTCGACCCAGGTGACCGGTCTGTCCACGGCGCAGATCGCTGCGATCGAGACGGCCGACATCAAGTCGCTGACCACCGGCGCCCTGCGCAACCTGTCCTCCGACCAGCTCGACGCCTTCACCAGCGATCAACTGCGTGCGCTGAGCAGCGGCCAGATCAACTCGCTGACGACCAGCCAGATCAATACGCTGGGCACGGCCGACCTGAACAGTCTCACCAGCAGCCAGTTCGCCAACCTGTCGTCCGCGCAGGTCCAGGCGCTGACCAACACCCAGCTCGCCAACCTCGCCACCGACAACCTCAACGCCCTGGGCACCGCCCAGTTTGCAGCCCTGTCGTCCAGCCAGTTCGGCGCACTGACCACCGGCCAGCTCGGCAAGCTGGAGACGGCTGACCTGCGCGCCGTCACGACCGCTGCCCTCAACGGCCTGTCTTCCGATCAGGTCGGTGCCCTGGCCAGCGATGCCGTCGGCTCGCTGACGACCGCTCAAGTGGCCTCGCTGGGCACCGCCCAGATCCAGGGCCTGACCACGGGTGACATGGTCGCCCTGACCTCGGCCCAGGTCGCTGCCATCAATTCGACCCAGGCCGGTAGCCTGTCTACCGCCCAGATCGCCGCCATCGAAACGGGCGACGTCAAGTCGCTGACCACCGGTTCGCTGCGCAACCTGTCCTCCGACCAGCTCGACGCCTTCACCAGCGACCAGCTCCGCGCCCTCAGCAGCGGCCAGGTCAACAGCCTGACCACATCCCAGGTCAACACGCTGGGCACGGCAGACCTGAACAGCCTGACGAGCGGCCAGTTCGCCAACCTGTCCTCGGGCCAGGTCCAGGCGCTGACCAGCACCCAGCTCAGCAACCTCGCCACCGACAACCTGAACGCGCTGGGCACCAGCCAGTTCGCGGCGCTGAACTCCAGCCAGTTCGGTTCGCTGACCACCGGCCAGCTCGGCAAGCTCGAGACCGCTGACCTGCGTGCCGTCACGACGGCTGCGCTCAACGGCCTGTCCTCAGACCAGGTCGGCGCCCTGGCCAGTGACGCCGTCGGCTCGCTGACGACGGCACAGGTCGGCTCGCTGGGCACCGCCCAGATCAAGGGCCTGACCACCGGCGACATGATGGCTCTGACCTCGGGCCAGATCGCCGCCATCAACTCCAACCAGGCGGGTGCGCTGTCCACCGCCCAGATCGCCGCCATCGAGACAGCCGACGTCAAGTCCATCTCCACCGGCGCGCTGCGCAACCTGTCGACGGACCAACTCGACGCCCTCACGAGCGACCAGCTGCGCGCACTGACCTCCACCCAGCTGAACGCGCTGACCACCAGCCCGCAGCTCGTCAACATCTCCACGGGCGACCTGAATGTGCTGACGACTGGCCAGATGGCCAACCTGTCGACGGCTCAGATCCGTTCGCTGACGACTGACCAGCTCGGCAACCTGTCGACCGACAACCTCAACGCGCTGGGCACTGCCCAGTTCGCGGCCCTGTCGTCCAGCCAGTTCGGCGCACTGAGCACCAGCCAGCTGGCCAAGATCGAGACGGCCGACCTGCGCGCCGTCACGACCGCCGCCCTCAACGGCCTGTCTTCCGATCAGGTCGGCGCCCTGGCCAGCGATGCCGTCGGCTCGTTGACCACGGCGCAAGTCGCCTCGCTGGGCACCGCCCAGATCAAGGGCCTGACCACGGGTGACATGATCGCTTTGACCTCGGGTCAGGTCGCTGCACTGAACTCCACGCAGGCCGGTAGCCTGTCCACCGCCCAGATTGCCGCCATCGAAACCGGCGACGTCAAGTCGCTGACGACCGGCGCCCTGCGCAATCTGTCGTCCGACCAGCTCGACGCTTTCACCAGCGACCAGCTCCGCGCGCTCAGCAGCGGCCAGGTCAACAGCCTGACCACATCCCAGGTCAACACGCTGGGCACGGCGGACCTGAACAGCCTGACC
>NZ_JBFUMN010000106.1:0-5220 GCF_054049335.1 Roseateles sp. P5_E1
GATGACAGACCGTTGAGGGCGGCGGTCGTGACCGCACGCAGGTCAGCGGTCTCAAGCTTGGCCAGCTGACTGGTCGTCAGCCCGCCGAACTGGGTCGACGACAGCACGGCGAAATGGCCCGTGCCCAGCGCGTTCAGGTTGTCGGTGGCCAGGTTGCCGAGCTGGGTGGCGGTCAGGGCCTGGGCCTGGGCTGTGGAGAGGTTGGCGAACTGGCTGCTGCTCAGGCTGTTCAGGTCAGCCGTGCCGAGCGTATTGACTTGACTCGTCGTCAGCGAATTGACCTGGCCACTGGAAAGGGCGCGGAGCTGGTCGCTGGTGAAGGCGTCCAGCTGGGTGGACGACAGGTTGCGCAGCGCGGCGGTGGTGATCGACTTGATGTCGGCCGTCTCGATGGCGGCGATCTGGGCCGTGGAGAGGTTGCCCAGCTGGGCGGACGTCAGCGCGCCGATCTGGGCGGAGGTCAGCGCCACCATGTCGGCGCTGCTCAGGCCCTGGATCTGGGCCGTCGACAGGACGGCGATCTGCGAGGTGCTCAGGGCCTGGACCTGGTCGGTCTTCAGGGCCTGGATCTGGTCAGAGCTGAAGCCGGCAAGGGCGCTGGTCGCGATGGCCCGCAGGTCTTCGGTCTGGAAGGCCCGGATCTGGTCGCTCTTCAGGACCGCCAGGCTGCTGGAAAGGATGACCGAGGCCTGCGCGGTGGTGAACGCGATCAGCTGGTCGGTGCTGAGGGCGGCGTAGTCTTCCGTCGACCACCCCCGGATCGTGTCCGTGCTCAGAGTCGAGATGACAGATGGCGAAATGCCGGGGATGACGGTTGACATGTTTTCTCACCTGTACTGATGGCCGCCTTGCCTTGCGGCGTGGCGGCGTTGGACCATCGCTGGCCCACCCCCGAAACTGGAGGCGTTGTTCTGAGCGGAGCCTGTGCCCCGGCGCGTCGAGCAGCCAAGACGTGCCAGAGATACAAAAAAATTGAAACCCGAACCCAACCCAATGCGGCCGCAGGCGGGATGCGATCCCGCCTGGAGCGCCGCGATGAGGTGGGCTCGTGTTGTCATGCTAGGGACGAGTCCTCGGAACCAATCGGCAAAAAGACCGGGTTTCTCGACCCAAGGTCGACCGTTCGGCAGCTGCGCCGAATGGGTTTGAACGAATTCACGGACTTCACACCCAGTTGCCGCCGTTGTTGCGCCGGTGCTCGTCGTCCTCGGCCAGCTTGCGGTCGATGGCCGCAAGGTGGGCGTCGGCCGACGGGTGCGGCACGGCCGCCTTGGCCAGGTCGACGTGCTCGGCACCGAGCAGCGGGGCGGTCGGCGGTGCCAGCACGTCGTGCAGGCTGACCGTCGCGTCCTTGCCGTCATCGGCCTTCTGCGGCTGCACGTCCTTGGCGAACCAGACGTCGGCCACGTCGTGCTTGCTGCCGTCGGTCGTCGTGTAGCTGGACACCAGGCCGATGAGGTTGCCGCTGTCTGACCCGGAGCCCTTGGTGGCGTTCAGGTCGAGCGAGGTGATGCCCAGCTGGTCCAGCGTCTTCAGCTCGCCGGCGTCGGTCTTGCCGTCGTGGTTGGCGTCGACCCAGACCTGCAGCTGCTTCCAGTTGGCGTCGTGGCTGTCGAGCTTGCCGTCATGGTTGCTGTCCTGTTCGGCCATGGCGGCGTAGCCATCCTTGGCATGCTTGCCGTTGGCCAGCACGGTGCCCATGCCGAAGAGTTCACCGCCGCTGTTGATGAGGCCGTCATGGTTGCGGTCCATCACCAGCAGGCCATCGCCGCCAGCCACCCAGCCCACCTTGTTGGCCTGGCCGGTGCCCACCAGGTCGAAGCTGACACCCTGGGCGGCGGCCAGCGTGTTGACGCCGTGGCCATCCAGGTCGAGCACGATGGGCGTGACGTTGAAGTAGGCGTTCATCTGCGCCGCGCTCATTTCGCCGAAGGTCGTGCCTTGCAGCGCGTCGAGCTGAGCCATGCTCATGGCGGTGATGTCGCGGGTTTCCAGGCCGCTGATCTGATCGGTCGTGAGGCTGTGGATCTGATCCGTGGTCAAGGCCGCCGCCTGCGCCGTGGTCAGCGCCGTGATCTGCGTCGCCTTCAGCGTGCTGAACTGGTCGCTGGTGATGGCTTGGATCTGCGCATTGCTCATCGCGGCGACGTGGGCCGTGGTCAGTGCGCGCAGGTCGTCGGTTTCCAGCGCCGCGATCTGCGAGTTCGTGAAGGCCTTGACCTGGGTGGAGGTCAGGGACGCGAACTGCGCCGTCGTGAAGGTGTTCAGGTCGTCGGTGGCCAGGTTGTTGATCTGGCTGGTCGTCAGCACCGACACGCGGGTGCCCAGGCCGGTCAGCTGATCGGTGGTCAGCGCACCCAGCTGGGTGTTGGTGATGGCCTGCAGCGATGCCGAAGTCAGCTTGGCCAGGTCGTCGGAGTCGATGGCCACGATCTGGTCGGTGGACAGCGAATTCACCTGKGCCGTGGTCAGCACCGAGATCTGCGCCGAGCCCATGGCCGTCAGGTCGGCTGCGGCCAGGCCCTGGATCTGTGCGGTGGACAGCGACAACACCTGGGCCGTGCTGAGCGCGGCGATGTGCTCGGTCTGCAGCGAGGCGATCTGATCCGAGTTCAGGCTCGACAGCGCCGCCGTCGTCACCGCACGCAGGTCGGCCGTCTGCAGATTCGGCAGCTGGTCGGTTGTCAGCGAACCGAACTGGGTCGCGTTCATCACCGCGTAGTGCTGTGTTCCCAGGGCGGTCAGGTCGTCCGTCGTCAGGTGCGACAGCTGGCCGGCCGTCAACGCCTGGACCTGACCCGTGCTCATGCGAGCGAACTGGTCGGTCGTGAACGCGTTCAGGTCGTCGCTGTTCATCGTCGACAACTGGGCCGTCGTCAGCGAGTTCACCTGCGCCGAGGTCAGCGATTGCAGCTGGTCGCTGGTCAGGCCATCCAGCTGGGTGCTGGTCAGGGCGCGCAGCGCGGTCGTGGTCAGGAAGCGGATGTCGCCGGTCTCGATGGCGGACAGCTGATCGGTGCTCAGCGCAAACGCCTGGGCGGAGTTCAGCACGGCCACCTGGGCGGTGCCCAGGGCCGTCATGTCGGCGGCCGTCAGGCCCTGGACCTGGGACGTCGTGAGCGAGCCGATCTGGGCGGTGCTGAGGCTGGAGACCTCGTCGGAGCTCAGTGTCAGGATCTGATCCGAAGACAGGCCACGCAGCGCTGCCGTGGTGACGGCGCGCAGGTCGGCCGTCTCCATCTTGGGCAGTTGGTCAGTGGTCAGCGAACCGAACTGACTGGAGTTCAGCGTCGCGAACTGGGCCGTCCCCATGGCGTTGAGGTTGTCGCTGGCCAAGCTGCTCAGCTGGGCCGTCGTCAGTACGGCGACCTGGGCGGTGGAGAGCTTGTTGAACTGGTCGGACGTGAGGCTGTTGAGGTCGTCCGTGTTCAACGTGCGGACCTGGTCGGTCGTCAGCGAGTTGATCTGAGCACTTGTCAGGGCGCGCAGTTGGTCGCTGGTCAGGCCGTCCAGCTGTGTGCTGCCGAGGGCCCGAAGAGCCGCCGTCGTCAGCGACTTCATGTCAGCCGCATCGATGGCCGAGAGTTGGTCGGTCGACAGGTTCTGGGCCTGCGCCGAGCTCAGCGCCGCGACCTGAGCGGTGGACAGGGCGGTCATATCGGCCGCGGTGAGGCCCTTGACCTGGGCGGTCGTGAAGGCCGCCACCTGGCCCGTGGACAGGCTGGACACCTCGTCGGAGGTCAGCGACTGCACCTGGTCGGAACTCAAGCCGCGCAGCGCGTTGGTCGTGACGGCGCGCAGATCGGCTGTTTCCAGCTTGGACAGCTGGTCGGTCGTCAGCGAGCCGAACTGGCTGGACGACAGCGTCGCGAACTGGGCCGAGCCCATCGCGTTGAGGCTGTCGGTGACCAGGTTGCTCAGCTGCGAGGTCGTCAGCGCCTGGATCTGCGAGGTCGACAGGCGGGCGATCTGGTCCGTCGTCAGCACGTTCAGGTCATCGGTGTTGAGGCCGATGATCTGCGGATTGGTGGTCAGCGCGTTGAGCTGGGTGCTGGTGAGGCCGCGCAGCTGATCGCTGGTCAAGCCATCGATCTGAGTGCTGGACAGGGCTCGCAACGCGGCCGTCGTCAACGACTTCATGTCGACGGCGTCGATGGCCGACAGCTGGTCGGTGGACAGCGACTGGGCCTGGGCCGAGCTCAGCACAGCAACCTGGGCCGTGGACAGGGCCGTCATGTCGGCGGCCGTCAATCCCTGGACCTGCGACGTCGTCAGCGAGCCGATCTGGGCGGTGCTGAGGCTGGAGACTTCATCGGARCTCAGCGTCAGGATCTGGTCCGAACTCAGGCCGCGCAGCGCGGCGGTCGTGACCGCACGCAGGTCGGCTGTCTCGAGCTTGGGCAACTGGTCGGAGGTCAGCGAACCGAACTGGGTGGATGACAGCGAGGCGAACTGGGCCGAACCCATCGCATTCAGGTTGTCTGTCGTCAGGTTGCTGAGCTGCGTGGTGGTCAGCACCTGGACCTGGGCGGTGGAGAGCTTGTTGAACTGGTCGGACGACAGGCTGTTGAGGTCGTCCGTGTTCAGCGTGCGGACCTGGTCGGTGGTCAGGGCATTGATCTGGCTGGAAGACAGGGCCCGCAACTGATCCGAGGTCAGGCCGTCGAGTTGGGTGCTGCTGAGGGCGCGCAGGGCGGCCGTTGTCAGCGACTTCATGTCAGCCGCGTCGATGGCGGACAGTTGATCCGTGTTCAGTGCGGCCGCCTGGGCCGAGCTCAGCACGGCCACCTGGGCGGTGCCCAGGGCCGTCATGTCAGCGGCCGTCAGGCCCTGGACCTGGGACGTCGTGAGCGAACCGATCTGGGCGGTGCTCAGGCTGGAGACCTCATCGGAGCTCAGCGTCAGGATCTGGTCCGAGCTCAGGCCGCGCAGTGCGGCGGTCGTGACGGCGCGCAGGTCGGCCGTCTCCAGCTTGGGCAACTGGTCGGACGTAAGCGAACCGAACTGGGTGGACGACAGCGTGGCGAACTGGGCCGAGCCCATCGCATTGAGGTTGTCCGTCGTCAGGTTGCTCAGCTGAGCGGTCGTCAGCACCTGCACCTGGGCGGTGGAGAGCTTGTTGAACTGGTCGGACGTGAGGCTGTTGAGGTCGTCCGTGTTCAGCGTGCGGACCTGGTCGGTGGTCAGCGAGTTGATCTGGCTGGAGCTCAGCGCGCGCAG
>NZ_JBFUMN010000107.1:0-5014 GCF_054049335.1 Roseateles sp. P5_E1
CGCCGTCCCCGCGGGGGACCGACTGGGCACGCCCGCGTTCAGCGGCGCGTGACCAGGCGAGGGGTCAAAACTTCACACGTGCGGTCAGGTAGAACTGGCGGCCGTTCTTGTAGATGGCGCGCGGCTGCACTTCCGAGGCGTAGTACTTCAGCTTCGGGTCGTTCAGGTTCTGCGCATCCAGGCTGACGGCGAAGTTGTCGTTGATCTTGTAGCCCAGAGACGCCGACAGCACGCCGTTGCCCTTCTGGAAGTAGTCCGTGCCACGGTCGGTACCGATGAAGATGTCATCGGTGTAGCTGTAGTTCACGCGCGCCGAGAACTGGTCGTTCTCGAAGAAGCCGCCCAGGGTGAACGAGTTCTTCACGTCGCCGCGCAGCACATGGCCGTCCTGGTCGTGACCATCCGCGAAGGTGTAGTTCGCCGTCACGCCGAAGTTGTTGGCGATGGGCGTCTCGAACGCGAATTCCAGACCGGTGACGGAAGCCTTCTTGTTGGTCAGGCCGGTGATGACGAACTGACGGTTCACCAGTTGCTGCACGCCACCCTGCTGGTTGGTGTTGCCCAGCAGCACCGGGTAGGTGCTGGTGAACGTGCCGTTCGTGATGTAGCTGCCCATCTGCATGTGGAAGGCACCCATCGACACGAAGGCGCGCGGCGCGAAGTACCACTCGATGTTGGCGTCGAAGTTGGTGGAGCGGATCGGCTTCAGGTCGGGGTTGCCGGCCGTGCCGCCACCGATGGCGTTGTTGTCCAGGAACATGCCCGTCGTGCTCAGCGACGTGAAGGCAGACAACGCCGTGTAGTCGGCGCGGGTCACCGTGCGGCTCACAGCCAGGCGGCCCACGACGTCGCGGCGGATGTCCACACGCACGCTGGCGCTGGGCAGCAGGTCGGTGTAGCTGCGGTCTGCGGTGGTGGCCGTGAAGTCACCGAATGCCGATGACACATCAGCCTTCTCGCCCGGGAAGCTGGGGCGGAACGAACCCGAGGACTGCTTGGTACGCACGGCGCGCAGACCGACGTTGCCGCTCCAGCCGTCGCCTTCCAGGTTGCCCTGCAGGTAGGCGGCGGTGGTGGTTTCCTTCACGCTGTATTCGCCGCCGTCCATGGGCGAGCGGCGCGCGATGGGATCGCGGTTGGTGACGCGGCTGTTGTACTCGGCCAGGGCCGCGGCCGAGATATAGGTCAGGTTGGTCGGGAAGCCGCTGCCGAGGCCGCTGCCGTAGTTGCCCGGGAAGGACTGGCTGAAGGCCGGCAGGGTGTAGGGCGAGAGCTGGGGCGCATCGTTGCCGTTCGCATCGGCGCAGGCGCTGGGCTTGCTCCAGTCCCAGGGGCCGACGCGGTACGGCGTGCCGGTCGCGCAGCCCGGGCCCTGGTTCAGCGTCGCATCGGTGTGGCGCTTGTGCTGGGCACTGCGCACGCCGAACTTCAGGCTCTTGAGCACGCCGGAGTCGAGCGAGTACTCGCCGTCCACCTGGGCCCAGCTCTCCTTGTCGTGGACGATGACGTGCTCGGCGCCGAAGATCCAGTCAAAGCCCACCGTGGGGTTGGTGAAGCTGAAGGCGGGCGCGGTGTCGTTGCCTTGCAGGGCATAGCTGGCACGCGTGGTGGCGATGTGCGGCTCAACCACGTCCTGGCTGACGGTCTGGCCCTTGCCCTTGGAGGTGCCGGCATTGGCGGTCAGCGTCAGCGCGCTGTTGACCTTGAAGCTGCCATCCAAGCTCAGGAAGTTGCTCTCGGCAGAGGCCTTGCGCGAGATCATGTCGTAATAGCCGGCGGTCGACGAGCTGGCCCAGTCGAAGGTGGCCTGCGTCAGCGTCTTCACGCCCTTGCTGTCGGTCGCGATCTTGTAGTTCGAGATCGTGGCGCTGTTGATCAGGCCGGCGCGCGGCGCGATCAGGTAATTGCGGTTGTAGTTGTCCGCGTCCATCTTGGACGAGAAGCCCGTCAGCGTGAGGTCCACGTCCTGAGTGGGCTTGAACTGGGCGCGCACCAGCCCGCCCTTGCGCTCGCGCTCCTGCGTGAAATAGGCGGCGCCGATCAGGTCGGGGGTGTAGACGCCGATCAGGTCAGGGTGCGCTGCGACGAGGGCGGGCGCGTTGGTGCTGTCCAGCTTGTTGATGAAGCCCAGCGTTTCCACGCCATCGCGACGCAGGCTGCGCTTTTCCGAGAAGGCTTGCACCAGGACGCCGAAGGTCTTGGATTCGTTCTTGAAGTTGGCCAGCACGCTGAGCTGCGGGTCCGTCTTCTTGGGCAGGCTGGCGTAAACCGCGCCCAGGCCTGCTTCGAAGGTCAGCGCCTTGGCGAAGTCCAGCGGCTTGCGGGTGATGATGTTCACCGAACCTGCCGTGCCGCCTTCCACCAGGGATGCTTCGGCGCTCTTGCGCACTTCCACGCGGCTGACGAGTTCGGAGGGCAGCAGCGAGTAGCTGACGCTGCGGCCGACGCCGGCACCGGTCTGGTCCAGCACGAACCAGTCGCCGTTGGCGATGCCGTGGCTGTCGAGCAGCGTCTGCGTCAGGCTGGGGTTAGTGCCACGCAGGCCGACGCGGTCGCGCTCGTCGAAACCACCGGAGCCGCCGGCCGGGCTGTTCAGGATGGTGACGCCAGGCACGCGGGCCAGCGAGTCGGCAACGTTCTTGTCGGGCATCTTGCCGATGTCTTCGGCGGAGATGACGTCGATGTGGGCGTCGGCATTGCGTTTGACGCTCAGCGACTTTTCCTGCGACGCACGGATACCGGTGATGGTGACCGTGTCCAGTTGCTGGGGAGCCGGGGCTTGCTGCGCCATGGCGGCGCCGCTGGCGCCAAGCAAAGCGATGAGTACCGCCTGCGAGATGGGAGTCTGCTTGACCTTCATATGCTGTTCCTCGTTGTGGCCAATGAATTGGGGCGGCGGTGACTGCTTCGGGTGCGTTGCATACCACCTTCGGTCCGGTTGATGCCTTGTTTGCCCTCAAAAGCGCATCCAACCAGTGCCATGCCACTGTAACGATTGATAACGCCACTTTGCTACCAATTTTTACTGGGGGGTTTCCCGAGTGGTGGCGGCAAAGTGTCTGCTCATTGGGTGGCGCCCTCTCTGGGGCGACCAATCTAGCGGATCAAATTGGTGCTTAATTGGTATCTTTGCGCGTATAAAACTGTTGCGCTTGGGCGACGCGACCCTTGTGCAAGTCGTAAGAAGGCGCCCGGCAGTGCTCGCCAGCTGGTAGCTGGGTGGCCTTGATCTGGTTTTGTATTGGTCCGAGGCGAGGCGACGCCTGGGTGCCGTGGCGAGGCTGGGCGTCGCCAGGGAAGGCGAGATGAGCGGAGCGCCAGGGGAATCGTCCCGGGCCACGTTTTCGCGCTCTTTGTCTCTGGCTTCTTCGTGAGGCGGCTGTTGCGCCCCATTTGCCCTGTGCTATAGTTGCGGGCTTGCCTCAGGAGGGGTGGCCGAGTGGTTAAAGGCAGCAGACTGTAAATCTGCCCGCATAGCGTACGCTGGTTCGAATCCAGCCTCMTCCACCAAAACTGCCGTTGCTGGCGGTTGCGGCAGGGCTCCCAGAGCGGGAGTAGTTCAATGGTAGAACCTTAGCCTTCCAAGCTAATGACACGGGTTCGATTCCCGTTTCCCGCTCCAATCCGGGCGGTTTGGTTGGTCAGCGTCGACACCGGTTTGCCGGCCAGTTCATCTGGCGTCAAACCCGTGCCGATGCCCTTGTGGCTCAGTGGTAGAGCACTCCCTTGGTAAGGGAGAGGTCACGCGTTCGATCCGCGTCAAGGGCACCACAGATTTTCTCTTTTTCTACTCGTTTCAACGGGTTCGCCTCAGGAGCGCAAGATGGCAAAAGGCAAGTTTGAACGGACCAAGCCGCACGTGAACGTSGGCACGATTGGCCACGTTGACCACGGCAAGACCACGCTGACCGCGGCAATCGCGACCGTGCTGTCCAAGAAGTTCGGCGGCGAGGCCAAGGCCTACGACCAGATCGACGCAGCGCCCGAAGAAAAGGCCCGCGGCATCACGATCAACACCGCTCACGTCGAGTACGAGACGGCCAACCGCCACTACGCGCACGTTGACTGCCCCGGCCACGCCGACTACGTCAAGAACATGATCACCGGTGCCGCCCAGATGGACGGCGCCATCCTGGTGTGCTCGGCCGCTGACGGCCCGATGCCCCAGACCCGCGAGCACATCCTGCTGGCTCGTCAGGTCGGCGTGAAGTTCATCATCGTCTTCCTGAACAAGTGCGACATGGTCGACGACGCCGAGCTGCTCGAGCTGGTCGAAATGGAAGTGCGCGAGCTCCTGTCCAAGTACGACTTCCCCGGCGACGACACCCCCATCATCAAGGGTTCGGCCAAGCTGGCGCTGGAAGGCGACACGGGCGACCTGGGCGAGCAAGCCATCATGCGTCTGGCCGACGCCCTGGACAACTACATCCCCCAGCCGGACCGTGCCATCGACGGCGCCTTCCTGCTGCCGGTTGAAGACGTCTTCTCGATCTCCGGCCGCGGCACCGTCGTGACCGGTCGCGTCGAGCGCGGCATCATCAAGGTCGGCGAAGAAATCGAAATCGTCGGCATCCGCGACGTGCAGAAGACCACCGTCACCGGCGTCGAAATGTTCCGCAAGCTGCTGGACCAAGGTCAAGCAGGCGACAACGTCGGCATCCTGCTGCGCGGCACCAAGCGTGAMGACGTCGAGCGCGGCCAGGTGCTGGCCAAGCCCGGCTCGATCAAGCCSCACACCCACTTCACGGCCGAGATCTACGTCTTGTCCAAGGAAGAGGGCGGCCGCCACACCCCGTTCTTCAACAACTACCGTCCCCAGTTCTACTTCCGTACCACGGACGTGACCGGTGCGGTGGAGCTGCCCAAGGACAAGGAAATGGTCATGCCCGGCGACAACGTCGGCATCACCGTGAAGCTGATCGCGCCGATCGCGATGGAAACCGGCCTGCGCTTCGCCATCCGTGAAGGTGGTCGCACTGTCGGCTCGGGCGTCGTCGCCACGATCCTCGCGTAA
>NZ_JBFUMN010000108.1:0-4909 GCF_054049335.1 Roseateles sp. P5_E1
ACCGGGGGCTGGCCAAGAACACGGCACAGCTGCACACGTTATTCGCGCTGTCCAACCTGTGGATGGTGCGCCGCCAATTGGGTGGGGTGCAGGCGTGAGTGCGCCTGCAAGGCGCGAAATCCGCCGCTGTGGCGGCAAGGACGCCGCGAAACGCGGCGATATCCCACGTCGATGAGACCACCCGTTTCAAAACCCCGCCTCAGATCAAGGCCGGCGCAGATGCGGGTGCTTTGTGCAGACCTTCCCTAGCAGGGGGCATCAACACGTATGCCCATGTCGAGCAAACCCGCGTCCTTAGCGCTTCACCAAGCTTGCATCAGGGCCCCACAGCTGGCCCTGATGCTTTCTGCGAGCCGCCGCAGGGCCGGCGTCAGGCGGTGCCGCCCCACGGCCATCCAATGCAGCGGCGCGGGTTCGCCGAGCCATTCCGGCAGCAGCGCCACCAGCCGCCCGGCCGCCAGGTCGGCGGCCACGTCGAGGCGGCTCTTGTAGGCGATGCCCAGCCCGGCCACGGCCCATTCGCGCACCAGGCCGCCGTCGTCCACGGTGCGGTCCCCACTGACCTCGACCGCGCAAGCCTCACCATCGGGTGACGTGAAGCGCCAGCGGCCGTGCAGGCTGTCGCCGAGCACCCAGCGCAGGCAGTTGTGGCCACGCAGGTCAGCGGGCGTCGCCGGTTGCCCGTGGCGAGCGACATAGGCCGGGCTGGCGCACAGCACGCGACGGTTGTCCGGCGCCAAGGGCAGGGCGATGAGACTGGAGTCCGGCGGCTCGCCGTAGCGCACGGCGTAGTCGACGGGCTCCTGCACAAGATCGGCCACCCGGTCGCTGAGTCGCAACTCCAGTTGCAACGCCGAGCTGCCATCGCTGGCAATGAAATCCTCGATCCAGTGCCAAAGATGCTGGCGCCCGATGTCGCTGGGCAGGCTCACCCGCAGGCGGCCGCTGAGGGGCTGGTCCTCGGCCGTGATGCCCCGCAGCGCGGCTTGGCCACCCTCCCAGGCAGCCAGCAGCTGCCGTGCATGCGGCAGCCATTGCTCGCCCGCCTCGGTCAGGCGCAGCCGGCGCGTCGAGCGCTCGAACAGCCGCACGCCCAGCTCACGCTCCAGCCTTGCAATGGTGGCGCTGGCCTGCACGGGGCCGAGGTCCAGGCGTCGCGCCGCTGCCGAGAAGCTGCCGGCCTCGGCGGCGCAGACAAAGAGCTGCAGCGGTGAAAAGCGATCCATCTTCATCTTTGTGATGAAACTGATTCGCCGATCCTAGTCTTTCTGATTTGAATGCTGGCTGCCACCATGACGGCCATCGTTGATTCGTCTCAGAAAGGACGCCCCATGAAAGCCGTCGGCTATCTGCAATCCCTGCCCATCGATCACCCCGAATCCCTGGTCGATCTCGAACTGCCCGCGCCGGCGCCCGGCCCGCTGGACCTGCTGGTTCGCGTCGCGGCCGTGTCGGTCAACCCCGTCGACACCAAGGTGCGACGCAACCGCGCGCCCACGGCATCCCGGCCCGAGGTCCTCGGCTGGGACGCCGTGGGCACCGTGGAGGCGCTGGGCCAGGACGTCAGTGGCTTTGCCATCGGTGACCGCGTGTACTACGCCGGCGCCATCAATCGCCCCGGCTCCAATGCCGAGCTGCAGGTCGTCGACCATCGCATCGCGGCGCTGGCGCCAAAAAGCCTCACCGATGCCGAGGCCGCCGCCCTGCCGCTGACCGCCATCACGGCCTGGGAGCTGTTGTTCGACCGCCTCGGCGTGCCTGAGGGCGGCGGCGCGGGCCAGAGCCTGCTGGTCACCGGCGCGGCCGGAGGCGTCGGTTCCATCCTCGTGCAGCTCGCCCGCGAGCTGACCCAGTTGCGCGTCATCGGCACGGCCAGCCGGCCAGAAACGCAGGACTGGGTGAAGCAACTTGGCGCCCACATCGTCATCGACCACAGCCAGCCATTGCGGCCGCAACTGGTGGCCGCCGGCGTCGCGGAGGTCGAGTTCATCGCCAGCCTCACCCATACCGAGCAGCACTGGGACGCCCTCATCGATGCCGCCGCGCCCCAGGGCCGTCTGGGCCTCATCGACGACCTCTCGGGCCCCATCGATGTGATGACGCTCAAGCGCAAGGCCCTGTCCCTGCACTGGGAAATGATGTTCACGCGACCGATGTTCGGCACGGCGGACGTCGCGGAGCAGGGCCGCCTGCTGGCGCGCATCGCCGCCCTGGTCGACGCGGGTCGTGTGCGCACCACGGTCAGCGAGCAGCTGCGCCCGATCAATGCGGCGAACCTGCGGCGGGCGCATGAACTCGTCGAATCGGGCCGCATGCGCGGCAAGATCGTCCTCAGCGGCTTCTGAGCCGCGTCGGACAGCGGCGGGCCCGCGCTGCGCCCTTGTCTGACGCCCGACCCCTGCCAGCCTGCCTAGGCTGGGGACATTGCGATCTTGACGCGGAACTGGTCGAAAGCCCATGTCCACTCGTCGCTTGGACGTCACTGCACCCGTCGTTATCGCCACGGCTGCCTGGTCCATCCCGGCCAAGGTGGCGGCGGYCTTTCCGGCGGAGGGCTCGCAGCTAGAGCGTTATGCCGCCGTCATGAACGGCGTCGAGATCAATTCCTCCTTTTACCGCCCGCATCGGCCGCAGACTTATGAGCGCTGGGCCGCCAGCACACCCGAGCACTTCCGCTTCGCCGTCAAGCTCCCGAAGCAGATCTCGCATGAGGCGCGGCTCGAAGGCATGCAGGAACTGCTGGTGCGCTTTGCCGGCGAAGCCGGTGCTCTGGGCCAGAAATGGGCCGTGCTGCTCGTGCAGTTGCCGCCATCCCTGCATTTCGACGCCGGCGTGGCCGACCGCTTCTTCAAGCAAGTGCATGCGGTGTTCGGTGGCGGCGTCGTCTGCGAGCCGCGCCATCTGAGCTGGTTCTCACTCGAGGCAGAGAAGTTGCTGCGCGATCACGAGGTGGCGCGTGCTGCGGTCGACCCGGCCAAGTGGCCGGGTTCCCACGAGCCCGGCGGCTGGCCGGGCCTGCACTACTTCCGCTGGCATGGCTCGCCGCGCATCTACTGGTCACCCTATGAAGAGGCCTGGTTGCAGGAGCGCGCCGAGGCGCTGCCGCGAGACGTGCCCTGCTGGTGCGTCTTCGACAACACGGCGTCCGGTGCGGCGCTGCAGGATGCGCTGCGGCTTCAGGCCCTGCTGTGAACCCGGCTCACCACTTGCAGCCCTTGCCGCGCGCCGCGTCCACGGCCAGTGGCAGGGCGGCCAGGATGCCGGCGTTCGCGTAGGCCTTGCGACAGTCCTTGTTGGCGGCATCTTCGATGGACTGCTCGAGCTTGGACTTGCGCTCCGGTGGCTGCGGCAGCATGTCGACCAGGCCCGGGCCGCGGCGGGCGGCAATGTCACCGCGCGGCAGTGACAGGTTCAGCGGCGCGCGCGGTGCGCTGGCCGCGGCCGACGGCGGCATGGGCAGGTCGGGGCCCAGGCGTGAGCCGGCATCGGGCGAGCCTGCCGCAGCTTTGGGTGCGGCATAAGGGCTGGCGTTGGGATCGCCTTTCGCCGGGCCGGCCGGGGCGTTGACCTCGCCGGGCACGTTGCCTGACAGCTCGTTCAGCGCCGACGCGCCAGGTGCGGCCGCGGCGGTTCGCGGGGTGGCGGTGCTTTGCAGCGGCGTGACTGCAGCACCGCCATCGGCCGACTCCAGGCGGCGCACCGGTGCCGGCAGGTCCTGGCTGTTCAGCGCCGGCGCCGTGGCCGTGGCGGCTGCCGCTGGTGCGCGCAGTTCGCTGGAGCGCGTCAGCGGCGTGACGGCGCCGCCTTCGGCTGTCGGCGCCTCCAGCCGCTGTACGGCGGAGGGCAGGGCGGTGCTCGGTTCAGGCTGGGCGACGGTGCTGGGCGGCGCGGCACGCAACTCGGCGGCGCGTGGCGGTGCCCGGCTCACACCCGCCTCGGCTGGCGCCTCGAGGCGGCGCACCGGGGCCGGCAGTTCGACGCTCGGCGTGGCGGTGGTGGCCGGCGCAGGCGCAGCGCGCAGCTCAGCCGGGCGGGGCAAGGCGGGCGCAGGGGCGGCGGGTGCAGCCTCCAGGCGGCGCACCGCCGAGGGCAGATCGGCAGGCAGGGTGGGCAACTCGGTCGGGCGGCTCGGCGCGCGCAGGCTGGTGGCGGAGGGCAATGGCGCCACGGCGGCCTCGGGCCTGGCTTCCAGGCGGCCAACGGCGGCGGGCAGTTCCGCCGAGGGCGTCTGCAGCGGCGCGGTGCGCGGCGGTGCGCTGAGGTTCTCGCGCTCCACGGGTTTGAAGCCTTCGGGCAGCTCCAGCGTCGCCGCGCTGGGCGGTGCGGGCGAGGGCTCCTCGGTGCGGGCGGCTTCGGGTGGCACTTCCTGCGGGTTCGTGCGGCCCAGCCTGGCGGCGCCAGCTTCGGTAACGGCGGGCGTTGGCCCACGCTGTCCGCCGGAGTCGGCCGTGCTGCTGTCGTTCGGCGGCGCGCCGGCTTCACTGCCGCTGCGGCCCAGCAGCTTGACGGTCAGGCTGCCCCAGATACCCTGGCCCGGCGCGGCCGTGCCGCTGGCGTTGCCGAAGACGAGCACCAGCCAGACGTGCAGCAGCACCGCCAGCAGCAGGCAGCGCTGCAGCTGCTTGGGGTCGGGCGGCAAACGGCGGGGAAGGGCGACGGCGGCAGTCACTGCGGGCGCATTTTGGCCCGGCGCCGCGCCCGGGTTGTTACCAGCTCCGGCGATCAGAAGATGGTTTGCGCGAAGGTGTCACGCCCGGCGGCCTTGGCGCGGTACAAGGCCCGGTCAGCGCGCTCGAGAAGGTCGTCGGCACCGTCGCCCACGCCGCCCCAGCAGGCCATGCCGACGCTGGTCGTCACGAGGATCTCGCCGCCCCCGGGCAGTGGCATCGGCGGGCGGATGGCATCGACG
>NZ_JBFUMN010000109.1:0-4800 GCF_054049335.1 Roseateles sp. P5_E1
GCCTACTTCGGCCTGCACGGCGCCGAGGGCCTGCGTGAGTTCCGCGACAAGGTGCTGCTGCGCGACGGCGAAGCCAACCTGCGCTTCAGCCTGCTCAACCCCAACAACCTGCGGCGTCTGTTTGCCGGTGGCCTGAACGATCGCAGCGACTTCAACGACTGGCTGGAGAACGATGTCTTCAAGGGCGCGACATTCGCCGACATGTTCAAGCGCTCGCGGCCCGTGGTGTGGATCAGCGCCAGCAATGTGCAGTACCGGCTGGCCTTTCCCTTCCATGAGCGTGCCTTCGATGCGCTGTGCAGTGACCTGGCGAGTTATCCGGTCTCCGAGGCGGTGGCGGCGTCGATGGCGGTGCCGCTGCTCTTCGCGCCTGTGGTGCTGGAGCGCTTTCCCGATGCCTGCCAGGTGCAAATGCCGCCGGGCCTGGCGGTGCGCCGGGACGAGCGCGACGACCAGTACCGGCTGCGGCTGGCGCTAGCGCGGTTGTTCCGCGACAACGCCGACCCCAAGGCGGGCCGCTATCTGAAGCTCGTCGACGGTGGACTGACCGACAACCTCGGCCTGGTGGCCATCCTGCAAAGCCGCGTGCTGCTGAACACGCCCTATGGCCCCATCCCCGAGCAGGACGCGGCGACGATGCGCCGCCTGCTTTTCATCGTCGTCGATGCTGGCCAGGGCCCGAGCGCGGACTGGGCCCGCGAGGTGGCCGGCCCCTCGGGCATGGAGATCGCATCCGGCGCCGTCGACACGGCCATCGAGAGCACCATGCGCATGAGCTATGCGAGCTTTGTGCCCATGGTGCGCAACTGGGAGCGCGACCTGGTGACCTATCGCTGCAGTCTCAGCGACGAGCGCAAGGCCGCGCTGCGGGCGCTGAACCCGGAATGGCATTGCGAGGACATCAAGTTCAGCGTCACCCAGATCAGCTTTGCTGATTTGCCCGAGACCGAGGAGCAGGCGCTGAACGCGATTCCGACGCGGCTCAAGCTGCCGGCGGAGCAGATCGACAGGCTGATCAATGCTGGACGCCAGGCGACGGCCCAGGATGCCGGCGTGAAACGATTCTCGAAAGCCGTTCAGCGCGGCGACTGATCGTTAACCGGATATCTGATCGGCATTGGGTGGCATTTCCCTGACGGGTCATTTCAGCGCAAGGGCCTAACCCTAGGGTTTGCCGCATGTCGAGGGAATTTCCACCTTCAACCGTGGGGGCATTTCAAGGTTGCCTGCGGTGCTCGTCCTACTGGACCGTCCTACAAGCGGCGAGGTGTTGGCATGGTTGATGCACTAGGGATTGTGCGTCGCCCCAAAGCGTGTTGTTGCGTCAACAGGGCCTGCAAAACATTGCCCACACTGGAGACAAACAGATGATCAAGAAGATGCTTGCCACGGCGGCTTTCGCCGGCCTGGCCCCGCTCTCGGCGCATGCCGCCTTGACGATGTTGACGGCGGCGGATGGTTGGCCGCCTGCGGGCAGCAGCGGCCTGGAGACCGTGCAGTTCGCCGCTGTGGCGGCCAGCGGTGTGAAGGTCGCCGTCGGCGCCCATGCGTACAAGAACAGCGCCTTTCTGGCCAATGACGGCGTGCGTAACTTCCAGGCGCAAGGTGGCGTCTACCTGCCAGACGGCAAGAACTACGCGAACTGGAGCTTCGACTTCGCCTACGACATTCGGGGCTGCCAGGGCTGCAAGATCTGGCTGGGCATCGACACCGACAGCAGCGCCGCCGTCAGCTACACCGACATCGACCTGCTGACCGCGGGCCTGCCGACGTTTTTGGGCGAGTCGTGGAACCTGGAGATGTCCTTCCTGACGACACCGGGCTTCAACTTCAACCCGTATGCGGCCAGCTCGACGGACTTCCGCCTCTTCGTCACCGATGCGGCCGGCGCCACCCTTGCGACCACCGACATCACCGTCAATGTGCCGGAGCCGGCCTCGATGGCCCTGGTGGGCATCGCGCTGGCAGGCTTGGCGGCAGGTCGCCGTCGCCGTACCTGAGCCGTCGGGGGGCAAAGAACGAAGCGGCCCGCGGGCCGCTTTTTTAATGCTGCACGAAAGGCGCGAGGGTTCACCAGAGGCTGTGCACCTGCGGCGCGATGCGGCGCTGGTAGACGTCCACTAGTGCCTGCATCAGCGGCGCGGGCAGGGCGGCCAGGTCGGCAGCGCTGACGTTCTCATCCACCTGCTCGGGTGTGCGGCCGCCGGGGATGGCGGTCGTGACGGCCTCATTCATCAGGATCCAGCGCAGCGCCAGTCTGGCCATGCTCACTCCCGGGGGCAGCAGGGCGCGTAATTCCTCGACGGCGGCGAGGCCCTGCTCGAAATCGACCCCCGAGAAGGTCTCGCCCTTGTCGAAGGCCTCGCCCTGGCGGTTGAAGCCACGGTGGTCGTCGGCGCCGAAGCGGCTGTCGCGCGTGAACTTGCCGCTGAGCATGCCGCTGGACAGCGGCAGTCGGGCCAGCACGCCGACCTGTGCGGCTTGTGCGGCAGGCAGGAAGGCTTCGGCGGGCCGCTGGCGGAACAGGTTGTAGATGATCTGCACCGACTGCACGCCGGGAAACTTCAGCGCGGCCAGGGCTTCGTCGATACGCTCAACGCTGACGCCGTAGTGGCGCAGCTTGCCTTCGCGCACCAGGTCGTCCAGTGCGGCGAAGACCTCGGGCATGGCGTAGACGGCGCTGGGCGGGCAGTGCAGCTGCAGCAGGTCCAGGCTGTCGGTCTCGAGGTTCTGCAGGCTGCGCTCGATGAAGGGCCGCAGATCGCGGTAGCCGTCGGCGACGTGCGGGTTCAGGCGCCGGCCGGCCTTGGTGGCGATGTAGAAGGCGTCGCCGGGGCGCTCGCGCTTGAGGCGGGCCAGCAGGCGCTCGCTGTGGCCATCGCCGTAGACGTCGGCGGTGTCGAAGAAGTTCACACCGCGGTCCAGCGCCCGGTGCAGGGCCGCCATCGCGGCGCTGTCGTCCGTATGGCCCCAGGTGCCGCCGATGGCCCAGGCGCCGAAGCCGATGGCAGAGATGTTCCAGCCAGTGCGGCCGAGGGAGCGGTAGATCATGGGAATGCCAGGCAGTGGATGCGAAATGGTATCGCAACCATTTGATGGAAAAAAAACGGCCCCACGAAGGGGCCGCATCGGTTCAAAGAACTTCGGAAGCGAAATCCGCCAACCGCGAGCGCTCGCCGCGGGCCAGCGTCACGTGGCCGCTGTGGGCCCAGCCCTTGAAGCGGTCGACCGCGAAGGTCAGGCCCGAGCTGCCTTCGGTCAGGTAGGGCGTGTCGATCTGCGCCAGGTTGCCCAGGCAGACGATTTTGGTGCCCGGTCCGGCGCGCGTGATCAAGGTCTTCATCTGTTTAGGCGTCAGGTTCTGGGCCTCGTCGATGATGACGAACTTGTTCAAGAAGGTGCGCCCGCGCATGAAGTTCAGGCTTTTGATCTTGATCTTGCTGCGCACCAGGTCATTGGTGGCGGCACGGCCCCATTCGCCGGCGGTGGAGCCGCCCTTGGCCAGCACCTCGAGGTTGTCGTCGAGGGCGCCCATCCAGGGGCCCATCTTTTCTTCCTCGGTGCCCGGCAGGAAGCCGATGTCCTCGCCCACGGGCACGGTCACTCGGGTGACGATGATCTCGCTGTAGCGGCGGTCATCGAAGACCTGGGCCAAGGCGGCAGCCAGCGTCATCAGCGTCTTGCCGGTGCCGGCGGTGCCGGTCAGCGTGATGAAGTCGCATTCCGGGTCCATCAGCAGGTTCAGCGCGAAGTTCTGCTCGCGGTTGCGCGACGTCACGCCCCAGACGGCGTGCTTCTGATTGCCGTAGTCCTTCAGCGTGCGCAGCACGGCCGTCTTGCCGGTGATCTCGGTGACCTTGGCGTACAGGGGCGTCTCGCCGGGCGCCTCCAGGTAGACCAGCTCGTTGATCAGCAGCGTGGGCACGAGCGGGCCGCTGATGCGGTAGTAGGTCGTGCCGCCCTGCTGCCAGCTCTCCATGGTCTTGCCATGGCGGTCCCAGAAATCCGAGGGCAGAGCCTGGACGCCGGTGTAGAGCAGGTCGGAGTCTTCCAGCGTCTTGTCGTTGCGGTAATCCTCGGCGGGCAGACCAAGGGCCCGCGCCTTGAYGCGCATGTTGATGTCCTTGGACACCAACACCACTTCCCGGCCTGGGTGCATGCCCTTCAGCGCCTGGACGACGCCCAGGATCTGGTTGTCCGCCTTGCCCTGGGGCAGGCCTTGCGGCAGCGGCGCATCGATCAGCTCGGTCTGGAAGAAGAGCTTGCCCTCGGCTTCGCGGTGGCCCGTGCCGGCCAGGGGCAGGCCCTTGGCCATCTCCTCGATGCCGCTGGTCTTCAGGCTGGCGGCGAGCTGGTCCAGTTCGCGGCTGACCTGGCGCACGTTGCGGGCGACCTCGGTCATGCCCTTCTTGTGGCCGTCCAGCTCCTCGAGCGTGATCATGGGCAGGAAGACGTCGTGCTCCTCGAAGCGGAACAGAGACATCGGGTCATGCATCAGCACATTGGTGTCGAGCACGAAGAGCTTGGCTGCGCCGGCGGGTTTTCGCGTGCGTTTGGGCGCGGCGGCTCTGGCCGGCGCCTTGCTGGCTGTTTTTATGGGCAGTCCCGGCCTGGCGGCAGCGGGGCTGGAGGTGGGGGTGGGAAGCCGCAGCACTTCGGCTGTCGGCACCGCGACCGGAGCGGCGGCGGGCGCGACGACGACGGGAGGCGTCGCGCGAGGTTTGCTGGGGGTCAGAGTGGCCGAGTAAGCAGAGGCATCGAGGCGGCTGGCGCGTTGTGCAGGAGGCTTAGGCAGTGGCA
>NZ_JBFUMN010000110.1:0-4243 GCF_054049335.1 Roseateles sp. P5_E1
GCCGAAATCTCCATTGCTGGACTCGAACAGGGCACCGTTGCCGTTGCGAGAGATCGAATGATCACCATGCCAGGCGGCGCTGGTTGACAAGGGCGACCCCGGCAGATAGCCCGCGTTCAATGTGACGTCGGCCGTCCACTGCCCGATGACGGACCAGTTGCCACTCACGTTGCCGTTGCCGCCGATGCTCCCCGAGGCACCGATCGAGAAGGTCAGCAGCCCCAAGGCGCCGGGGCCACACAGAGTCAGGTTCTGGCAATTGACGGCATTGATCGTGAATGCATCGTCAATGCTGCCGCTGGCCGAACTGCTGCCATTCACGGACATGGCGGCGCCATTCGTGCTGGTCAGGTTGGCGCTGGCTTCGGCCAGCAGATGCAAGACGCCCAGGTCGGCGGAGGCCGAGGAATTGGAGCGGCCCAGCCCCGTGGACACCGCCGCCCCGCCGCCGGCCGCTTCGAATTGCGAAGACGTGGCCGTGAAACTGACTGGCACCGTGTCCGCGTTGGAGTGGTAGTCGGTCGGGCCAGGGATATTGATGGTGCCGCTGCCCGCCGAAGCCGTGGCCGAGAATTTTGGCGTCGCCGCTTGCGCGGCAGCCCCGATCGACAACAGGCAGGCGGCCAGAACGAGTGCGGGTGAACGTGCCATGCCAATCTCCGATGTCGCTGAAGCGGCGGATTGACGCATGGAAACACCGCCCTGCAGCACAAGCGCGGTGCCCGTGCCGGCCACTCGCACCTCGGGTGTTCCAGTCGCGACCCCAGCGGGGCCGCCCGTCGCCAGTCCCAGGCACGCACGCGGTCCACCTCGGCTCGGTCGGTGCGGCTGTCGATGTTGACGAATTGGAGCCATTCGCTCGACTACTTCGGCTACACGTGGACGGGCCTGGGCAGCGACATCGGCGTGAGCGTGGTGACTCATAGCGAGGAGCTGCAGTACCTCGCCGTCGACGTGCAACTGAACGTGGCGAAAGCCTCGATGTTGGCGCTGGCGCTGGGCAATGCCACCGAGTACCGTGGCCGGCCCATGACCATCTGGCAGGGCCTGCTTGACGACGAGCTGAAGCCCGCCCGTGGCGGCGAAGGACCCGGTGCTGCTGGAGCACCAGGCGCAGCAGGGCGGCGCGGCCGAAGGTCGGGCGTGAGGCTCAGCGCTGCGGTGCGGCGCGAGCATGCCTCGGTGGCCGAGGCCGAGATCATGCGGTTTGCGCAGCCGGACCCGGTGACGGGCCTGCGGCCGCAYGCCCTTTGGCACAAGCACGTGCACAACGTGGAGCTGGACCCGGTGCAGTGCCTGAAGATGGTGGAGATGGACGCCCACCGCAAGACGGCGGACTTCAGCTGCCGGCGCACGGGCAAGACGGCGGTGAAGGAGATCTACATCCTGGAGCGGCTGGCCTCGGAGTGGTATTGTGGACGTCCGCCATGAGATCATTTCGTTAGCAAATAAGCACTTTCAGGGGCGAATACGATGAGCGGATTTCTGTGCGGCGGGCGCATGCGCGCCTGTCTGGCCGGCTTCTTGGCCGCGGTGATGCTGGGTGCCTGCGGTGGCGGAGGTGGCGGCTCCGGTGACGATACGCCCAAGGTCGTCACGCCGATCCCCGACAGCCTCGCCATCACCGCGCCGTCCGCGGCCGAGATGGCCAGCGCCGTTCAGTTCAACCAAACGGGAGGCACGGCGGTCGACTTCCAGTACAGCTGGAATTTCGGCGACGGCGCGGTCAGCGACAGCCCCAGTCCGAGCCACGCCTACGCCAAGGGCGGCGACTACCAGGTCACGCTGAAGGTCACCAACGGCGCGGGTGTGGTGCGCGAAGTGAAGGTCGGGTTGAGCATCAGCAACCATGCCTTCGTCGCCGGCCTCATCTGCAGCGGCGAGCAGAGCGCCGCCGGCTGGTGCTGGAACTCGCCACAACCGACGGGCAACCTGCGCTACGACACATTTTTCGTCAACCCCACATTGGGTTGGATGGTTGGCGAGGCCGGTGAGATTCTCAAGACGGTCAATGCGGGCGTGGCCTGGGCCCGGCAGAACTCCGGTGTGGATGTGTCGCTGTACAGCGTGCGCTTCGCCAGTGCCGACGTGGGCTATGTTCTCGGCGCGGAGAACAGCTTGCTGCGCACGAACGACGGCGGCGCAAGCTGGAAGGCGTCCACAAGGCCGGCCGCTGCCAGCTCGCTGCCGCTGCTCTTTTACGACGCCAACAACCTCGTCTTGGCCCAAGGCCAGGGCGGTTCGTCGRCGACATTCACCAGCACGGACGGTGGGCAGACCTGGCGCACCCTCGGCTATCCGGTCATCGGCGTCAGCCAGGGCAAGATACTCTGGTCGCTGCGTGACGGGCAGGTCTACAGGTCAGCAGACTTCGGGCTCAACGAGACCCGCGTCCTGGACCTGCGCCCGACCGAAGGCACGAGCAGCTATCGGATGCAGCTGCTCGACAGCGAAGGCGTCCTGATCCAGCGCATCCACACGGCGCTGGTCAATGGCCAGGGCGTTGTGACCACCGATTGGTTGCGCAGCCGGGACAGCGGCGCCAGCTGGCAGGCCGTGACGCCGCAGGGGCTGCCGGCGAGCCTGCAGGCATCGAACCTGCTCGCCGTGAACGCCAGCGACACCTTGTTCATCAGCAACTATCGCAGCACCGATGCGGGCGATACCTGGAGCGCGGTGAACTGGACCCTCACGGAGGCGCCGATCCGCCTGGGCGCATCGGTACTGGTGGTCAAGCCTTTCAGGTCTACCGCGGCGATCAGTTCGGACAACGGCAACACCTGGGCCCCGATGGAGCTGCCCGTGCCAGCGCGGCTCGATCACAGCGACTACTCGATCAGCACGGTGCAGTACTTCCCGACAGCCCGGGTGGTCATTCACGTGAGTGCCTATTCCTACGGCAGCATCGAAACCGACATCGGCTATCCGTCCACCCTGGCCACTTACGTGTCGACGGACATGGGCAGCCGCTGGGATGTCCTCGACAAGCAAACCCATGGCGGGCGCTACTGCAACGGCGGGCCCAAGCTTCTCGCCTTCATGGCGCTGGGTGCCAACCGGCAACTGCGCGTCGAGGATCGCACCTTGAAATCCTCCACGGACGGCGGCAAGACCTGGGAAACGAGGCGGACCGACCTGGGCATGGACAGCCCCTACTGCAACTACGACGCGGACTTCCAATTCGCCTCGGACAAGCTGGGCTGGTTGTTGGCAGGTGCCAGCCTGTACCGGACCACCGATGCCGGTGACTCCTGGAGCGCCACGCCCATCGGTAACGACTTTGCGAGCATTCAGTTCATCGACGATCGCCTGGGCTGGGCGGTCCGCTACGGTGCCTACCCCGATCGCGTCCTAGCTCAGAGCCTCGACGGCGGCGTGAGCTGGGGCGAGCCGGCGCCGCTGCCGAGCGGCGTGACCGATGTTCGCTTCCAGAGCGCCACCCGTGGCATTGCGCTCGGCTCCGGCCGCATCCACGAGACCCGCGATGGCGGCAAGACCTGGGTGCTGCGCTATACCTCAGCGGACGGTTTCCGCTTCAGCGAGGCCTCCTATGCGGACGCCAGCACGGTCTGGGTGCTGGGGCCGTCCGGGCGGGCACTGCTGTCCGTGGACGGCGGCGAAACCTGGACGGCAAAGGTCGTCGATGAGTCGGCGCTCTTGTTGGCCGTCCAGTTCATTGACGCGCAGCACGGCTGGATCGGAGGCTCCCAGGGCGAGATCTTCGCCACGGTGGACGGCGGCAAGACCTGGAAGCGCCAAGTCACGGGAAGCGGCCAATATGTCAGCAAGCTCCAGTTCGTCGATACCCGCACGGGTTGGGTGGTCGGTAGCAGCGGTGGCTTGCTGATGACTGGAACTGGCGGCTTTTGAGGCCGCGGATGGCCTGGGCCCGACGACCTGTCTGGCCAGATGTCAGTGCACCAGCTGATGTGCTATGCAGCGATGAATCAAGTCACCCGGCGTCGCAGGGAGCAGCCGAATACAGCCTGAATCCGGTCTGCGCCAGCATGCGAACCACCACGATCGACGAGCCAGTGAAGACCCAGCCCTTTACGGTGCGATGTCGGATTGCATGCCGGCCAAGTCAACGCTGTGAGCGGCGCACCCGAAGCATCAGCACGACCAGCCCGAATGCCAGCAGGCCCACGCTGCCCGGCTCAGGAACCGGGCTGGCAAAGGACTTGGCGAAATCGGCGCCGCTGCCTTCGCTCAGCGCAGTAAAGGCGACGGCATTGCCGTTGGC